>CAYJNX010000129.1:0-6622 GCA_964371525.1 uncultured Akkermansia sp. | reverse complement strand
TTCTGCTCTTCGTTATCTTGCTTCTGACCATCGCGAATGCTTTGCAAGAGGCGATAGTACTCCGCTTTATTCTGCGTGATATACCGACTTAAATAAAGGATAGGTAGATCGAGTAAGCCCTGCGCGACGAGATAAAGAATGCAGAGGATACGACCTGTTCGACCATTTCCATCATAAAAGGGATGGATACTCTCAAACTGGTGATGAAGGATAGACATCTTGATAAGCGGATCAAGACCGCAAAGTTGATCATCATTTAAATAATTTAAAAAATTACTCATCGCTGAGTCGATGATAGCATAGTCTTGCGGTGGGGTATAAATCACGCTTCCTCTCTGATCCTTAAGCATCGTCCCATTAACTCTTCTGTAACCAGCTCTATTCTTCTCAATAATACATTGGATTTCTAAAATAAGACTGTTACTGATAATATTATGAGGAGCTAATGAGTCAAACCCACGCATAATCGCGTCCTTGTAATCTAGAACCTCCTTGGTAGATGCTGTGAGGAAGTGCTCCTTAAGCTTGAGGCTCGCCATATGCAACTCATCATGAGTGGTAACTATATTCTCGACCTCTGAACTATCCTTCGCCTCCATGAGTGTGAGAGCCTCAATGAGAATTCTCTTATTGGGGATCTTAACCGCTGCCCCCTTGAGCTCTGCAAGACTACGGCTCGAGCGCGTGAGCTGACGCATGATCTCACGTGTTTCTAACTCATAGGGTAGCGGTAAAGTAGGAAGCTGATAATCCATAATAAAAAACTGAAAATCCTAGATTAGCAATTTTTCAAGCATATAGCAACGCAAATGTAGCGCGCGCTCGTCGAGTGACCTTCCTTCCGCTCGTTATTCACACTGTAAAATGACGCGATCACCGCTTGCTCACTCCCCCAAGAGAAATTATACTGTATGAAGCATGCTTAACTTCATCTACCTCATCATTCCCTTACTTATCGTGGCCTACTTCTACTGTAAGCCTAAATGGCGGACATATTACTTATTAGCATTAAGCTATCTGTCCCTTTTCTCGTTCTTTTCTTCCTATCTTCTCATTGTCAGTCTTGATGCATGCAATAGATGTATGGGGTTTAGCTTTATTCTTTTTCTATCATCTTTCTTCTTTAGTCTATTGAGAATATGCGCCGTCAATGAGGAAAATAAAAAAAGGCATGTTTTCCTGTTAATTTCCTTGATAGTCACTATCATCGTCTCATTCCAGCTGATGAAGATGCTGTTCGGTGGCGTAGCGTCTTAGGGTGAGCGTATGCTGTATTTAATGCCACGCGGTTGTTGCGCTTCGCGTTGGCGACGGTAGAGAAGAGCTGCCCTGCGGGCAGGGGTAGGGGGACATCAGTGAGGGTGCTGCCTGCTTGCTGGGTCTTCTCCGCGGGCATTTTTAAAGTTTGTCGGGCACTGACGTCTCCGTGATCTTCGATCACGGGCTGCCTTGGGCTTTGCCCAAACCCAGCAGGGACGCCGTCCCTGCACCCTGCCTAAGAGCGAGCTCTTAGGAATCTATTTAAGCAAAGCCAAGGAGAAGCTGTGTGTTTTTTCGCTTATTCGCCTATGCCCTGCTCCTTCGCCCAGCGGCGTAGTGCGTCGATCACGCGTTCATGCTGCGTGTCGCCTCCCCGCGCGTTCACGTAGTTGAGCACGTCCACATGGCTATGTGTCGGTGCAGCGCAGCTCGCTGTGGGGAAGTGTTTAAAGGTGTCGAGGTCGTTTTCCCCATCTCCCATGATGAAGCAGTGAGCTTCTTCTACTTCCCAGTGTTTTCTCACTTGGTCTAGTGCCGAGCCTTTGCTATAGCGTCCATCACAGTATCTCATGAATCGCCCTGCTCGCTGCATACCGAGCTCTGGATAGCGGCTCTGGATTTCATACACGGTGGGCATGAGTTTTTCCATGCTTTCTGGGTCTGCTGCCGCGATAGATAGGGGGTCACTGTCGTCGATTTCCCATTCTACTTCAGGGTTGCGCTCTCCCATGCGTTTGAATTCTTCTCCTATCACCTCACCTAGTCGTGCGCGTAGTGCGATGTGGTCTTCGTCACAGCCGACGTTGTAGCGATGGCAGGCGTGTAACATACCCGCGTCATCGCTCACATAGGCGTATCTCTCGCAGGTGCAGATGAAGTCTGGTAGCACGGCGCTGATTTCCGTGTAGTCTTCTAAGAGGAAGTAGAGGGATCGCCCTGTGTTTATCCCCCAGCGGACTCCGTGCTCGCGCCAAGCTGCCATTTGTTCAAAGAATTCCGCGTCGATGTAGGGTGCTTCGTCATGGCGTAGTGTGCCGTCGTAGTCCAGTGAGATGAGCCAGCGGCAGTCACTAGGCTTGTCGCCTGTACCCAGTGCGCGCTGGCTTATCATGTCTATCTGACGCAGGCTGGTGTCGTCTAGCGTTCCACAGGTGGGGATCATAGTTTTAGAAAAAAAAAGGGGGGGACAGCGCGTTTAGTCTTCTTCGTCTTCGATTTCTACGGAGGCGTCGATGCAGCCTTCAGGGAGTGGCTCGGTGGCGCTGCGCATGTGGATTTCCACGCGTCGGTTCACGGCTTGTTGTGCGCGTGAGCCGTCGTGCTCCGCCAGCGGGCGGCTGTCTCCACAGGCGCGGAGGTAGACGCGATCCAGCGGGATGCGGTTCTTCGCTAGCCATGCGCGCACGGCGGCGGCGCGACGTAGGGAGAGTTTCTCGTTATATTCCTGCGAGCCGAAGCTGTCGGTGTGCCCTTCGATGATGAAGCGTGTTTTCGGGTTCTTGCGTATGAGGGCGGCGAGCTGGATGAGGGTGATGCGCGCGCTGTTACGCAGGACATCGTCGCCGAAGGCGAAGAGTACGTCCGCGCCTAGTCGCGCGACTCCTGAGCTGGAGCCGAGTTTTTCTACTTTCAGCAGGTCAGAGAGGCTGCGCGTGTCGCTAGGTAGGGCACTGACATTTTCGACGTTTTCGAGGAGTTCGCCTTCGAGTAGGTCACTGGTGTCTTTGTCGGTGAGGAAGCCCTGCGCTGCGACGGCAATGGGGTTGTCGTTAATGGGGGTCGGTTCGACGATGTCGAGATGGGAGGTGGTCGCTTCGCTGACCTGATCGAAGAGCTGGGTGCTGATGCTGTCCGTCATTTCTATTTCGAGAGATTCCTCTGGCGTGTTGCCTATCTCGGGTAGGGGGAGATTCGTGTCGCCGGGGGAGAAGACGAGTTCTTCATACTCCGCGTCGAGGATGTCTATTTCCGCTTCCTGGGGTTCTAGCTCCTCGGGCTCGGTGATTTCCGTGGGTTCAGGCATGTCTATCTCGCCTTCTTCTTCCATAGGCAGGGTGATGATGCGGAAGATGTCTTCTTCTTCCGCTTCTGTATTCGAGGTCGCTACTGTCCATGAGATGACGTGGGGTGCCGCATAGTAGAAGCCCAGATGCACTGCTATTGCTGCGAGCGTCGCCAAGACGAGCGTGACGCAGTAGCGAAACGATATGCCCTGACTATGGCGACGTTTACGCCGCCTATTTCCGTGGATTTCTCCTTTTTTTGCTATCATGTTTCTAGCTTAATCAATCATTATTCAACGTCCATATTGCTGCACCGTAGCGGTGCTCTGCTTGTCGATATCGGTCGCTACTTGCTTCTCTAGCATCAGGCGCGCCATCATCTCATCCACCCATGATATCATCGATACATAGGCCATATCTTCGTTGTCTTTTAATTTTATATCCAGCTGTAGCCGTACTTCTTCATCAGCGGCCTTGTAGGCATAGCTGACGGTGCGCGTCTCGTTCTGCAGGTCTGCCGCGTCGCGTAGTGTCCATATTTCCTTCACCTTGCTGGGTGACTGTCGGTAGATGTTTAGAGCATCATTCAGGGTGGTGAGTCCGCTGTGCTGAGAGAGGTTCATCAGGAGGAGCGGGGTCTCGAACTCCATTTCAATGACGCTTTCCACGGGGGCTACATCGAAGATCTCATAGCCTACTTTCCTGTCAAGCTGTCTGTCGATGAGCCACATTTTCCCCATCGTGAGTATTTCATGCTCAGCTGGGATGCTGCGTTTGAAGGATTCACTCAGCGAGGCATAGGAGTCGATGGAGATGAGCGCGGAGAGTCTGTCTTCTATGCTCACGGACTGGAGGAAGAGGGATGCTCCATAGCCTCGTCCTAGCGCGATGACGATGAGATCATCGCGGGAGTCACGCTTCTCTAGACTGTTTAAGAGTAATGGCACGTCGCGACTCTCTCGCAGCCCATGGGTGCAGTATTCGCGCGTATCATTAATGCCTCGTGATTCCCAGAGGACGCATTTCATCCCCGCGGAGGCGAGGACTTCGGCGATGGGAAGCGCGGATTCTATGCCATGATCCCACTCGACGCTGACTAACACATAGTCGGCATGCTTCAAGGAGTGGTAGTCCTGTTTATCTATCAGGCTTCTCCAGCGTTCCATCTGGGAGCTGGGCTGGGCTGAGCGCTGGACGATGACGGCAGGGATATCTGTTCCGTCCCAGCCCTCAAATTGGAAATTGTCTACCTGCAAGTTCGGGTAGTTTTTCATATAATCATCAGTGCCAGTGAACGCGGGGTTACTCGGTCTCAGTAGAGGGTCGGCCTGATGCGCAGAGTACCACCACAGAAAACACACCCCACCCACACAGGCGAGGATGAATACGCCTATGCTATAGTAGAATGTTTTTTTTATCAGTGACATCATGCGGGATAACTTACCGAGTCATTATAGCATAATGAAATAATAACACAATGCTTGACTTCCCATCTATCATTTTTTACATATACATCATTGATATACATACATTAAATGAGAGAAAAAATCGTGTCATCCGCATTACTTACTTCTCACTTCGCAAGTAATGCGCTCGACTGGGTGCTATATTTTCCAGCTGCTTCAGGAGCTCTTCGACCCGCTGCTTGCTCCCTTCTCCAAGGAGATGATAACGATAGAGTGTTATGAGCTGAACCATCGCTTCTTTATCAGATTGCGCTGCCATACTCTCGTAGAGCTCGCATGCTTCTTCCAGACGCTCCCATTCTAGGAGGAGAGCCGCGAGCTCATGCTTATTCTCTCTCGTGGCGTGGTCATCGCGCGCGATAGCTGTGCGGAGGACTTGCTCCGCGTCCTGTCGCTTCCCCATGCTTTCATAGCAGCGAGAGAGTGACACGGCGGCAGCCGTACAGCCTAAGGCATCGGCCTGCTGATAGTGTGTGATGGCCTCTTGCTCCTCCTTGCTGAGCTCTCCTTCTAAGCTGGCAGTCCATGGATCAATGACGCGATAGGCTAGCTCATAATGCGCATCAGCTAGTCCCTCCGACGCGGCTACGTTCATATAATGCAGTCCCAGTTCCTCGGTATCTTCTATCCTATCATCTAAGGATAGTCCCTCAAGAAGCCAGAGCGCGTAGACGTAGCAGGCCTCGGCGTTTGCTTGCTGGGCAAGGGTGGCTAAATCCTGCTCCCAGAGCTCTAAGGTGCTGTCATCAGGGGAGAAATCCCCCATCGAGAGGACAGCATCCTTAGCATTCGACATCGCGTAGGCTCGTGCCTTAGAAAAGTAGTGCAGTGCCAGCGCGGCATCTCTCGGCTGACCTCCTAGCCCTAGCGCGGCATTCATGCCCAAGCCTAGCTGAACGGAATAGCGAGCGCGCGCATTGAGATCACTCTGTTCCTGCACTCCCTGCCCTTCGGCCATGAGACGGAGTTCAGCGAAGGCGTCGTCTGGGCTTATATATTCGACAAGGCCTTGGCTCGCTAGGTAGAGTAATTCTGCCTTTGCCTCGGCATCACCATTCATCGCGAGCGCATTCAGCCAGCTCAGAGCCTTGGACAGGCGCGGTGCTCCTGCGCTGTTCAAGTAAAGAAGGGCTAGGAGCTTCTGCGCGGGTCTATACCCCTGCATCGCAGACTGGAGCAGCCAGCTACGGCGCACCTGCGTCACGCGGTCAAGATCATGAAAGTTGAAGGCGACCATGGAGAGCCCCACGCGATACTGCGCCATCGCATCACCATTCTGCGCATCAAAGGCGATCTCGCGCCCTTGCCCTTCGATAGGATTAAAAGGAAACTGCTGTGTTTCTAGCATCTCTTCTCTCAGCGCATCAAAGTAGCCGAACTCCAGCAGGGTGAAGGGCGGCAGACTCAGTTCAGCTCCATCGTCCCCATCGTCTACCTTCTCATCCTCTACCTCCTCCGCAGCAAGAGGCATTTTCACAAACTGAGGGCTCGTCTGCGTTGGATAAAAGGCAGTCGAATATAGTGCGATATGAAATAGGAGACTCAGGAGTAGAAACATTTCCTAAACACTAGCACAGAATAGATACGAAGACGAGGAAAAAGCATTGACAGGAAAGCGACATAGGAGTACATTTCACCACATGAGTTATGTACTTCCTAGCTACGCACGAGCCCCCATCAGCATTGTAAAAGGTGAAGCATCTTTCCTCTACGACAGCGACGGTCGCCGCTACATCGACCTGTGCGCAGGTATAGCTACGGCGAGTCTGGGGCATTGCCATCCGACTCTGGTGGCAGCCATCCAAGAGCAGGCAGCCACCCTGATGCACTGCTCTAACCTCTACAACATCCCTCAGCAAGAAGAACTCGCGGAGCTCATCAGCACGCAGTTCA
>CAYJNX010000128.1:0-6662 GCA_964371525.1 uncultured Akkermansia sp. | reverse complement strand
ATGAGCTTCCGAGTGCCTGAGCTGGGGTTGGATAATCTGCGCTTCTATAGTCTCAGAGGCGATCTTGTAGCGCAGTCTTATCGTGGCAAGATAACGCTCTACGCGGGGTATCGCTGGGATGGATGCACAGGAGTAGGGAATATAAGGGAGACGCTGATGACGCTTATTGCGTCGCTGCTTCATGATTTCCTCTACCAGCTCAGTGAGCAGAGTAGCTGGACACCTCCCTTTACACAACGTCAAGCAGATGTGGCGTTCAGAAAACTACTCCCCTGCTGGGCTAAGCCTCTGTACTATGCAGGAGTTCGGATTTTTGGTCACAGGTACTGGGGCGATCTTAACCCCTCACTTATAGTAAAAAACATATGAAAAACACACTAAAATTAGTCGGTGCAGCCTTCGCGGCTGCGTGCCTCAGCTCCTGCACGATCACGCCAGAACAGGCGGCTGATTTGGAGCTACTCCACAAGATTTACGGATTAACCGTCACAGTCGGAAAGTAATATGTACACAGGAATCATAGGGTCTGGCATGCTGGGATCAGCAGCGATGCTAGCTAATCCGAGCTGGCAGGTCATTGCCCTCGTCATCACTGGCGTGGGGGCTGTAGGGTGGTTTATCAAGCACCAGCAATCCGAAATCAAGCGACTGACAGAACGTCTGGACGAAGCGAAAGAACGCTCGGACGGTCGTGAGGCGCAGATAGAAGGATTGCGAAGAGAAATATTCAGCCTTAGAAAGGAGATCGCCCATGAGCGAAGCCGTGCAGATCATTAAGCGCATCCAGCGCATCATCGGCGCAGAAGCGGACGGCATCATCGGCAAGATGACGCGAGCGGCACTAGCCGAGTACGTGGGTGAGAGATGGCTGCCCATCTATCCGAGTAAGTCGCAGATTCGCTCGAATCACTCAATATTCGGTGTAGCGGGACAAGTACCGCTCGTGTCGATTGAGCCGCCCTATTCTCTCTTTTACGCAGGACAGCGTGTAGAGACCATTAGGGTGCACGAGCGTGTCGCCCATGCTGTAGAGCTCGCCCTCCAGCGCGTCCTCGCTCACTATGGGGCGCAGCGCATTCATGAGCTCGGGCTAGATGTTTATGACGGTAGTTATAATAATCGCAGCGTGCGCGGTGGCACGGCATCCAGCATGCATGCATGGGGAATCGCACTCGACTTTAACGCGGCGCGTAATGGCAACCGAGCGCGTGGAAAAGATGCACTGTTCACCTCCTCAGAGTACGACTTCTGGTGGCTCGCGTGGCTGAGTGTCGGTGCGCGTCCGTTTGGGTTATACAACAACCGCGACTATATGCATCTTGATTTTTCAAGAGTTTAAAGAAAAAGACATGGGTATCTATCAGAAGATACCCATGTCTTAAAATTGCTGCTATGAAACGCGGATTAGAGACGCATTGCACGTATTTCCTCCGCGAGAGCTTGCAGCCTCTTCATCACTTCAGCAGACTGCTCCGCATTCGCCATCTCAGGTGTTGGAGAAGTGGAAAGAATGGCGCGTAATTTAGAATCGAATCCTACCTCCATCGCGACCCCATCGAATAAGGGATGGGTTCCAAACAAGCGTTTTACGTGAGGGCTAGCGGTCTTAAGATGAGCTTCCATTGTCTGAAGCATCGTCTGGAAAATCTCCTTCTGCATGTCTTCGTTCTTACCTTTCATGCTCTGAGCGGCATTGGCATAAATCCGACGCTCCTGCTCAAGGAATTCTCGCTGTTCTGCACTCAATCCATCCAGAGGAGTATCAATACGGCTTTGTTCACGCTTAACTGCTAATAATAGAGCATCGGGAGCTTCAGGGTCTACGCGTTCCGTGAAATTTTTTGCGAATACGTCCAGTGTCTGAGCTAGGCTATTGAGGACATAATTGCGCTCTGCGACAGTCAATGGAGCGTCTTCATTAGCGACAATAGCAGGTGTAATCTCTTTAGCTTCTTCTTTTACTTCAGCAAAAAGAGGTGCAGACAGCAAGGCGAAAAGGGTGAATGGAGTGATGTTCATCACGCTAATCTATCAATTTCCTCGTAAATAACAAGATAAAAAGGCGGCATTTTCAAGTTTTTTTTCGACACCTACCACACTCACGTCACCGTTCATTCATTATCTAGCTTGAGAACTTATTTCCCATGTCAATTCCCTTACTTGAGGGGACCTTGCAAAATTAGCAGCTTCGGATTTTGCATGCACTTTGGATGATAATTTACGGCGTTTGGGCGCGCATAGCGAGCTATGTAAGCCCAAAAAGCTGTAAATTCTCGCCAAAATGCGGCAAAAGGCGTGCTGTTTCGCTCATTTTCGAAATTCCCATTCTGCCCAGACTAATTTTACAAGGTTCCCTTGATCTTAGTCTCAGTTTATGGCAATATTAATCCATGCAGGCACAGGCACATCTCGGCAGCAAAGGGCTGACCACACTTTTCCAACAACAGGGGGCAGCCCCCCTCCTCTCTCTCCAATTCTGGGTACAAACAGGCTCTGTACACGAGTCCCCTCATCTCGGCTCGGGAATATCGCACCTACTCGAACACATGGTATTCAAGGGCACAGCTAGCTACAATGGTCAAGAACTCGCCGAGCGCGTCTCCTCACTAGGCGGACTGTGGAATGCCTACACGAGTACAGATCGTACCGTCTACCACATCGACGGACCAGCGGAGCACTGGAAAGAATTCCTCCACATCCTACATGAACTCGTATTCTCCCCCAGCTTCCCACGTGACGAATGGGAGAAAGAACGCGATGTCATCCGCCGCGAAATGGCCATGTACGACGACGATCCACAGGATATCGCCTACCGCACGCTTAATGAAACCCTCTTCTGCGCCCACCCACGCCGTCTCCCCGTCATCGGACACCGCCATCTCTTCGACGCGCTGAGCTACGAGGACATGTGTAACTACCACGCAGAGAGCTACACCGCGGAGAAGACATTCATCATCTGTAGCAGTGGCGCGGACATCATCCCCCAACAGGACTTCATATCGGAGGTCGAAGCCCTGCAAGCAAGCATCACACCGAAGCAGGGGCGTCCCTACAGCCCGACCAGCGAATCCCCCCAGTGGGGCTCACGCCTGACGCGTCGCGAGTTCGCCCAGCCTACAAGCACCCTCATGCTCGCATGGCGCACCCCCATCACCACGCACCGTGACGCAGCGCCCCTCAGCATCCTCGCCCACCTCCTCGGCAGCGGACGTGCCGCATGGCTGCACAAGCTCTTCCACGATGAAGAAGGCATCGCCCACGATGTCAGCTGCACTATCATTCCCTCACGTGAGGGCGAAGGAGCCTTCGTCATCGAAGCAGACTGCGAGCGTGAGAAGCGCGATGAGCTACGCGACAAGATACAGGAGTACATGAAGGGACTCCCTGAGCTTGATGGCTTCGAACTCGGCATCCAGCGCAGCCTCGCCCAGCTGAAAACCACACGCCTACGCGGACTTGCCAGCGTGCAAGGACGCGCAAACGCCCTAGGACTCAGCTGGCATCACTCGCGCAATAGCAAGGCCATGGAAGAATGGGAAGAAGCCCTGCGCCAAGTCACGGCGGACGACATCAAGCGCGTCATCCGCAGCTACTTCGTCGCGAACAAGCAATGCGAAGTCAGCATCGACCCCCTAGGTAGTAACGCATCAGATGCAGCCCTCAGCGATCAGGGCGCAGACAGCCCTGCCCACCTTCATGAATTAAGCTCGGGGCTACGCCTCATCACGAAGCAGGACAAGAGCATCCCCGCCGTGAGTATCAATCTCGCTGTCGGCGCAGGATGCGGCACAGAGACGGCGGCTCTAGCAGGGATCAACAGCCTGCTCTCCGAATGCATGCTCAAGGGCACGACCACGCGCAGCGCCAGCGACATCGCCGACGCACTGGAGAACCGCGGAGCGAGCATCAGCAGTGACGCGGGGAACAACACCCTACTCATCTCCGCCACCTGCCTGAAAGAAGACCTCAGCCACACGCTCACCATCCTCGCCGACATCATCCTGCACCCTGCCCTCGATCAGAAAGTCATCGACACGGAAAAGGAAGCCATGATAGCGGATGTACTCGACGCGGAGGAAGACCCACTGTCGCTCGCCTTCCGTGAGCTACGCCCGCTTTGCTTCGGAGATTCCAGCTACGGGCTCATCCCCGATGGTACGGTCGAGAGCCTGCGCGCCATCAGCCGAGACGATCTCGTACACCAGCATGCGCGCCTCTTCTGTGGGCGTAACATCGTTCTCAGTCTCGTCGGCGATGTAGAGGAGGGAATACAAGAAATCGTTAACACGGAGTTCAGCTCTCTTCCCATGGGACAGCCCATCGAGCGCAGCGCAACCATCCCGCAGCAAGCAGGAGACAGTCAGCTCATCGCGGACAAGGAACAGGCCGTGCTCACCCTCGCCATCCCCAGTGTGCCCATCCTCTCCGAGAAGAACACCGCACTCGCACTCGTCTTAGAGTGGCTGCGCGACATGGCAGGACCTATCTTCACCGAGATACGCGAGAAGCGCGGCCTCGCCTACTACGCCTCCGCCTCCGCCATGAGCGGAGTCGACACTGGCTGCTTCTACTTCTACCTCGGCACCGCTCCCGAGCAATTAGCCGAAGCACGCACCGCCCTGACAGAATGCCTCACCCGCCTCGCGGAAGAGGGTATCCCACTCGACGCCTTCGAGCGCACGCGAGCCACCGCCCTCGTCGGTCATCAGATCCACATGCAGTCACATGCGCGCATCGGTAAGGCCGTCGCACTAGACACCCTTCTAGGCTTATCCCCCGAGTACAGCCTCAGCCTCCCCGAGCGTCTGCAAGCATGCAGCCACGAAGAAGTCAGCCGTGAGCTACGCGAGCTCCTTCAGCCCGACAGGGTAAGAAGCTGGGTCAGCGTCAGTAATGCATTCTAAGCTCCCCCCTCCCCTCACACATTTCACATGAAAAAGATCCTCAAGAAGCTATCCCTCTATCTCGGGCTTCCCTTCATCGCCTGCGTGCTCGTCAGCATCCTGTACCACCACTGCCTCGGCGACAGCTACCAAGTCAGCCTCAAGAACGCGGAGGGTAAGAGCATCCATGCCCACATACGCGTCATGAAATCCTACCCATGGTACATCTGCCTGACGAACCCCATCGGCATCTCTTACCATCCACTCTACGAGGATAAGCGCGTCTACATGGAAGATGAGGAGACGATAGAGACAGTGAAGGACGATGAGATGCTACTCGTCTTTCTCACGCGCGACATGTTCCCCCTCACGATCAACATCGAGGGAAAGCACCCACTCGCACAGACCATCACATGGGAAGACTTCATGGAACAGACTTTTCCCCATATATGGATAGATGGTCAGATGCACTCTGTATCTGAAGTCAAGTTCAAGGACAAGGACGCTATCGTCCTCAGCTGGCAGTTACAGGATGGAGAATGGGTCTGGCTAGATGCGCTGACTTTACCAAATAACTATGGACTCCATAACTACTACTACAAGGACGGTGTCGAGATGGCGAAGGAAAGCAAGGTGTCACCTTAATGACAATTTTTGCGCACCAAAGCCGTGAAGGATATTTCCTTCACGGCTTTATCATTTTCTGAATCGTCAGACCGTACGTTGATTAGTACTTCGCGGGTGAAAGAGTATAAATGTCTTGTACTCCACAATAAAATCCTAGGATGTTAAGAGAACCTTAAGGCTTTTGTGTAACTTGGAGAGAGTAAATCTTTCCGTCCATCTTCTCACCTACTGTCTTCAGTGGGAGGGGGAAGGTGGAGATCTTCTCCGCATGTGTGCTCTGGAAGGTGGTGAGCACAGGCTTGTCGGCGGCGAGCTTGCCATCGACCCAGAGCTGAGTCTTGCCCAGTGTGCCGATGAGCTCGACTTTCACGCGCTTGCCAAGTGGCAGCTTGTAGTCGTAGGCGAAGCTCAGGGTGTCGTCGCGACGGAAGCCGACGCGACCATCTGCCATGACTGGCATGAAGGCGGCCTTACCATCGCTGAGTAGGATCTGATCCTTGCCAGCGGCGCTAGGATTGATCTCGATTTCTGCGACGAGATGGTAGTTCGGATTCACGAAGTCTGCATTCAGAGCCTTGGGCGCTTTGACATCCTTAAGCGTGATGGCTTTTTCCAGCTTCTTAGCGGCGACAGGGAAGTAGTCGAGCTGAGATACGAGTGCGAGGTGTGCATCGTAGTTACGAGGGACGACATCATCACTCCATGTCTTCTGGGCGACGATGGCGATGGAGCTGTTGATGCTTTCTGCGATGTCGCGGTAGTGGTAGCCAGGGTGCTTGATGTCTATCATGTCATTCCAAACAGCGAATGTCGCACCGAGGAATTGAGGGTGACCAGAAGGTACGGTCTCATTAGCGATATGGTTAGGCTTGAAGTGCTCGTAGACCCACCTCTGGTTCTTGTCCATGCGGTAGTAATCTGCGAAGGGCACGATGTAGAGAGCTCCGTCGTTTGTGTTGATCACATCGTAGCCTTGGTTCATGGAGTCCCATGCCTTAGCCCAGCCACCGTTCCAGAGGTTCACCTGGATGCCTTCGGCGATGACGGGAACAGGACCTTGCTTCTTATTGAGACTGCCCCAGACGCGTGGCTGATAACCGCGGCTCTTGACATACTTCAAGATGGAGTCTGTGTACTTGCGGTAGCTCTCAG
>CAYJNX010000127.1:0-6723 GCA_964371525.1 uncultured Akkermansia sp. | reverse complement strand
GCCCCACGCGCATCCGCTTCAAGGGCTGCGCGCAGGTGCGTTATACGATCAAGCCCTAAGGGCATCTTGTAAAATTAGTCCGAGCAGAAAGCTAGTCTCTAAAATGAGCGAAACAGCACGCCTTTTGCTGCTAATTTTGCAAAGTCCCCCTAAGGCTTGATCGTGTAGTTTCCTTTTAACTTAATGACGGTCGCGATCTTGTCGAACTTCATCTCTTTCACATCGAGGACGAGACCAGCCGCGTCGTTCTTCCAGCTGATCTTGCCATGATCAGCCAGCAGAGGCGCGATACTCGCTCCTTCTGCAACGCTGCAAGGGAGGGTGATCGAGCCTGACTCGGGCTTCTCGTATACGATGAGATAGAGGGTGTCATCCCCCTTACGTGTCACGCGTCCCCACTTCAGCTCCGCGGCGAAGGGATTAGCCTCTGTGCCGTAAATAGCCTCAGCATTTGGCTTGAGCCATGAGCCTATGGTCTTGAAGATTTCTATGCTTGCGGCAGGGATAGAGCCATCGGGCTTCGGTCCTATATTCAGCAGGTAGTTTCCGCCTCGGCTCACGATGTCGATGAGCTCGCGTGTGACGGCTTCACCTGTGCGCCAGTTATTATTCGCAGCGGAGTAGCCCCATGTGCCGTTTAATGTATTGCACACTTCCCAGTCACCGTCCACGCCCTGTGCGGGGATGTAGTGCTCGGGTGTCGTGAAGTCCCCCATGTGGATGGGTGTCGGGCGGAACTCGTCTGCCTTCATACTCTGACCTATGCAGTAGAGGCGGTTGTTCTGGATCGCCTTCGGATGATATTTAAAAAGTGTGTCCATGAGATTCGTCGCGCCCCATGCCTTGTCGCCTTGGAAGGGGATACTGCTGAAGTCCCACCAGATGATGTCCGCAGGATAGCGGCTCACAAGACGCTCGAAGAGCTCGTGCAGGTGCTTCTTGAAGCGTTCATGATTGCCGAACTGGCGACGGCCTTCTTTCTGCGCCGTCAGATTCCCCTGTGGGTAGGCTATATCGGTGCCAGTAGGGTCATAGTCAGGGTGATTCCAGTCGATGACGGAGAAGTAGTAGCCTGTCTTTAATCCGTATTGCTTCGTCGCTTCGGAGAACTCTTTTACGATATCCACGCCATTCTTCTCGACGCTGTTCAGCTCGGAGATGCCTGTCGTGTCGTAAAGGTTAAATCCCTCGTGGTGGCGCGTCGTCATGACGATATAGCCGCAGCCAGCTTCTTCTGCGAGCTTCACCCATTCTGTAGCATTACCTGCCTTGTAACTGAACTTCGGGAGTGCCTGTGCGAGATACTGGGCAGTTTCTGTTCCTGCGTACTGCTGTATCCACTCCACACAGCCATCTATCTGCTTCCCATCTATCTCACCAGCGAGACCTGAGTACAGACCATAATGGACAAACATGCCGAACTTCGCATCACGCCACCATTCCATACGCTCCTCGCGATTCGTCTCGGCCTGTGCCGGTACGCGAGCATGAAGGGTCATAGGAGAAAGGGCGGAGAGAGACAATGCTAAAAGAGGAAGAATCTTCATTCTCATACTATAGCAAGAACACCCCTGTCCTGTCGATATAAATTCCTAATCAGGGCAAGTGTAAAATCAGTGTAACAAGGACAGTTTCACCTTGTAGATGACAGATGATTGAGCTAGTATGCATCCTATGAAATCCTATCGCTTTTTTCCCATAGTCGTCAGCCTCTGCGTCGCTCTGCTATTCGCGGAAGAGACGCACAGCGAAACTCCTGCACCTCATCACGCGGAGGGATCAAGTCCCACACCATTAACGCGAGGCGATCCTTCACTCGCGTCGAACGCCTCTCTATCAGCCCTAGCTGCGGGAGGATCTTCGACCTTCTCATTGCGCTATGAATGTCTCGATGAGCCGCAGCTGCGCGTGCTGCGCTTTGAGCCACGCGGCATCGAGGCGGTGCGGGTGATCCGCGCCTATGAGAATTATTACTCCCCCTACAAGAAGAAGCTGGAGTACGCCGACCTCTCCTCGTCGTCTTATATGGATGTGGACGGGCACGCTCAGATGACGCTGGCGCGGCAGCCTCTAGCTTCGCGTCTCCTCGCCCATCGGGTGAGCCTCGTGCCCACCGAGCTACTCCATCCTGTAGAAACGCGCCACTTCCCCCTCCCCACGGGCGATCAGGAGCTCACGCTGTCTCTCCGCGAAGACAGACTCTACCCCCAGCAGCGCACAGGCCTCTACCTCATTGAGCTCTCGGGAGAGGAGGATTCCGCCACGTGTGAAAAGGACAGCTGGAATCTCGCCCACGATGCGGTCGCGGCCAGTCAGTCCGTCATCCAGCACAGCGATCTCGGCTTGATTTGGAAGATGGACGATCTGGGTAAACAGCTCTTCGTCTATGGCTTTCACCTCTCCACTGGAGAGAAGATCCAGCAGCCCCATCTCAGCCTCTACTCCCATGACGCGCAGCTGCTCCATGAACAGCCTATCTCCCCTGAGGGCTCACGGCTCTCGCTGAGCGATCTGCTCGCCGAGCGCGCCTCGCAGCTGGGCTATCTACAGATCAGCTGCGGACAGGACGCGTACACGGTGCGTCTGAAGCCGATAGAGTCAGCAGAATATGGTGATAAATTTGACGCAGGCTACCTCGCACTCAGGCAGCAGCAGGCACTGACACCCAGACTTCTTCACTACTGCTTCACCGATCGCCCCATCTATAGACCTGGTGAGACCGCTCATGTGAAAGGCTATCTACGCCGCATCGTAGGGAACACCATAAGCCTCATCCCCGACGATGAGCTGAGCGAGATAGAAGTGCAGATCCAGCGCAGCGGTCTATTGCTGGCTACGCAGCGCATCGACGTGCAGGCGGATAACAGCTTCTCGCTCGATGTGCCCATCGAGCCCGATGCTCAAGATCTGAGTGATTACACACTCGAGTTTCGCCCCATCGCAGCAGCTGAGCAGCCGCATCTCAACGAGAGCTTCTCCCACGAGCTGAAGATCGAGCATTTCCGACGCAGCCGCTTCGTGTTCCAGTCCGCCTCTCATCTCAGCGCGGATGGTCAGACACTGCGCATCACGGCTCACGCTCAACCGCTCACAGGTGACACCATCCCAGATGGCTATGTCTCGGCGAAGGTGTATGCGTCGGATCGTCCTTTCGCGCCTGCGGGCTGGAGTGACTACAGCTTTGGCGATCAGCGTTACGACACGTCCGAGATGCACAGTCACGAAGTTGGGCAGAGACTCGACGCTACGGGCAAGGCCGAGCTGACGATGGCGCGTCCTCAGAGCCGTCCTCTATCACATCAAGGCATCTTTTCCATCATCACCGTCAGCAGTAGCGATGGTGGCGAGCTCACCCAGAGCATCGAGCTTTCCCACCACCCAGCTGAGCTCTACCTAGGACTACGCCCCTCCGAGACCATCAGCCATGTCAGCGACAGCCCTATGATGATAGATATACTCGTCGTAGACACCGAGGGTAAGCCCAGCCCTGCACCCAGCCCCATTAGCGTGCGCATCGAGCACGATTCCCTTAACGTGCAGAAGAAGCAGCCACAGCCCCCCTCCATACAGAGCCTCAGTCTTGATGCACAGGGGCGCGGACGCTTCCCCCTCTCTATTGAGCAGGCAGGACTCTACACGATCACCGCTGAGGGTGAAGACGCGCTGGGGCAGCCTTACCGCAGCGTCATCACACACCGAGTGGACGCAAAGCGAGGTAACAAACTGGACATCAAAACCGACAAGAAGCACTATCAAGCAAACGACACCGTACGCCTCCGTCTAGGCAATCGCATCGAGGGCGAGCTCCTCATCACCCTCGAAAGAGACGGTGTGCTGCGCCATCTCCATCGCCGCGTGAGAGCTCACGAGTCGTTCGTCGAGATCCCCTTGCTCCCTGATGACGCGCCATCCCTCACCATCAGCGCGCTACATATACGCGGTGCTGAGGAGACCGCCTCTGGCATCCCTCAGATCATCTCAGGGAGTAGCTACATCACCATCGAGCCGCGCAGTAAGCAGCTCGACGTGACGATCAAGACGGTGCAGCCACCCGCCCGCTCCGACACGTATAGCGAGCTGAGCGGACAGGTACGCGATGCAGAGGGGCGTGCCATGCCCCACGCCATTCTCACACTCTATGTCGTCGATGAAGGCAGCCTAGAGGCAGGTGGCTACAGCACTCCTGCGCCACACACTCACTTTTGGCGCACTCAGATCGAGGGAGTCTATTCGAGCAGTACGCTCGGTCAGCTCTTGCAGAGCGGTGATGCCGCTACGTGGACTCAAGGCGTGTTAGAAAATAGTAGTGATATGCCCTTGTTCATGATGGGAGGTTCAGGAGGTAGCGTTTCATTCACAGGCTCTCATGATCGAAGCCTTCCACCGCTCCTTGAGGAGAATCCCCAGCCCTGCCTCCTCTGGCTCCCGCATCTCAGAACCGACGCAGAGGGGCGTTACAAAGTCCAGCTGCCCCACCCCTCTACAGGCGCGCGCTATCGCGTCATCGCCATTGCGACTCATGGAACGGATCAATTCGGCATCAGCACAGCAACCTATCACAAGCCATTTAAGATGCCAAGAGCAGAAAAGTGAACGGCAGCGTAGGATACAGATTCTGCTTCTAAGTGAACTATTAGATTTCATTATAATCCACTAATAATTCAGATTTTAAAATCTACAAAAGTATCATTATGACATACACTTACTTGATACAAACTTGACCCCATGACATCGACATGTTAATGTGTTTGAGATCTTGCATGAAGCAGGCTCTATTAATATTTACATAAAATGAAAGCAATTCTTGCCTTAGCGGCTATCAGCATGGTTGGTTTGAGCTACGCAGCTCCTATCAATGTCGATCTTCTCAACTGCAATCACTGCAAATGCGGTAACGAAGAATCCGACTCCAAGTGTGACACGGAAGTAGGAGAAAAAGCTCCTAAGAAATCAAAGAAAAAGAGCTAATCTACGCTCACTTACATTTTAACTCAGCCAGTTCTACATCAACGCAGAACTGGCTTTTTCGCGTCTATAGCAGCCGCCCCTTCCACAGCATCTTGTCGAGCATGCCTAAAAAGCAAGCCTCCATCCGAAGATGAAGGCTTGCTTTTGGTTAAAAAATATGAGGCGTACTATTTATGCATCTTCTGCTTTCGCAGCCTCGGCTGCCTTAGCAGCCTTAGCCGCTTTAGCTGCCTTTGCGGCTTCACGCTTTTCTTTAGCGGCGGCTTTCTTCGCGTCACGCTCGGCCGTGGCTATGGTTTTCTTCCAATTAAGAATGACATCTCCCCCACCACTGGCAAGGGTCTTACCGTCGGCATCGACGATACTCACGTTAGGAAGAGAAGTGGCAGCGACTCGACCAGGGAGTCCGCCTGCTTGCATATAATGCACAGCTGGGAACTTTACCTTATAATCTTCGGCGTACGCGATAGCGGCTTCCTTCGTCTTGTCACTACCGACGAGGATGAGTTCTATCTTCTTTCGCTTCATTTTGTTATACTCCTTGACTACCTTGGGCATAAGAGCACGACAAGGGGGGCAAGTGCTGGATGATCCAAGGTAGATATAATAATCAGCCTCTTTATTGATTTCACCGCGTATGGGCTCAAGCTTAGCCACATGCGCTTGAACAGTACGCGGTGCGGCTACTTCTTCCCCTTCTGCATAAGAAAGAGGCTGGACGATAGCGATGGCAGCTGCGCATGAAAGTGCAGCACGGCATAATAAATTAAAATGTTGCTTCATACAGAATAGATTTGATTCTTACGCTAGAATAGCATTTTAAAATACCGCGTGTCGAGAGAAAACACCCCTGCATCAGTGATTAATTTTCAGCTTATCATTAATAGAATGTAAATCACCAAGAAACGCGCTCACTGAGTCTTAAAAAATAGACGAAAATCTAGATATTTCTGCTGCTTCACCTCGGTCATATCCTGCGCACAAGATGACGCGAGATACCAGCCAGTATCTCGCGTCATAAGAATTCAGTCACAAGTCTGCCTTAAGGCAGCTCTTTAATTCTGAGATTTCTGAACTTCACGTGCGAGCCGTGACCTAAGAAACCGAGGAAGCCCTTCTTGTTCAGTAGACCAGGGTGAGGCTGTCCGTCGAGTGTCTTCGTATTATTCTCACTCGCCTTCGCGATGTCTGTCTCGAGGATGACTTCGCCATTCAGCGTCACCTTGATCTTATTTCCATCGGCGATGACTTCTTGCACATTCCATTCACCTGTGGGCTTCAGGAATCCACGCTTTGCGGTAGCTACACCGTAGACTGAGCCATGGTACTGATATGCTTCCAGTGCCTTGTAGATGTCAGCTTCGTTGTCCAGAATCTGGAGTTCCATGCCATGGTAGGCGGCATCCACATTCATGGGGGTGCGTACGCCTAGACCGTTGTTCGCACCGGGGGTGAGCCAGAACTCGAATCGCAGCACGAAGTTCTCATACTCCTTGTCTGTGTAGAGATTCCCATGCCCCTTCTCTGGATACATGACGATGCATCCGTCCTCGGCGACATAGGCCTGTGTGTTCCCCTGCCAGCCGTCCATGGAGACGCCGTCGAAGAGCAGCTTGAAGCCTTCGGCCTTCTCGGCATCGCTGAGTGTCGCGGTCTTCTGATCAGAGGAGAGCTCGCGTATGTAGATATTCTTGTATTCGACTTCGCTGCCATGCGCCTGAAGCTCGATCTGCTCCTTTACAAACAAGGGGATGT
>CAYJNX010000126.1:0-6736 GCA_964371525.1 uncultured Akkermansia sp. | reverse complement strand
ATGTACTGGCATACTGCTCCGAAGATGGTGTGGGCGTTTCTCTTATCCAGCTGGGCGAGTAAGCGTCGAGCGGTCGCATCAGGCCACAGGGTGTAGATGCAGGAGGGCTTGATCTGTCCGACGAGCACGCATTCTTTCACGCCATGTTGCTTCATGAATGCTCTGGGGGCTTCCAGCGTGCCGACGCGGCAGCAGGTGTAGTGGTCGCAGAGTGCCTTGAATGATTCTTCTTCCGCACCTCGGAATCCCACGCCGACGATGCGTCGACCTGCGCGCTTCGCTCCCTCGGCGAGGAGGCGCGGGTATTCTCCTGCTCCTGCTAAGATGCCGAGCGGGCTTTGTTCGGGCTCACAGGACATCAGGGTGTTCTAAGAAGTAGGCGATGCGCTGCATGAGGCGTCCGATGTCGCCACCGTCGACGACGCGGTGGTCGAAGGAGGCGACGATGTTCGCCTTTTCCACAGGGATGAAGCACTCGACTTCATCGCTCCATACGGGTTCTTTCACGACAGAGCCTACGCCGAGGATGAGGCTTTCGCTCGGGAGTGGCATGGGCGTGGCGTTCGTGAGGCCGAAGCCCCCGAAGTTTGTCACGGTGGCGATGCCCCCTCCTTGGTATTCCGCGCTGAGGCGGCGTTGGCGGGCTTGGCTGACGAGTTTGTTGTACTCTTCGACGAGTTCGCCCATTGTATATTCATTTGCCCCGCGCATGACGGGTACCATCACGCCGTCGTCCACCTGCACGGCGATGCCTATGTCGATGCGCCTCGGGGTGAGGATGCGACCGCCGACCATGTAGCCTGCGGATTCAGGTGCTTCTGCCAGCGCGAGAGCGAGTGCGCGCACGAAGTAAAGGGTGATTCCTGGTTTCACCGCTTGTCTCTTGCGGTGCAGGATGATGGGTGCCATGAAGATGGGGCGGCTCGCGCTCGCGATGGGGCGTCGCCATGTGCGCTGCATGCTGCTCGCCACGCTGCGTCGCATGGGCGAGGCCTGACGCGATGGCCAGCCATCGACATAATCCATGAATTGCTCGAAGTCTTCGATCGTGATGCGTCCACCGACTCCTGTGCCGGTGATGTATGCGAGGTCTGCTTCCGTGATTCCTAGCTCATCCATGCGTGCCTTGATGCGTGGGGAGAGGAAGCTGGCTCCGCGTATGGGCATGGGGACGGGGAGTCCTCCTGCTTGTCCGCGTGCCGAAGAGAAGTTCTCGCGGAACTCGCCTTCCGTGCGGAAGTGCGCGCCATCGTGGTTCGCATTCTGCGGCATTGCCTCGATGTGCGGTGAGGGGTCTTCGACCGCTTCTCCTGCCTCCGCTGTCGAGTTCGACAGTCCTTGGCGTTCTATTTCCTCCTCTGTCGCTTCGATGTAGCCCAGTGTCGTGCCGACGGCGAGTGTCTCGCCTTCGGCCGCGAGGAATTCCTCCAGCGTGCCGCCGCAGAGTGCGGTGACGGACATGACTGCCTTATTTGTCTCGACTTCGATGATTTCCTGATCGGCGATGACGATGTCACCGGGCTTGACGAGGAAGCTCATGATAGTGGCCTCTGTGATGGACTCACCGAGCTGGGGCATGAGGATGGGGATTTTTGGCATAGAATTAAGGGGAGGGGAAGGAGGTGCGGATCTGAAAAAAGGAAAAATTAAAGTGAGAGCAGGTAGCGTAGCGAGTGGCTGATATCCACGGCGTGAGGGCGGTGTGCTCTCCATAGATCAGGATGCTGGGGGATGGGCGTGTCCTTCGCGCAGTGGCGCAGGGGGGCAGCATCCAGCAGGTGGAATCCCTCGCTGCTCACGCGGGCGATGATCTCAGCGGCGACTCCTCCGTAGGGGAAGTCTTCACTCACGACGAGTAGGCGACCTGTACGTGCGACGGAGGCGAGCACGGTGTCCATATCGAGTGGTCGGATGCTGCGCAGGTCGACGACTTCGACTTCGTAGCCATTCTTAGAGGCGAGCTCTTCGGCGGCCTTCAGTGCCTCGGGCACCATGGCGGAGTAGGCGACGACGGTGGCGTGACGGCCGTGGCGCGCGATACGTGCCTTGCCGATGGGAAGCGGGGCTTCGCCATTCTCAGGCATCCAGTTGTCAGCTTTCAGCCAGCGGTACAGGAACTTATGCTCTGCGAAGACGACTGGGTCGGGGAGTTCGACAGCCATTTTTAGCATGGCGTAGGCATCGGACACTGTCGCTGGGGTCAGTACGTGCAGACCAGGGAAATGCGCGAAGAGTGCTTCCATGCTCTGGCTGTGGTAAGGTCCACCACCGGGTGTGCCACCCGTAGGGAGACGCAGCGTCACGTTCACAGGGATGCCTGTGCGGTAGTAATGCGCCGCACAGTTATTCGCAAATTGGTTCAGCGCGATGGTGGAGAAGTCCGCGAACTGCATTTCCACGATGGGACGCATCCCACCGAGGGCAGCACCCATCGCCAGCCCTATCATCGCGTCTTCGCTGATGGGGGCATTCTTCACCCTGTCGGGGTAGAGGTCATACAAGCCCTTTGTGGCCTTGAACGCTCCGCCGAATACGCCAGCGATGTCCTGTCCGTAGAGGAACACGCGGGGATCTTCGGCGAGAAGCTCCTTCATCGCTTGCTGGATGGCATCTATGTAAGTTACGCTCATGCTGGTGCTTTATAAAGATAGGTTGAATAAAAAAATTACTGTTGTGCCTGTGCCCATGATGTGGCGATCCAGTCCTCCTCCTGCACGCGTGGTGCGGGTTCTTTCTGCGCCTGTGCGACATCGGCGCGTACTTCTTCCGTGCAGGCAGCCTGTATTTCGCTGATCTCCTCTTCCGTGATCCAGCCTAGCTCCAGAAGCTGGCGACGTGCGACATCGAGGCAGTCACGGTCTGCGTAGGCATCCTTGAGGTCTTGGGGTATATAGCAAGCGTCATCATGCTCACCGTGACCACACTGGCGCAGCGTGTGGGCGAGCACCCACTGAGCTCCGCCACCAGAGCGCGCCGCTTCTATAGCTGCGTGCATGGTCTGGAGGGTCGCGAGGAAATCCGTGCCATCGCACTCCCATGTGCCCATGCCGTAGCCCTGACCGCGCTCCATGAGCGATTCGCAGGCGAACTGCTGGTCATTGCGCGTCGAGTAGGCGAACTGGTTATTCGTCACGACAACGACGAGGGGTAGCTTCTCCACTGCCGCCATATTGCAGCCCTCGTGGAAAGCCCCTGTGGATGTCGTGCCATCACCCG
This sequence comes from uncultured Akkermansia sp., assembly GCA_964371525.1. GTDB lineage: Bacteria > Verrucomicrobiota > Verrucomicrobiia > Verrucomicrobiales > Akkermansiaceae > Akkermansia. The sequence goes on along the minus strand of CAYJNX010000126.1, from coordinate 3,520 downwards.
CACAGGTGACACCGACTACGTCCGTCACCCCCTGAAGACGCTTCGCCATCAGCATGCCTGCGGCGACGGAAACCATCGCACCGAGGTGAGAGATAGGCGTGGGATTCCCTACGTCAGGGCGACCCCAGTGTACATTCCCATCGCGTCCGCTCGTCAGGCTCGTCTTCGTGCCTAAGTACACGCGCGCTGCATCCAGTGGCCTATCCCCCCAGACGAAGCGACCAGCGTTCTCACGGATGAAGGGGCTGTACACATCATGACCGCGTGTTAAGAAGCTAGCCTGACAGGCGGCGATGGCCTCATGACCGCGTCCTAAGAATACTCCGCCCATGATTTTCCCCGCCTTGTAAAGTGCTGATATCTTATGGTCAAAGCTACGTGCGAGCTCCATGCCTCGGTAGGCGGTGAGAGCGGCTTCTTTAAGCTGACAGAGATCCTGCGGGGAGTTCATAGACTAATTATAGGGCATGTAGTGAAAAAATCAAGCCCCATCTCTGGAAATAAAATCACCGCTAGCAATGCGAGGCACTGCTAGCGGTGGTAGAGATGTAGCTGTTAAAGCCTATAGCCTTTAGAAGGAGATCTGATAGCCAACAGTCGCATTCATCTGCGTCTGGAGGTCTCGGATCTCAGCGGCTGCGTCTACGTAGATGCTGCCACGTGGGGATACAGGGATATAGATGCCTGCACCGATCTCATAAGCTTTGTTCCCAGCCTCAGCACCGATGATGGTGGCACTCTGACCTGGGTTCGCCAGTAGGCTGACTTCTGTTTCTGAGTTGCTATCACCGCTGTCGAACTTCGCCAGACCGCGCAGGGAGAATGTCGCGTGACGGTCGAAGAGCTTACCACCTATTGTCGTTTCGTAGCGCATACCTACGCCGAAGGAGAAATAGCTGAGATCCTGCGAGCCTACTTCCAGACCTGCGTCACCCGTTTCCGTGTAGCCGTCTATGCTCGTGGACTGGTAGGTGAGGTTCAGGATAGGCTGAAGGACAGATGAAGAACTTCTGTTGAGCGGGATGAGGTAGCCGAGCTCATAGGTCAGACCGTAGGTCATGCCCGAGCTAGAGCCTTCTGCTGTCACGTCACCTGCACCTGTCGCGAGTGTACGTGTGAGCGTGGTGTCGGCGATACCGACGACAGCAGCGAAGCTGTTTGTCCAGCGACCGCGGTTGATATGAGCGTAGAGGTTCACGTAGTAGGTGTTCAGCTCACCTTCACCCGCGTCAGCGGCTGTCGCTGTCAGATCACCGTAGACGGCAGAGATCGCACCACCGAAGGAGAATGTGTCACTGACCTGCTTGTCATAACCCACGCTACCACCGAAGCCGCTCAGCGTGTGACCAGCGGAGTAGTCCGTCGCGTCGAGCTCGCTGTCGTTTACCATGCCTTCGATCCAGAAGTTACCTGCGCCCTTCTTCGTTTCGCCCACATAAGCAGCGCGGCTGAAGGTGCTGGCGCGGTCACGCATCACGCGTAACTGGCGGTCCATATCCCCCTTGAGCGCGGAGCCTATAGCTGTCGTGCTCGAGCCGGCGATCGCGGCGGCGAACTGATTCGCAGCTTCCGTATCACCTGCCGTGATGTAGTCGTCGAGCTCATTAAGCACCTTCACGATGTCGCTATCAGCGCTACCAGAGCCCTGAGGATTGACCGAGTAGTACAGGTCGTTCACGAGATACATGCCTGAGGCATTATTTCCTGTCGCGCTGATGGCTTGATCGTTGTAGAAATTAATGTTCTGGTCTGCGACGACGATGAGATTATCACCTTCTGTTTCGAAGCGCGCATTCGTAAAGGTCTTTTCTAGCTCAATGCCCTCGAACTCGATAAATCCGTCTTCACCATCGCTGCCCGCCACGTCAGAGACGGTCAGTAGGGTGAGATCCTTCGCTGCGACATCAGGATCCATGCTGATTTCGCGTGAGGAGTCGATATCAGCGATGACAAGTGTGCCTCCTGATGTGAACTCTATTTCGCCACCAGTGAAGATCGTCATATGTGATTTGTCAGCGGCGATAGAGTCAGCCATGGCCTGTCCGTCTACCGTGACCGTCACCTTCCCATCTTTACTGACACTGGAGTCTTCACTCAGTGTGGTGGTGCTGGTGCTCAGATTATCCTGATCGTCCTGATGGAGAATGATGTTTGCGCCTGATGTGCTGATCTCTTCTATTTCGTTGCCATAGACATTTGTCAGGGTGATTTCGCCTGCAGTGCCACCAACGGTGAGCTCATGACTTGCTATAGCATTGATAGAAGCTCCTTCTAGGACAGTGACGATAGTTGCGCCGTCATAATCACCGATGTAGTCGCTTCCTGTACCTGTGATGTAGACCGTTCCTGAGAGCATGGAGTCCTCATCGCTCGTGAGAGTATCGACGTAGAAGACATCACCGCTGGCCACATTGAGGTGTGCGTTTTGGAGCTCAAGTGACGAGAGTTCAAGGCGAGCGTTGCTGGAGTGCTGCGCATTAATGGTGAGGTTATTTGCAATGACATCTCCCTTGAAGACGCTTACCTTATCATTGTTAAAGGTGGCAGAGTCTTCATCTATTCCGTCGCCCAGTAGCGTGAGAGTGACACCTTCGTCACCGCTGACATTGTTCAGCATGACGGTCTCCTTACCACCATCTGAAGTAAGTGTATCGCCTGTGAGGTCGATGCTTGTATTTTGATCGACGAAGATATTATTCACAGCGTCGAGAATATCGTAGCTGACGAGCTTGCCGTCGGGGCCAAGAATGGGGGCGATGTAGTTGAGATCACCTTCTTCAATTCCTTCGCTAGTGGCGAAGTTCTCACTCGTGTTCCATGTTCGTCCTGTAGCGACCTGAACGTCGAGTTGGATATTGCCGTCAGATTCTGCATAAAAGACATTATATCCGCTCATGATGAGATCATAAATGGCATCTTTCGATTCATCTGTCAGGACAAAGTTACCCCATGTGATGGTATCAAAGCTTTCTCCGCCTTTTTGCTGGTCGATGAGCAGGTAGTCACCTGCTGATAATTTACCATCTTCGAGTTCTTCGAGGCTCAGTGCGATCGTCTTATCCCCTAGGTCTTTAAAGCCTTGAAGTACGAGTGAATAGTCATCTGAGGAAAGATCTCCAGTAATTGTGAGTCCGCTGATTTCAAGGGCGTCGAATCGATTGCTCCCCTCTATGCTCAGTGTACCTGCTTTCAGAGATCCACCGTCTTCCGTCGCCTTTCTGATAGTCAGGCTATTCGTTCCTGCATCAATGAATCCCTCATTATCCAGCGTTTCTATCGTGCTTTCTCCTAGGATCGAGAGTACTGCATCATCTCCTATCGTGAGAGTCACGGCATCGCTGCTTTCTAAAAGGAAACTAGACACGCTTACCGTTGCATCATCTGCAATATTCAGCGTACCATCACCAGCGACGATACCTACTGCGGATTCATTCCCAAGATTCAGAGTCGCGTAATCACCGATATTCACCGCTATCTCACCCGCTACACCAGCAAGCGTCATCTTGCCCACGGTCACTTC
>CAYJNX010000125.1:0-6891 GCA_964371525.1 uncultured Akkermansia sp. | reverse complement strand
GTCCATAAAAAGTGTATTCGCTATCGCTCTGCTCATCATTGATGACACTGGCAAAGCCGCCCGTATCCAGCCAATGGTCACGCAGGTAGCCCGCCGCCGCCTTGTACGTGGAGCGCTCCTCCCAGCCACAGACACGCAGGGTAAAGAGAGCGACCGCCGTCGAGAGCGTATCAGACAGAGGGCTCGCCTTGCTCGCGGCAAATCCACCGCGAGCATCCTGCTGCTCGGCTAGCCAGCGCAGAGCCTCCGAGTCCACTCCCGCACCTAACTGACGCTTAGCAAGGATAGCAGCCACAGTGATGGAAACAACCCCCTCCTGACTCTCGCTCTGCTGCTTGCCATAGCTACGACCATCAGTAGCACGACATGCCTCCAATGCTTTGAGGTAGACATCCTTGGATGGAAGAGAAAGTTTAAGATCCTGACGGATATTCAAGGAGAGGAACATCAAGTAGGGATCTTGCAACAGAGCATCAGAGGAAAGCTGCTCGACCTTCTGGAAGTAGCCTCGGAGCTGCATGAGGCGCAGGCCCAGCTGAAGCGACATCCACGAGAGCGGGCGATGCGCCAGCGTGATCAGAGCGCACTTCACCCAGCAGCAGAGATGGATGACATCCAGTGAGGTCAAGGAGCAGCTCAGCAGGTAACGCTGATAATTCTTCCACGGCAGACGCAGTCCCAGCGCATCAGCACAGGCGAGCCCGAACATACTGTAATAGAGATCGGGCTTTCGTGCCCTGTCGAGAAAAACACCGCACTTAAAGTTAGCTTCATTTAACAAATATTCTTTCATCCTCTCTTGCGCTGCACTGCTCATGGTCTCATGGGCAGATCGCAGCACCGCGCGTAGCTCGCGTGAGTGGGATGAAGGAGGCTTAGACATCTTTGAGAATTCGTGTAGTAATGCGGAAGAGCAGACGTTTGAGCTCGGGATTCGTCAGCTGCTGAAGGCAGCGGTAGGATTCTTGACGGTAGTGCTCGTAGAGCTCCTCTGCCTGTGCGCGTATAGCGGTCACATCCATCTGAGGCAGGAGATCTGTGATACTCTGATACTCAGGATTCGCCTCATGCGCGAGGGCGAAGAAAACAGAGAGACGCCCGAGCTGAGCGTCTTTCTCCGCGTGGAAGTCGCCCAAGTCATCGTAGATTTGATAAGCGACACCAAAGGATTCACTATAGGCACTGAGCAGCTCACAGAGTGCAGGATCGGCTTGGGCGCACACAGCTCCCATCACGAGCGCGACCTCGAAAGCGGGAGCGGTCTTGCCCTTGAAGATCTCCAGCACCTGCGCCACACCATAGAGCTCACCGCCTCGCAGCAGCGCGAGCTCATCTCCCTGCCCACGGCAGAGTGCGAGATGCCCACGACTAGCAGTGCGCAGCAGAGCACCCCTATCAATAGGCGCATCCTCAGCTGTCTGAATCTCGGCAATGAGGCGATAGCCTTCCCCGAGCAGCAAATCACCACAGTTCAGCGCGATAGCCAGCCCCTCGGTACAGTGTAGTGTCGCAAGTCCATCGCGCTCACTATCATCATCCTCGATATCATCATGAATGAGAGAAGCCTTGTGGAAGCACTCGATCGCCACGGCAATCTGCTGGACGAACTCGGGCAGCTCCTCAGCACCACTCAGACAGAGATACACCGCGGCACAGAGGAAGGGGCGGAAGCGTTTCCCTCCCCCCATCAGATACTGACGCGAGAGCGACTCAGGTGCGCTGCGAGGCTCGCCCATGAGGCGTAGAAGCCCCTCGTCAGTGAAGTAGCTTTTCACTCTCTTCTCCCACTCGGGGGCATTGAGCATCTGGGGCATCTTCTTCTGCGACTCTAGGCGTAGGTACTGGCGTACGAGCGCGACATCCACGCGGGTGTCAACACAGCCGTCCTTATCGAGAGGGATAGCGATACCTGGTAGGGCGTTATTCACCATATGGGGAAAGGCCTTGCGCAGCGACTCCAGGCAGCTCACACCGATGATGGCATCGGCCGCGCCACTCTGGATCACACCACGCGCTACGGGGCCGCCCTCCGCCACGATGCACATCATGCCTCGTGCCTCAGCCTCAGCGGTCAATCCACCCACCTTACAACTACCGCACTGCTCACAGATCAGTCCCAGCTCGTCGGTCATCGCACGACATTTCTGAGAACTCTTCATGCAGCGAGGCAGCAAAAAGAGTCGACGCTCTGCGGGGATACTCGCGACGGTGTCCTGCCACAGAGCATTATTAATCATGATAATGATCCACTCCGTGCTCACACCATAATAGTCAGCATCCACCCCCAACTGCGCAGCGCAGTCATGCAGCTCTTGCAGACTCAGCGGCGGCACGAGATGATGACGAGACACATAGGACTCGATGAGCTCCATGAGCTCACTCTGCTTTGTCCTATCCATAAGCACCAAATCCAAAGAAGTAGAAACGCTTCGCCCACTTGTACCAGAAACTCTTTTCGGGAATAGCCAACTCTGGGTTGTGATGGCAGGGGCAGGGACTCATCTTGCCCAGCTCAGCATAGGCGCAGCCGCGACCACTGGAATCACGCGCCGCCTCCGCCTCTAAGAAAGCCTTCAGCTTCTCAGGATTATTCAGAAGGATACAGCCCTGAGTCTCATTCGCGATGAAGCGTCGGAAACGCTCCAAGAAGCTAGAGTTCTCAAGACGCTCTTCTAGGCGGTGAGCCTCCCCGCGTACAGAATCCATGCTAAATTGCAACGGCGGGCATAGCTCGATGTCTCCACATGAATTAATATGATGGCTAAAGCCCGTTGCCGCTGGACAGAGTCCATGACCCTTCGCGTCCCAGTAGGCATCGACGATAGCGATGGCCTCCGTGCAGCGACGCTCGACGATGAAGCGACGCAGGCGTGTGATTTCCTCCTGCGAGAGCGCCAGATCCCTGTTAGGATGCGGTCCAACTGGGCGGTAAATGTAGTACCAGACGTAGTGTACCTTGCGCTTGATGAGCTCATCGAGGAAGGGCTTCGTCGCGAGCGTGTCTATATTATTCTTGCACACACTGGTGCAGACCCCCGTGATGAGTCTCTCTGCTGCGCAGTGATCGAGAGCCTTAAGGGAGCGTTCATAAACATTCTTCCCACCTCGGCGCACATCAGAGATCACGGCATCACCCTCGATGCTGATCAGCGGGGTGACATTCTTAAGCGCACGCATCTTCTGCGCCACCTCGCGGGTGAGCAGCGTCCCATTAGTAAAAATCTGGAAGTAGCAGTCAGGGTGCTTGGCAATCACCGTGAAAAGATCTTTGTAGAGCAGAGGCTCGCCGCCGAGAAGGCCAAAGAAGTAGCTGCCGTTCTTCTTACACTGACAGATGAGCTCATCTAACTGTTCGGGTGCGATCTCCACACGCGGTGTCTGCGTGACCCAGCAGCCCTTGCAGCTGAGGTTACAGGTATTCGTCAGTGAGATCACCATGAAGGCGGGGAAATGCTTGCCCTGCTTCTTGCGCTTCTCAAAGGCCTTCACAGCCCCCCTACCCTTGTAACAGAAATTCCAAAGAAAGGTACGCAGCAAATCAGGCGGCACCTCGGTTATCACACGTTTAAAAAACTTGAGCATATATTAAAATCAGAAATTATCGTCGCTGAATAGGTTAATCTTACGAGCGAGGGCGCGACGGGCAGAAAGCTTCTCATAGAGATTCTTATCACTGAGTGCCTTTTCGAGGTTAAGCCCCTCACGCGAGCCACCCTCTCCACCATTAATAGGAGCGTCCGCATGCTTGGGGAAAATAATAGCCCCATGCGGACAGACACGCGCACAGGCTGGGCAATTTGTTTTGCAGTTAAGCGGCTTGTTGACACGTGGACGGCGTTTCTCATCCTTATCGTAAACACCAAACATGCAGAAGTTCACGCACTTCATACAGCCGCGACACTGGCTGTAATCAATAGTAGGATACCAAGCAATGACCTCGGACTCATCATAGGTCGGCAGCTCGATCTCCTCGAGAGAGGCAGGCTCCTCATAAGGGATCTGCATCTGCTCTGCGAGAGCCTGAGCAGAGTGTGCGCGCAGATCATAGCACTGCGGGCACTCTAGCTGCGCATAGGCACAGAGAGCCTGCTGCGCGCGCGCGTGGCATGCGACAAGCCCCACCATGTGGGGCTTGTCATCAGTTGCCAAGGCCATGCGGCAGAAATCTGCCACCATCAGAACCTCTTTACCACTCGATCTGAGGGCATAGACGATCTTCTTGACCTCTTGCGTATCAAGCAGCTTATATTTCTCGCAGCTGCAGACGATGAAGAGTTCACTCATTTGACCTTCACGCAGACCAAGGAACCCAGACTATTGCGGCAGTAGATATAACCGTTCGCCACGACAGGCATCTGCCAGCACTTGCCACCAGAAACCACATCATGTGAGCTGATGATATTTTCCTTAGTCTTGTCGAGCTTCAGATAAGTCAGCGCACCGCGTTCATCGAGGTAGACGAGCTTGTCACCAGCGATCACAGGCGAACCAAAGCGCAATGTACCCTCCCAAAGAAGAGCCCCTGTCTTCGCATCAATCGCACGCAGAGCATTGCGCGCATTGTTATTGCCATGAGAGCCGTAAATCGTACCATCGTGCAGGACAGGAGTAGAGAATTGGCTATTGAGATGCTTAACATTCCACACCTGCTTGATTGCCTTACCGTCGAAGGCGTACAGCGTGGCATGCCCTGATCTATAACCAGAGGTCACCATGAAAAGTCCTTTTTCAGCATCCACGATGAGAGGGCTAGCCCCGATGATGTCATTATGTGATACTACACCTGTCTGCGCCACAACCTCACCAGTGAGAGGCTCGACGAAGCTCGCATAATCCGCGCTCAGGATAAGGAAATAGTCCTTGCCGTAGCAGTTGATGAGCGTTGGTGTGGCATGCGTTGAAACCCCAGCAGAGCTCCAGACGACGTCGCCTGTATTCTTGTTGAGCGCGACACCAGATTTACCAATACCGACGACCACAAGATCCTTGTAGATGAGAGCCGAGGTAGACACAGCCCATCTAGGGACAGGAGCATTAGCATCGCAGAGCATCTTTGCCCAGAGCTTCTTACCTGTAGCGAAATCGACGCAAATCAGCTCGCCATGACGGCTGGTGAACCAGACTGACTTCCCATCGGTGACGGGACTCGAAAGAGTACCAGGGTAAGATCTACCCTCACTACTTGGCTGAGAATAGACCCAGATCTGCTTGCCCGTCACAGCATCGAGGCAGTAGATGTAGTCGACATCCTCCTTATTGCCCGCGGCAAGAAGCTTGCCATCTTTGACAGTCACGCCACTATAGCCGTTTCCGAGCTGAGCCTCCCAAGCAATATCGCCTAAGGGCTCAACGTTTTCAGGAGTTGTACCATTCGCAAGAGGACCGCGCCATGTTGCCCAGTCTTCTGCCCAAACACTTGTGGCCAAGGAGGCCATCGTTACGAGAGTAAAATATTTCATCATGATATCCTTAATAGAGTTAACGCTCCTATTAGAGTACTCGAAACATCTATCACTCATCAGCAATCAAATCCATCTTAAGGCAATTTTCAACCACCTATCCAGAGATATGATTGCTTTATAATCTGAGCAATAAAGCACAAGCAAGCTAATACACCCCTCCTTCTCAATGATTGAAATTCAATGATCGTCACCAACGAAAAAGAAAGCTAAACGCTGTTATATGCTAGCATTATAATCATCCATGTCAAGACTATTTTATCTAATAAGTTTGACTCGAAGTATTTCAACACCTTTATATCTTGAAATACAGAACTCTCAATTAGGGACTTCTCGCAAAGCTCCTTTTGGGAAACATATCGAAACCAGAGCGAGCTCACGCTCACCCTCCTATTGAACTATTCGGAAATTTCTAATAGTTACCTCTTCTTGCAGCTCAGAATCTGCATAAAAATGTGTAATATGCTCGCTAATCTCCTTATTTCATAATACTGTTCTTTAAAATCACACATACTCACTTGTCATTTCTCTAGATTTCACACACATTCTATTAATGTGTCTTCTCTAGTGTTATAACAAAGTGGAAATATCAAATCATTTTTTTATTTTGTAACACGCAAAACAATTAAAACCCCTTAAGGGCACCTCTCTTGCGAAATTAGCAGCCTCATGCTTTGGTTGATAGACCGAGCTGACGCCATATGATGAGGCTGCGGATCATGGCTTTAAATCTCTGCCTTTTAATACCTTATCTTATTTTTACGCTTGTTCTTTTGTTGTCATTTTGCTATACTTAATGCAGATAAAATCAATATGAGCAATCAGTTATTTCCATACCGCGCATTTCTAAACACTAAGGATAACTACCCCAAAAAGCAACGAGGTGTAGAAGAACTAACTCGCTATATTAATTTCGAACATTTTCGAGAGACTTTGGAGAAGCATTGCAGAAGCAAGAAAAAAAGCAACGCTGGAAGACACCCGTACGACTTTGTTAAGATGTTCAAAATTATTATTCTACAAGCACTTTACAATCTGAGTGATGACGAAATAGAGTTTCAACTAAACGACAGAATCAGCTTCATGCGCTTCTGTGGCATTGAAGCCTACGACAACATCCCAGATGCTACAACCATCTGGCGGTTTAAAGAAAGCCTAGGCGAAGAGGGCTCACGAGAACTCTTTGAGATATTTCTCTTTGCTAATATCTATACCACAATATATTATAGATTCCATCGTAACATTTGAGTTCATTGTTCTTGATTTCTTGTTGTTAATATGTCATCCTTCTTTCAACCTCAATATACGGACTCATCTAGGATAGATGGCACCAATCAATTATACGAAATTGTAAGCATAGTTGCAAAAATAATTATCGCAAAACATTACTCGAAATGCTATAATTCGGCATGAAGATTATTCGAGTAGAATT
>CAYJNX010000124.1:0-6972 GCA_964371525.1 uncultured Akkermansia sp. | reverse complement strand
AACTTCAGGAAAATGGTGAATGTATGCCCGATGATAAGTGCGAACATCACCGCCAACAGGGTGATCGTGTTTCCGACGCTCATACCGCTGAGCTCTTCGCCCAGGTACAACTTCACGAACAGAAGCGGCAAGAGCCCCTTTAAGAAATCAAGCAAGAAAACAGGAATGCCCCAGCCCTTGCCCAGCACGCGTATGGCATTCGTCGCGCCTATGTTGCGTGAGCCATGCTCACGCAGGTCTATGCCGTTTATCTTGCCAGCTAAGTAGCCGAAAGGAATAGCTCCGATGAGGTAGGCTAGTAGCACGAGCCCGATGGGGCTAAAAAGAAAAAGAAGCACGATGTTGTGAGGATCTGACGTCATGTGGCAGTGATTATACACGATATTAGCTTTTTTAGCAACTCTATTTCCATGCTTTCATGATGGAGAGCTCCGCTAAGCTTTGTGATTTCCTATGATGCGTCATTGGAAAAGTCTACTGTTTTGGTGTGTTTTGAACTAAGGATTTAAGTCTGATAATCTAACAAAATATCGAATGTGTGTTTTCTTGTTGACTTTGATTGTTATCTGCTGTATTTTTAGAAAAGTGACTGATTCCATTACAGCAAGACTGTTATTGGTTTTAATTAAAAACAGATACTTAGTCACATTTTACAAATATATAAACCTAACAAGAAAAAATATGAAACTACACGTTCCTTCGCTTTTACGAAAAGCTCTTCTTGCTGCTATCTTTACGGTACCAGCACTAACGTATGATGCATCAGCTGCCACAGATGCGGGTGTGATAGATTCCACATCTTTAAAAACGTGGGTAGATTCGGATGCTAATGATAATGAGAAAGGTATTAGTATTGATTACATTCAGGCAGACGGCGTTCAGGTCACAGCCTCATTTGGTGATATTACAATTGGTTCGAGTGCATGGGATAAATCGATTAATGGTAATTCTAATCAAGTGAAAGCTGATGGTTATGCGATTAGCGCTACTGGAGATATTGTCGGGGATAGTAATAAGATTGAAGCAGTTTCTCTCGCTGCAAGTGGATCAAGTTTACAGGGAGATGGTAATACGATAGATACAGAAAATGATATCCATATCGCTAATATTTCAGGTAGCTCGAATGAGTTAAGCTCTAAAAGTGGAAATATTACGTTAAATAACGTAACGGCGGCAAGTAGTGATAATATTATCAAAGCTGATCAAACGCTGACTTTGGGTGATAATATTGATGGGGAATCAAATGTCTTTACTGCAAATGCAATCACGGGCACCGGTACACAAGTTGGAGGCGATTCAAATGAGTTTAACGCTACTGGAAAACTCGTGCTTGGGGATATATCTGGCTCGTTTAATGAGTTACGTTCATCTGATTCGTCCGTTGAAATTGAATCTATTTTTAATAAAGGCGATAGTAATACAATCACAGCTGAAACGACGCTTACAGTCAAAGGAAAGATCGAAGGTAGCGAGAACACGCTGACATCAAAGGGCGATCTTACGGTAACGGACGGGCTCGGCGGAGTGAATAACCATCTGAAATCTAATGAGGGTAACGTCAATATAGGGAGTATACTGAATACTGCTTTAGATAGTGATGTTTACGCGACTCTCAATTTAACTGTAGGAGCGGTCTCAGGCGAGCGCAGTAATCTGGTATCTGAGCAAAAGCTTACTGCTGCTATGATTAACGGCGATGGTAATGCATTAACATCCAAAAAAGCCGACGTTGAAATTAAAGGTATAGGCAATGAGGCTACAGCTAATGAGATTACTGCTGCGACGACGCTGACTGTGAGCGGTGAGATAGAGGGTAGTGGTAATTTCCTGACGGGAGCAACTATAGCCGCAGGAGCGAATGCGCTTTCTGGCGATTCTAATGAACTTGATGCTACTGGATCAATAACTCTAGGCGAAGTAAGTGGTAATAACAATGAGCTTGCTACGACAGGCGTTGGTACTATAGCAACAGGTGTCATTTCTGGTATGCAGAATAGCTTAACATCTGTGGATGGAAATATCACCATCGCTGGTATCGCGCTCACGGGCACGGCGAATACAATCACCGCCACGAATGCCACTATTACTCTGAATGGAGAGATGGCTGGTAGTGGTAATTTCCTGACGGGAACTACTATAGCCGCAGGAGCGAATACGCTTTCTGGCGATTCTAATGAACTTAATGCTACTGGGTCAATAACTCTAGGTGAAGTAAGTGGTAATAACAACGAGCTCGCTACGACAGGCGATGGCACTATAGTAACAGGTGTCATCTCTGGTATGCAGAATAGCTTAAAATCTGAGAATGGAGATATCACCATCGCTGGTATCGCGCTCACGGGCACAGCGAATACAATCACCGCAACGAATGCCACTATTACTCTGACTGGACATATCGAAGGTCAGGGGAATATTCTGTCAGCCGCAATCATTGGAGGTGAGAATAGTAATATCACAGCTCATGATAATACTCTTATCGCTACAGACACTCTGACTGTGAAGAATATCAATTCTAATGATAACACATTGACATCGACGAATGCACTTGTCACAGGGAATATATCTGGTGCGGATAATATGATCCAGTCAGAAGAGGGCTCTGTGACTATAGAAGCGATTTATACCAGAGCGGATGGTAATAAGATCACTGCCGCCACCACACTTACACTGAATGGTGGACTAGGCGGAAGTGATAATATCCTTACCGCAGGTGCTGATATCGTGACCCAGAATATAGCAGGAAGCCAAAATGAGCTAAACGCTGGAACTACGATCACGGTGGTTGATCTCCTTGGTAACGAGAACGAGTTGGCTGCTGATGGTAATATCACGGCAAACTCCGTAGCAGGAAATCTAAACTCCTTAACTACTAAGAACGGCTCGGTCGCGATCCAAGACTTAGATGGAGCTACGGATTTAACAATTGCAGCGAAGAAAGGCAATGTAGAGCTAGCCACGGGCACTGTCGAGAATGTAGACCTTGATGCGGCATCACTCCAGGTGACTGAAGACGTCACCTTCACAGGTGGTGATATCACTCTTACGGGTGCAGGTGTCAACTTCACGGCGGATACAGATAGCCTTCTGACCTTGATTGACACGAATGTGCAGCTGGGCGCTGGTGATGCTCATCTCTATATCGTAGATATTTCTGCTGGTCTGTTTGAGGCAAATGAGCTTACTGCTCACGTAGTCACGCTGAGTGAGGGGGCTGGGATTGACGCGATTGTGCTCACTGACGGCCTCACGGCTACGTCAGGTGTTAATATAGTTAAAGGCTTAACTACAGATTCCTTAAGCGTTAGCAGTGACGCAAGCTTAAAGATCCTAGAGAATATAGAGGTTAGTGATTTCTTCCATATTGAAGGTGATGTGAGTTCTGAAAACGGAGATGTTACTCTGACCGACAGTTCAGCGGATATGTACGCCTCATTTATAGACGCGAATGTCTCTACGGAGAAGAGCATTGTCTTAGGTGGTGACATCGTGATGGAAAACAGCCTCGAGGATGGAACGTATAGAGTACTGAATGCAGGTGACTCTATACAGGTCGCGCAAGATGCTAAAGTGTTACTTAGCGACTCAAAATTAAGCGCCGATGATGGAATTAAAATTGATGGAGCATTGCTCGTCAATAAGAATGTCGCATTAGACGGTGTTCTTAGTTCTGAAAATGGTTCCATTCTAAAAAGAGGCGGTGATACACTGAGTCTGATGGCTGGTAGTGATTTCTCCACTGGTCAGATCGTGGTGGAAGACGCTTCTACGCTAGATGCGGCAGATGGTGTTCATATCGGCTCTACGACACTGAGAGAAGGCACACAGCTTGTAGTCGCTAACAGCTCTTCAAGTACTGGCCGTATTTACGCTGAGAATCTTACTATAGAAGCACCTAGTGGAATCAGTGAGTTGGCGAAACCAGCGGCACTTATTCATGATGTCGATCTCGCGACGAAAGAGATAGATGTCATCGAGGCTAATAGTATTAACTTTAACGGTGGTAAGTTCGAGCTTGTAGCGCATAACAAACTCGCTGAATCATCTATTGCGGATGACACACGTATGGTGGTAGCCACAGGCGTGATTCTCGATGGTAATGAAGCAAGCGAGTTTGTCAATCATGACCTCATCACCCTGAACGTCCATGCCTACACCTTAGACGATGAGGTCACAGGGGAGCAGCGCGTGGAACTAGCCTTCTCTAAGAACTATATCGGCGCAGGTAAGACAAGCAATCAGACAGCGGTAAGCTCAGCACTTCTTGGGGTTAATACCATAGAAGTCGAAGGCAGCACGCTCGGTGATGTGCTCACGGCTCTAGGGGAAACTCGCAGTGAAGCTGATGCTCTCGCCGCCCTCGACTTCCTCGGTGGTATGGATCTCGCAAATCTCAACCGCGTCGTTATCGACTCGTCCAGTGCTCATATGCTCGCTCTGCGTAGCTCAGCACTCACCATGGCACAGGGCTTGGACTGGGGTACGGATAAGCTCGACGCGAAGAGGTCTGCTGTAGCTAGCATCATCACAGGTGGTGGCTCTGATCTTGATGCCGATGGAAATGCCAGTGGATACTCCAGCAGCCATATCGGATTCATGGTCATTGGTGCTCACAAAGTCATGGATAACTGGACAACAGGCTTCAGCTTCGCCTACAGCCGTAACAGTGCTATTTCTGGCAGCTCTGATATACAGTCGAACACATTCTTCCTTGATGCGAGCGTCATCTATGAAGCAAAGCGCGCCACACATGTACTTACATTCGGTGCAGGCTTCTATGATATCAGCACGGATCGTCAGGTGAGCGTCAGTGCGGATCAGTACAGTGTCACAGGACACGCAGAAGGTTCTACCAGTGCTACTCTGGTAAATATCGGCTACGAGTTCGACTACAGCTTCATGAACCGTGGTTCTGCGCAGGGTGTTTCCGCACTCTTCCAGCTCGATGCGAGCTTCGGCACAATTGATGCCTTCACTGAGAAGGGCTTTGATAATGCTGGCCTCGAAGTAGAGCCTGAATCCATCGCTAGCCTCACCGCGGCTGCGGGTATGCGCTACCGCTACGAGTACATGCTTAATGGTAATGCTGGTTTCGTCACCGCAGAAGCACTCATGACAGCAAATACAGGGAACGCTGAAGTCGGCATTAATAATCGCTTCATCGGTGGTGGTAATGCCTTCTCACAACTCAGCCCTGCCTCCAGTGCTATCGGTCTGCGTCTGAATGTGAATGGGGTTGTACCTATCACAACAGACTGGAGCGCCTTCGCAGGTGTGAATGCTGAGTTCCGCACGGATCAGAACTCGGTTAACACCTCCATCGGTGTGAAATACTCGTTCTAATTAAATTGATATTCAGATTATAGAATAATCCAGAGGGAGGCTCATTGCGAGTCTCCCTCTTCGCATGGTCACTGCTTGACATGCAAGAAATATTTTGATAGGATTCATTTCAAATTCAACTATTCACATGAAGAAGATATTTTACAGCAGTATACTGGTCTTGATGGCAAACGCCCCCAGTCAGGCGAATTCTGAAAACAGCCCAGTGCAGGAGATTGCCATCACGGAGCATGCTGTCATCACACTCACCGAGCCCGAATTAGCGAAGCTCACAGAAGCTCTTCATGCCGATAAATGGGATAAACTCGTAGCCTGCATCCCCAGCCTTGATAAGGGGGGGAATCCCTTCCTCGCTCATCCCGAATACCAGATAACCATAGGCGAACTTGTCATCCTGACCCGCGCGTGGGATTGCCTGAAAAACATGCTTAGATGCGGACTCCATGCCAGCGAGAAGATGATTCTCCTCAGTGGCGAGATGGGGAATGCGCGCACTTATGGGCAGCTCATGGACTCTAATCCCATCATGACCGCAGAGCAGCCTCTACGCTTCAGTGGTGAGCTGCTAGAGCTTGCTCTCGAACGCGGCGCTGACGCAAATGCACGTTCAAGAGGCGAGGAAAAACGCCCACTCATGACGCATACCCAGCTCTCCGACATTAAGATCCTCGTGAAAAAGGGCGCGGACGTGAACGCCCCTGACCGCTTCGGGCGCACAGCCATCTTCTACCATGCTGATCCGAAGATACTCAGTTACCTTATCGCCGAGGGCGCGGATGTGAAACACCTCGACGCGCAGGGGCACAGCGCATTAGACTACTGGGCAGAAAACAAAGAACGCTGCGAACTACTTACAAAAGCTGGAGGCTCGCCCACCAAGCCCATAGCCCTCGTAAAAATCGCTTACCACGACGGCTATGAGGTCATGCTTAACGACGTGGACAACTATGGCTATCTCATCGTCCGCGAGAAGGAAGAGGGAAAGATCACCGACAAGATCATCTTCTACCTCGCTTCTCGCTTCCCCACCCCCCACGTCCGCCAGACTGAGAACTGGCATGAGTTCGTCGCGTGGCTACGTGAGATGCCGCCTCACAGCACCATACACAATTATGTCCGCTGCCAGCACCACTTCACTAGCAATGAGAACTGGCTTAAGCCCTACGATCTCGAAAAGCTCATCAGCCAAGTCCCCATCTACGAAGGCGAAGAACGCGTCTTCTGCAACTGCGAGCCGCAAGAAGCACCCTGAGCCTAGTTTGCCTTTGTAAAGCTCATATATAGGATTCTTTTTCCTGACTTCGTCAGTATGAGATAAGACGAAGAGTTTTTTACTCATAATGAACATGTTAAAGTTGTATGTTTTTATATATAGGTGACGAAATAATGATAAACGACACCTAAACGGGAGTGTGAGGGGAAAGCCCTCGCTGAAAAGCTGTGCTCGCAGAGCAGAGCAGCATCAGTTTCAGATAATCGGTAACCCACGCGCTCGTGAAGCAAACTCAGCATGGCATCCCTGCCCGAAACTGACGCTCCCTCTACAGCTGCCCAAAGGGCAGTCCCATATCTTAGCGAAATGATGCTACGATGACTAGGTTAATTTCCTAAACAGCGAGATCTGGCGCAGTC
>CAYJNX010000123.1:0-6987 GCA_964371525.1 uncultured Akkermansia sp. | reverse complement strand
CATTGCGTCATAATGATTTAAGGAAAATTTTTAATGATTAAGAATTTATTAAATCTCGAGTAACTTAAGGGGATCTTGCGAAATTAGCAGCTTCGGATTTTGCACGCAGTTTGGATGATAATTTACGGCGTTTGGGTGCGCATAGCGAGCTATGTAAGCCCAAAAAGCTGAAAATTCTCACCAAAATGCGGCAAAAGTCGTGCTGTTTCGCTCATTTTCGAGATCATCATTTTTCTCGGACTAATTTTGCAAGGTGCCCTTAAGGGGATCTTGCGAAATTAGCAGCTTCGGATTTTGCACGCAGTTTGGATGATAATTTACGGCGTTTGGGTGCGCATAGCGAGCTATGTAAGCCCAAAAAGCTGAAAATTCTCACCAAAATGCGGCAAAAGTCGTGCTGTTTCGCTCATTTTCGAGATTTCTATTCTGCTCGGACTAATTTTGCAAGATGCCCTTAACCATCTCTCATTGCCACGGCGGTGAGAGATTTTCTTTACCTGAGAGCATGAGTTTGATACACTGGTGACATGAATAAAATTTTAGTTCTGATGGCTCCTGGCTTCGAGGAGATAGAAATGACAGCACCTGTCGACATCCTCCGTCGGCTCGGCGTGACAGTAGACATCGCAGGCGTGCAATCCCTGCATGTGGAAGCAGCGCACGGCATGGTGATGCAAGCAGACATGCTACTAGTCGATGTAGATGCGTCGCAATACGATGGGGTCGTACTACCTGGTGGACAGGGATCATGGGTACTACGAGATACACCAGCAGTGCTGCGACTCGTCGAGGAAATGTCGACGAAAAAGAAACTTGTCGCAGCCATCTGTGCTGCGCCTATAGCACTGGAAGCCGCAGGAGTACTGCGAGGGAAACGCGTGTGCTGTTACCCTGCGGAAGCGGTCGTATCCGAGCTACAGAGTGTGGCAAGCATCGAGAACAAAGCAGTCGTGAAAGATGGACATATCATCACGGGGCGCGGACCTGGGGCAGCGTTTGAATTTGCATTTGCTCTGGGTGAATACTGCTGTAACAAGTCGGCAGTCGCAGCGATGCGAGAGGAAATGTGCATGCAGTGAGAAGCATAAACAGAAACTTAAAAAGCCCTAGCCCACGTAAAGCTAGGGCTTATTCATGGGTAAAAGCCTGACGCAACACCCATAAGCAACACATAGATGGATTTTTAAGGTTCACTGACCTTAAGCAGGGTGTGGGACGGCGTCCCACTGGGGTATGGGGGCTGGCCCCCTGAGGAAAAGCTGTGGCAGAGCCACAGCAGCGTCAGTTTCATCATAATCTGAAGTCACACGCGCCCGCGGGGCAACCCCAGCATGGTGTCCACACCCGAAACTGACGCTCCCCTATCCGCGCGCGACAGCGCGACTCTTCTCTTCCGTCGCAAACGCGACAGAGTCCGAGCAGAGCAGCCACGAGAACAAGCCAGTATCCCCAAAACAAAGCTCGGCTCACAAAAAATCCCTAACTCACGTGAGCTAGGGATTTTTCATTAAATCTGCTAGAAAACTTTACTGCATCATGAGGAAGAGTGAGGCACCTACAGCTAAGATACCGAGAATGATCAGAACCATGGTAAGCTCATTTCCTTCATTCTGCTTTTTACGCATAGACGTGGCAGCTGTAGCAGCAGAAGCCGCTGCGATCTGCGGTGACTTCCCTCCCTTAGCGTTGTTTGACCCCAAACTTGCGGCTGTGAGTTTCCCGCCGGGGCGTACAGCCACCTTTTTCTGATGCGCGCGCTTGATCTGTCGTGCGTTGTTAAAGCCCTCGTAAAACTCAACCCACGATTCAGCATCGGCAAATCTATCCGCCGCGACCACTGATAGAGCCTTTGTCACGCTGTTGAGCATCGCGTCAGGATACTTATCGACAAGACCGGGTATCGCAGCCAGACGCACAAGACGATCGCGAACGATACGTAAGTCCGCGCTCTCTGGTATTGTACGTGCGATGATATTGTACATCATCGCTGCGAGCATATAGATGTCTGTCCAAGGCCCTATATGGGAGCGATGGCTTGGGTAGAACTCTGGCGGTGAGAAACCAGGTGTGATGGCGACGTTTGCGTCGTGCTGGAATTCTCTCGTGCGCACAGCACCGAAATCAATGAGGGTGATGTGCCCCTGATCGCTGATGATGATGTTCTGCGGCTTAATGTCACAGTGGAAGTAGCCCGCATCATGAATGAGCTTCAGTGTCTTGAGCACCTGCATGAGTACACTCTCCAAGAATACGACTGGGAAAATCTCATTCGCGAGGACGTAGGAGTGATCCCATGAGGCGAGTGAGCGCCCCTTCACCCATTCCATGACGATGTAATGGGTGTTGTGCTGGTAAAAATCAGCTATATATGAGCTGATACCCGTGATGCCCTTTGCCGTAAGATCTTTGAGAACAATGGCCTCGCGATCACTGTTTTCAATGATGCGGCTAAAGAGGGATGCCTTGCCTTCGTCGAAGAGGACGATGTCATGCTGTCCATTATGATACACGAGGTTGTGAGGAGCGATTTCCTTCACAACGACATGTTTCATTAGCTGGTGATCCCATGCTATATAAATGTTTGAGAATCCGCCTTCTTGCGTAAGAATGGACTGTATCTGAAAGCGTTCTTGTAGCAGATAATCTAGTGGAAGCGAGGTAGCTGTGGCGTGTGTGTTGGTCATGGCAGTGGCTTAGCTGTTACGAAGTTATCATATAAATGAGCGTGGCGCAATGAAAAATTGTGTAATACTGACTCTTCCTGTAGTTGTTATACGTCAATTTCCAGTGATTCCTGAGCGAGCAGCTTGCAGGCGCGGAGGTCGAGCTTGCCCGTCGGGAGGACAGGGATGCTCTCGACGGGTACGATGTACTTCGGTGTCCAGAGGCTGGGGATATGCTCCTTGACGAGGAACTGGCGTATGACGAGGATGTTTTCCTTTTCCTTCGAGGGGAGGATGTGCTGTGGGAGTGTGGAGAGAAGCACGAGTGCTTCGCCTTTCTGGGGATCGCTGACTCCTGTCACGGCTACTGCTAGCTCAGGGGAGTTCGGATCGATGTTCAGCGCCTTGATCACGAGCTGCTCCACGCCTTCGTGTGGTACCATCTCGCCTCCTACCTTAGAGAAGCGCGAGAGGCGGCCTGAGAGGCTGAGGAAGCCGTTGAGATCCATCTGGGCGATGTCGCCTGTCTTAAACCAGCCGTCAGGTGAGAAGATGCCTTCATTGAGCTCAGGCTTGCCGACGTAACCAGAGAAGACGTTTGGCCCGCGTAGCCAGAGCATGCCGCGCTCCGTGAGGGGGATCTCCTTGTTGTCATCGTCAAGGTCAGTCAGGCGTATGGCGAGACCGGGGAACACTGCTCCTATGCTGCCATGCAGCTGTGTGGGCTGGCAGAAGTCGTGTAGCTTTTCCTCTGGGATGCGTGGTAGGTTCACCGAGCAGACGGGGGAGGCCTCCGTCATGCCGTAGCCTTCGAGTAGCTCGATGCCGCAGTTTTCTAGGAATTCAAGACGCAGCTCTTCCTGTAGCTTCTCTGCACCGACGACGAAGAAGTGCAGGCTCTTGAAGGTGTCCTTATCCGCGCGGCGCATCATGGCGCGTGAGAAGGTGGGGGTGGAGCAGGCGAGGGTGAGCTGGTATTTCTTGATGAGCTCATTGAGCCTCTTCGCATCCGTGGGGCTCGGGAAGGTGCAGATGGGCACACCGCCAAGTATGGGCATGAGCATGGTCACTGTCAGGCCGAAGCTGTGGAAGACGGGGAGGCTCGCGAGGATGTGTTCGCTGTCATTGAGATCAAGGCGGCTGAGGCACTGGGCTATGTTCGAGAGTATCATCTTGTGCGTGAGCATGACACCCTTTGGCTCACCAGATGAGCCACTGGTGAAGAGGAGGATACCGGGGTCATCGCCACTTCGCGAGTCAGTATCATAGCGCTTACAAATGGTGGCGGCGGACTTGATCTTCGCCTTCACGATGCCTGCGAGGAGACCTAGCTTGCCTATCTTCTGTAGGAGGTCTTCGACGAGAATGAGTTCGTCATTCTCTGGCCATGGGAAGTCAGGGAGCTTGTCCATGAAGCGTTTTGCGGTGATGAAGCGCTTCAGCCCTGCCTGTTCGCGTATGCTCTTGAAGGCGGCATGAGAGGAAGCGTAGTTCACCATGACAGGGGTGATACCAGAGAGAAGGCAGCTCATGGTAGCGATGATGGCACCGGGACCAGGTGGCAGGATGACACCGATGCGCTCCTGCTTCTCTCGCTTCAGCTTCTTCGCCACAGCCATAGAGACGCCGAGGAGCTTGATATAGGGCATCTGATTCTCCGTCATGCCGTCGGTGACAAGCACCTTGCCGTTTTTCTTCATGGCTTTCACCATGAGGGAGACGAGCGATTCTGAGAGGAGAGGCTGTTTTTCAAAAAGATCGACCCCTCTGTTCATCCACGCAGAGATGATGCGCTCACTCGCGTTTGGTCCTGGGCTGAGCTGGGGCAGGATGCTCAGGTACTCCTCAGAGCTCTCAGTGGCAGCGGTGAGCATGAGCTGCATGATGTTCTGCTGGTAGTGGACATTGAAAATGGGAATGGGGGAGAGGTGGAGATTCCCCAGCTGCTTGATGATGAAGTCGGGGATGTCTGAGAGTGAACCGAGTGTCGGGTGCACTTTCCCTGAGAGGAACAGGATGTGCTTCATGTCGCTTTGGCAGTTGAGCAGCACTTCGCGCAGGGCGGCGAGGCGACCCTTACGGAAGTCGTAGGCGATGACGCTGAGTTTCTCTTCCTTCAGGCATTCCTGTATGTCGTCTGCGAGCGTGAACTCTCTGTCAATGAGAATGATAAGCTGCTTCTTTAAAAGCGTGATCATTTTTTTCAAGGCGATCACACTCAGACGATTTGGGATAAAAAGTGAGGGCTTGGAAGGAATGTTTTCGTTTCCAGAATAATGAAGATTCGACATAAGTTGCTATAATCCTGTTAGGGGTATCCAGTTCTGCCTATATTATAGCAGACTGTAGTTCATAATCCAAACAAAAAAAAGCCCCTCCGCATGCGTTTGGGCTTGCGGAGGGGCTGTATAAAAACTTTGCTTGTTCCTTTTAACTTATAATCACTGATTTAATTTTCACCGAAGGAAGTGGGTAAAATCAAAAAAAGTGAGGTGAGTCAAGAATTAGAACTTATAGGTGAGCATGACGCTACCGACGACCGCGAAGTTACGGAAGGGCTTGTCAGAGGGATCTCCAGTGCCCATTGCGTATTCAGAGTGCTTGTTCGCGCGAATCGCACCCTTACCGAGCCAGTTGAAGCTGACGGAGGGAGTGAGGATGAGGTCCTTCTCTTCTGTGATGAACCATGGGGTAGACAGCTTAATCCACCATGCCTGAGAACCATTAGCGCACGCGCCATGATAATCTTGGAAGTAGTCACCTGTTGCGGACATGTTGAAGCTGAGAAGGGCTGCAACTTTCATGTCTTCAGGTGTACCGATGACAGGAGCCTTGAAGGTGACTGATGGTTCGAACCACCAGCCGCGTACGCCCTGAGTGCTGTAGCGTGCTGCCACGGCTATATCGACCCACTTGTAGGGACTATAGGTGGGCTTGAGGAAGAATTCATTCACGACGGATGCGCCTTGATCCGCGAAGTGCTTAGCCATGATACCAAGCATGCCACCGTGGACGAAGTCGTGACCGAAGCCGAGGTTGAACTTATCGTTGAACGTGTAGCGAAGCTCAGTGGCTACGATGAATTCGTTTTCGATATTCAGTTCAGGCAGATCTGTTCCTCCGACACCGGGGATGTAAGACGCATATTTTCCACCGCCATACAGCGTGTGACCTGACATGATGTAGGTATAGGCGATGGTGCTGTGGAGGCTCCAGTTGCTGTCGTTTGTGAAGTCAAGCTTGAGAACAGTCATGCCTGCACCCTCACCCATGGCTACGGCTGTAGATGGTACATAGCCTCGGCCTGTGTAAGCTGTGGAGATGCTTGTAGACAGTGAGCCAGAGACGTTGATGTTGCACGTGTCGTTTGCTGGAGGAACGAGAGTCACGCTGGTCGTATCAGCAGCTTCGCTGGGAGGAGGAGTCAGAGCGGAGGCCTGCATGCAGCTAGCTGCGAGAAGCCCTGCTATAAGGTAGGATTTCTTATTCATAATGATATCTGTTAGTGATAGAGCCATGTAATTCACAAAGCCATATGACTATGACACATTTTTAATAACAAGTCAACGCATAAAAAATCCCCCAGAGCAGCGAGGTAGGCTGAACTGGGGGGAATATCAAATGAATGAAGTGAAATGAATTACTTCAGAAGCTCTATTGTTTCCTTGTAGTCTTCGTCACGCTCTTCATTATAAATAAGTGTGTAAGCGAAGCGAAGCCATGACACATCGGAGGTGTGGTAGGCCTGCGCGCGCTCTGTAGCGATCGCGAGGATGCTGCGTCCGTCTTTCATGGCGATATTCTTATCAGCCTTCAGGGAAAGAAGCATCTTCACCGCATCGGCATTACCACGCATGGCGGCAAGAGCGAGTGGGGTGTAGCCATTGTTCTCAAGGCTGTCTACAGGGAGACCAGCCTCGATGAGGATCTTGCAGCACTGGGGCAGACCACTCCATGCAGCCCAGTGCAGGGCGGAGAAGCCTTCTTTATCCACCGCCTTGAAGTCGATGCCTTCCTGCTCCAGCATGTACTTCACGTAGCGTACGCGAGAGGCATCTGTTTGTAGGAGGTTCTCAGGGTTCATCGCATTGAAGTAGCATATCCACATCAAGGGGGAGACCTCGTTGTTATTCACACTGTTGATGAAGTTCTTGTCACCTTCGGATTCCTTCTGGAGAACGTCGATGAAGCCTTTCGATACGGGGCTCGCTGCGACTTTTCCGTCGATGATGTCCTGAATGAGAGCTTTTTTCTGCTCCTCTGTGGCATCTTTGTCCTCCGTCTCGCTGTCGACGAGTGAGTCGTCGATAGCGGCGGTGAGTGC
>CAYJNX010000122.1:0-7052 GCA_964371525.1 uncultured Akkermansia sp. | reverse complement strand
TTCGCCGCTATCGTGGTATCCGCCAGAATGATAAGCTCACCTGTGTTTTTACCTACTTCATTGACACTAGCGACGAGCCTACCACTGCTTTCACCTGTATTAGCGGTGAGCTCCAGCTTACCGTCCAGCATAATGGTATTCACTTGGTCTAGGTAGTCGGCCTTCGAGTTAAGGATACCATTCTCCTTAATGACGATATGAGATTCTTCTCCAGTAAGGATGTTAGGTGTAAAGCCACCATAGGTTCTCGTGCCGTCCTCATGTGTATACTCTCCTAGCATAACACCGCCATTTTCGATCGTTAATAGAGGAGTCGCCACATTATCATTAATCATCACATCATAACGCTCGCTTCCGTGAGCATCTACCACAAGGTTGGATTCTCCCTGACAGCCAATACTATCGTTGATTGTGATAGTGGAGTCGTTTTGAGTCTCAAGTGTTACGACGGAGTCAATGGCGTAAATAGAATTATACTGTCGTATAGAACCGTCACCTTCTTTCACTTTGTTATTTTCGTCATCCCAAGTAGCACCGTAAACAAGGTGATTACCAGTAAACTCTACGTCTGCATCAACAGCACGGAATCTCACGTCACTGGAGTCCTCGATAAAGAAAGCACCACCGAGAGCACTACCACCCGCAAGTTCACCTGTCGCGGCAACGTTGTTTTTAAAGCTAGCGTCCGTGAAGACGATATCTGCATCACCTGACTGATTCTTAAGCACGAATGCGCCACCATGGGCCTCAGCATTCTCTGAGTATGCGATATTCCCTTCGAAATTACCATGGAAACCGCCCTCAACCTGTGTTCCATCAAAGGATATAGCACCACCGCCAGCATCACCATCCGTAGAGCGTGCGATGTTTCCTACGAAGTTACCATAGATGGCATCGGTCGTCCCCTGCCATGCGCGGATAGCTCCACCTTGAGCACCACCAGTCGAACCACCTGGCTGTTCAGCCCCCTCCGCTATATTCCCAATGAAGTTACCGTGTATGGCACCGATATCTCCGTATTCGCCTAGGTAAATAGCACCGCCAAAGGATGCTTTGTTAGCCGTAAAGTTACCGTAGAGATTACCCACGTAACAGGCCACAGGAGAGACAGGGTAACCTTCAATATCAGCGTCAAACATTCCTACGAAAATCGCACCACCGCGGGCAAAAGCTTGGTTCGGGTCATCTTTATTAGTGCGTGCTTCATTTCCGATGAAGTCAGCTCTCAGGCTGGATACATCGCCACCGCCGGTTACAAAGATAGCACCGCCTGATGCGTGCCCAGATGTGGCTTGGACGATATTATTCGAGAAGGTAACGACGTTCTCCAGACCGTTAAAGTTAATATCTCCGCCATTGTAGAGACCTAGCGCGCCGCCAGCGACGTGCTCGCCTGATGCATAGAAGTTCTGGAAGTGCTTGATGCCTTCGAGACTGATGGACACATGGTGCGTTCCGGGCTTCGGGTAGAGAACGACGAAGCCGCGATTAGCACCCATACCGTCCAGTGCGGATTCTTCGATACTACCATCGCCATTCACGATATCGTGACCTTGAATATGGACGATTTCATTATCATCTATGTGAGTTTCGTCGAAGACCATATGCGCGGCTTCATCTGCGGTGATTTCTTCTCTACCATGAACTTCATAATAGAGGTCAATCGCACGTGCATTCGGCAGATCCGAGGGGATGGGCATTAATTCAAACGCGTATGTTTGCCCCAATGGGACAGTCGCGATAAAGCTGAGTAAAAATAAGTTGGGTTTCATGGAGATATGATTCGGTAGATATAGACAAACGCTGGCAAAGCACCATTGATGAATAACTTCATTCGGATGATATGCTGATAGGTAGAGTGCGTTTGCGTTATACTGTTATACTCATATATAAAACTTGAGATGTCAAGCATATAATGAGATTTTTTATTATATGACTGTGAGTATGATGTAAAAGGACTAAAATCCGCGCCACATTACGAAAGTCGAGCGAATAATAGCAAGAAATGGGTTGCAATCAGCTGTCTAAATTTACTAAAATGCCCATCTACTCCTATGTTAGAAAGCCAGCATTACCACAGCATAGAAAAAGCCATCCTTTTTCTGACCGCACAGTACCACACCCAGCCCTCCCTAGACAAGGTGGCGGCTTACGTAGGGATGAGTAAGTTTCACTTCCAGCGCGTGTTCTCCGCATGGGTGGGTGTCTCGCCGAAGCAGTTCGTCGATCAGCTCACCGTGCAGGCTCTGAAAGCAGAGCTCGTGAAAAGCTCTAGCGTCCTCGAAGCGAGCGAGCGCGTCGGGCTCTCGTCCCAGTCGCGTGGTTACGATCTCATGGTGAAGATAGAGGCAGTCACTCCTGGTGAGTATAAGCTACAGGGGCGTGATCTGGACATCTGCGTAGGTGTCTCCCCTACCCCCTTCGGTGATGCTCTCATCGCCACCACCCCACGCGGGGTCTGCGCCTTCGAGTTCGTCGATGATCAGCGTGAAAGCATCCTCCAGCAGCTGAAAGAAGACTGGCCGCATGCGAGCTTCAGCCACGATGATACGGTCGCGACGCGACTAGCCGAGCAGCTTTTCCAGCAGCAGGGTGAGGGAGAACTCCGCGTCTTGCTGAAGGGCACTCCCTTCCAGACCAAGGTATGGGAAGCCCTGCTCAGCCTTCCCATGGGTACGATCGCCAGCTACTCCACCCTCGCAGAGTCTATGGGGCTGAAGAGCTCCGTGCGCGCCGTGGCATCAGCCATCGCGAAAAACCCCATCGCTTATATCATCCCCTGTCATCGTGTGATACGTGGCACAGGCGCGATTAATAACTACCGCTGGCGCAGCGAGCGAAAAGCCCTCATGCTCGGCTGGGAGCTCGCCCAGTAATATTTCATCTCGAAACCTTATTACTTATGAGTACCCCCCACGCTGCTATTGCCGTCATCTTCGAAGTTACCCCCACCGCTGCGGGAAAAGAACGCTATCTCCAGCTCGCGGCTGGACTGCGAGAAGAAATAATAAAAGCACCCGGTGTCATCAGCTTCGAGCGATTTAGCAGTCTAAACAAGGAGGGAAAACTCCTCAGTCTCAGCTTCTGGGAAGACAGCGAATCCGTCGACCAGTGGCGCAATGTCATGGCACACCGCATGGCGCAGCAAGCGGGCTTCCGCGAACTATTCGAGGAATACACCATTCGCGTCTGTCGCGTGATGAGGGAGTACTCCATGACAGAGCGCGCGCAAGCGCCCACAGATTCAAACACATTCTTGCAGAACTAAATGAGACGCATGAGAACGCCCCATTATTTCCAGTACTCTGACACGGAACTAAATTACCTCAAGAAGAAGGACAAGAAGCTCGCCCGCGCCATCGAGCGCATCGGTCACGTGCAGCGTGTGGTGAATCCCGACCTCTTCCAGTCGCTCATGCACAGCATCATCGGGCAGCAGATCTCCACGAAGGCGGTGCAGACCATCTGGTCACGCCTGCTGGACATGCTCCCCGAGCTCACCCCCGAGGCTCTCGCGGCATGCTCCCTCGAACAGATACAGGGGCTAGGCATGACATTCACGAAGGCGCAGTACATGCTAGACATCGCTCGACTCATCGTGTCGAAGGAACTCGACCTCGAAGAACTGCCCACACTAGATGATGCAGCACTGTGCCAGCGACTCACGCAGCTTAATGGCATAGGCGTGTGGACAGCCGAGATGCTGATGATATTCTGCATGCAGCGTCCAAATATCCTCAGCTACGGCGATCTCGCCATCCTGCGCGGTCTGCGCATGCTCTACAGGCATAAGAAGATCACTAAGGCACTCTGGGCGAAGTACCATAAGCGCTACTCCCCCTACGCATCCACTGCCAGCATCTACCTCTGGGCCATAGCAGCTGGCGTGCTTGACGACCTGACAGACCCTGCCAGCGCGAAGTAATTTCCTAGGGCGCGCATGCCTCACAGCCGAGAAAACAGATCGGTATAACAATGTGTTACGTATTGATAATAAATTAAAAAAAGACTTGCAAATCTAACGAAAGTATCCTACTCTTCCGCGAAGAGAAACCTTATTATTGTAGCTATAATTACGTTTAATAAGATTTACAATACATATATTACCTAGCATGAAATTAAATACATTATCACTACCCATTTGTAGTCTAGCTAAGGATAGCACTCATAGTCTACAGTCACTTTTACGCAAGCGTATAAAGTCCATTACGCACTTTGCTGTCTTTTCCGCTCTGTGCTGTCTGACAGCGAATCTGACCTACGCTGTCGGAGTCACAGAAGATAAATCGGTCGATGCAGCGAATCTCGACCAGACGAAGTTAGGCGCGGATTCGGGCTACACTCTCACGGAGAGTTCGTCAGCTAATAATGGATCCTTCACCATCACGAAGTACATCGTCGACCCTTCCACCAGAGCTCTCACTGCCGTGAACTACGATGTAAACATTAAAGAACAAGGCGACGACGCCGGTGACAAGGAACTCTATTTTAAATGGGAGGAAAAGACAACTGATGGTCTGACGCATATGGCTCTCACCCAGACGGATACCTTAGAAGAAGGTGGCCTTACGGTGAAGGTCTACTCCGACTTAAACGAGCGTATTTTTGATACTTCCCATGATGATATTAAAGACTCTGAAGGTGATATTATTAATCCTGGCGCACCACAAACGGATATTTCAAATAGCTTTGCAGGAATTGAAGCAACAATCGCTGATAATATAGCCTCTGGTGGTGGTGCTATCGGTAGAGATGACATAGGCACACTCAAGGGTGATTTCATAGGCAACTCCATACCTTTCATTGACACAGGTGTGGTAACCCCGAACTTGTCAGGCGGTGCGATAGGGGGTATTGTAGCGGTGGACATCATTGAAGGTAACTTCATCGGTAATTCCGCCTATCATGGTGGCGGCGCGATCAGGACTGAAACTGGGGGAGCGAAGCCTATTATCAGTGGTGACTTCATAGGGAATACTGCTGTGACTGGAAGCGGCGGTGCCATTGACGCGCAGAAGGAAAACATGACCTCTATTACAGGAGACTTCATCGCAAACCGAGCAGGTCAAGCAGGCGGTGCGATATCTTTCGTCGATTTGCATGCCACTACTACAGATGGTGATTTCTTTAATAACTACGCTGGAACTCAAGGTGGCGCGGTGTTTGTACAGAATGCTACAGTAGAAAAGCTCACAGCGGACTTTAGCAATAACTCTGCTGGAGAATATGGTGGTGCGCTTAGTATTACCTCTGGTGCTAAAGTAGGAGCTATTACTGGTAACTTTATAGGGAATACTGCGGCAGAAAGAGGCGGTGCTATTAATATCTCCGCGGGCGAGGTCGGTCTGCTCGCTGCGACACAGAATATGTATTTCACGGGGAACACCGTCGATGGGAAATCCAATGCTATTTATTCTTTAGGATCAGGAGAGACCATAA
Organism: uncultured Akkermansia sp.; assembly: GCA_964371525.1. Classification (GTDB taxonomy): domain Bacteria; phylum Verrucomicrobiota; class Verrucomicrobiia; order Verrucomicrobiales; family Akkermansiaceae; genus Akkermansia. The sequence goes on along the minus strand of CAYJNX010000122.1, from coordinate 1,613 downwards.
CTCACTTCAACGCCTTCAACGGCTTTAGGATTGTCGTGAACGATGGTATTGATGGTATGAACCATAGCGTGACCCTATCTAGACAAAAACTTAATATCAATGCTGGCTACGCTCCTGCAGGTTCGTACGATGAGTATAAGGTAGATGAAGAATTTAACTATTCCACTGTGGAGTTTAACAACACGGTGCAGAATCACTCGATTAATGTCCATAACGGCACACTGGAGCTCGGTGTGTTCGGCGGTACTTCACTAGCCGATGGTCAGACTGTCGCGGCTTCTCAGGCTCTGTTAATTAATAATGTGCTCACTGTATCAAAAGGAGCTACTGTGGATGCATACTCAGGCGCAGCTCTCGGCGAAACAGCTACTTCTAATACCATCACGAACAGCGGCGTCATTACCTTTAGCGAAGGAAATCTCGCAAACGATATGATGCTGTATAATGGTGGTGAGCTGAAGCTTACGAGCAATGGCGACAGTTCTAGCAAACTCTCAGTCTATGGGGCGAATAACAAAATCACTGGTACAGGTCGTACGAACTATGTCACAGGAACGATCACGGTCGCTGGCACGGCTACGCTTTCCGCTAATGATATCGCTCTGAGTGCTAATGTGAACGTGACTAATTCCGGCGATAAGACAAACTTCGTCTTAACGAACGGCATCATCACTGATATAGAACTCGGAGAGATGCGCACAGCTGAAGGCGTCGCAACGAGCAGCATCGCGGGCTACAAGGGCGAATCTGCCTCCGTGGATATTAAAATCTATGACATGCTAAATGTTGGTGCTGAACTGAGTGCTCTCACCATGGATGACAGCATCACCTTCGACATCCCGATGACTGCGACGGAGTTCAATTCGCACTTCATCGCAAGCGAAATGGAGCAGATGCTCATGTTCCAATTCGGAGAAGGTCTCGGCTCCTTTGGTAGCGATTATAGCACGGCGCTGAGTAGTGGGCTGCGCGTATTCCTGAACATCGAAGGCACACTTCATCAGGCGGATTACGAGTTCGTGAATCCAGACGGAAGCCTCGCACTAGGCTTCACTCTGCCAGTCTCTACCGCAGGTGTACCTGAGCCTAGCACAGCTACGCTGAGCCTGCTGGCTCTCACTGGACTTCTCGCACGCCGTCGTCGTCGCGTCGCCTAAGCGGAAGCGAGATTCAAGATTCTGACACCTAACGGTGTCACTGAAAAGAGCCCCTTGGTAGTACACCAAGGGGCTCTTTTCATCGCGTCAAGTATACAAGACCCTCGACGTGGAGGAGCGCGATTATGAAGGATTCTCCTTATTATATTCTTCGACGACTTCAGTCACCTCTTCGTAGTCGACAAAGGGATCGCAGGCTCGGAGAAGATTCAGCCCCGTGATGCGCTTAAACAGACGCACGGTAAAGGTAAGCATGATGAACATGATGAACACCACGATACCTGCTGTCACCGCCGTAGAGTGTGGCTCATCCATGGTGAGGGCTGCATAAACGTAGCAAGTGCCGCCGACACCACCAGCGATGCAGAAGTGGACAAGTGCTCTCTTCAAGCGATTACTGCATGACAGGAGATTCAGACAGAGCAGGAATACTAAGCCCGCCCCCATGGGGAGTGT
>CAYJNX010000121.1:0-7206 GCA_964371525.1 uncultured Akkermansia sp. | reverse complement strand
CTTGCGATTTGAGATATATTCTACATGTATTTTGCGTGATTACAAGTTCTAAGTCCCCATCAATGACACTATATTTTTCTACAATTTTGCTTTTTCTGCCACATCTTGCCACCAGCGTTTTGAGTTCATGTCTAGCAGAGCAGAACAAGCACCCCTATGCTCAAAAACAGGCAGACAGACACCTTATCAAGCCTTATCAAGCAATTGGACTTGCAGAGTGACAGAAAGTGAGTACAATGGAGGCATGAGCGAAAAGATTATACTGGGTACACGTGGCAGTGAACTCGCCCAGAAACAAACCCAGCTGGTGGAGGAAGCACTCCTCGCCCTGAATCCCAATCTTCAGCTAGAACGCCGCATTATCAATACAGCAGGCGATCAGCGTCAGGACATCCCCCTCTGCGAGGTAAATAAAGCCACGCAGACCCAAGATAAGGGGGTATTCATCGCCGCTCTCGAAGAGGCTCTGGCTGCTGGTGAGATAGACTGCGCCGTGCATAGTCTCAAGGATATGCCCGGTACACTAGATGAGCGATTCGGCATCGCTGCCTTTCTCCCACGCGAGGCCATAGGCGACGTGCTCGTCGTTAAGGAGGGGGCGAATCTCGACGAACTCGTCATCGGGACGAGCAGTGTGCGCCGCATCCGCATGGTTGAGAGCTACTGGAGTGGTCGCGCTCGCTGTAGGACGATTCGCGGGAACGTAGGCACACGCCTGCGCAAGCTTGCAGAAAGCGATGATATGGGCGCTATCATTCTCGCTCGCGCGGGGCTCAATCGCCTCGGCTACACGGACAAGCCTATTGTCGTCGAGGGAAAGAAGCTGTTCTTCGTTGACCTTTCACTGAATTCTTTCATGCCCGCGCTCGGTCAGGGTGCAGTCGCCATCGAGATAAGACGCGATGACCAGCGCATGCTCGACATCATCTCTCCGATCAACGACAAGGACACGGAAACCTGCGTACGCTGTGAGCGTAGCTTCCTCGCGCATCTACAGGCGGACTGCTCTGTACCTGTCGGTGGCTATGCGGAGCTCATCCAAGAGACGCTGTTCTTCCGCTCTATTTACTACACGGAAAACGGCGCGGCTCTACGCGTCACACAGCGAGGCTCGAAGCGCGATCCAGAATGGCTCGGGCATAATGCGTACGAACAACTCCAAGGTCGACTCTCAGACTAAGACGGCATCATTATTTTAACATCAATTCATTCTCATTAATTCATTCCCCATAATTTATCCCCATGTTTTCACTCCTATCTGATAAGCTCGATGACACCTTCCGCAAGTTACGCGGTCTAGGTAAGATCTCAGAATCCAATATTGCCGACGCGATGCGTGACGTTCGCATGGCTCTTCTCGACGCGGACGTAGAATACAGCGTCGCACGCGAGTTCATCTCCCATGTAAAAGAAAAGGCGATGGGTGTCGCCGTCATTAAAACGGTGAAGCCCGGTGAGCAGATTGTTAAGATCTTCCAAGACGAACTCACCGCCCTCCTCGGGGGTGAAGCCGAAGAGCTGAATCTCGACCCACCTGCGCATATCCTCATCGTCGGTCTGAATGGTGCGGGTAAGACAACCACGAGCGCGAAGCTCGCCCGCCGCATGAAGGCAGAGGGTCGCAAGCCCCTCCTCGTCGCCTGCGACCTCATCCGTCCTGCCGCTATTGACCAGCTCGCTACGCTGGCGAAGCAGATAGATGTCCCCATCTACACACCTAGCGCGAGTGAAAAGGACGTGATCCGCGTCGCGAAGGATGCCCTGCGCTGGGCGAAAGATCAAGACCATGATCTCATCATCTTCGATACCGCTGGTCGTCAGGAGGTCGACGACACACTCATCGCAGAGCTGCGTAAACTCAGCAAGTTCCTCAAGCCACAGGAAGCCCTCCTCGTCGCCGATGCCGCTACAGGTCAGCAGGCCGTGCGTGTCGCGCAGAAGTTCGACGAGGCTGTCGGACTCACAGGTATCATCCTGACGAAGCTCGATGGTGACGCGCGCGGTGGTGCCGCTCTTTCCATGCGTGCCGTGACGGGTAAGGCGATTAAGTTTATTGGCGAAGGCGAGAAGCTCGACATGCTGACAAACTTCGTCCCACAGCGCATGGCCGACCGTATCCTCGGCATGGGTGACATCGTCGGTCTCGTAGAAAAGGCCGCTCAGAACATCGACGAAAAGTCCGCCATGAATGCGATGAATCGCATGATGAGCGGTGAGTTTAACTTTAATGACTTCCTCAGCCAGATGCGCATGATGCAGAGCCTCGGACCACTCGAAGGCCTTCTCGGTCTGCTCCCTGGCTTCGGTAAGCTGAAGAAGCAGCTCCCAGACGGAGCTCTCGACCCGAAGAAGCTCAAGCACATGGAAGCCATCGTGCTCTCCATGACTCCTGCGGAGCGCAGTAATGTGAAGCTCCTCATCCCCTCTCGTCGCCGCCGTATCTCGCGTGGCTCTGGTCGCTCTGAGATAGAGGTGAACCGCCTGATTAAGAACTTCAAGGATATGAAGGGCATGATGAGTGGCAAGGGTAAGATGGGTGGCATGATGAAGGCCATGCAGAAGATGGGGAAAGGTGGCGGCATGCCACAGGGCAAGATGCCAGAAGGGATGCCCGAGGGCATGCCTGATCTCTCCGCGCTCATGGGTGGCAAGGGTATGCCTAAGCTCCCCGGTGGTATGGGTGGCAAGGGGGGGAATCCCTTCAAGGGGCTCTTCGGAGGACGCTAATTTTAAGCGGCTAGTTCCTAGGAACTAGCCGCTTTTTTAATGATGACCTCACCGTCCGTGGAAGTCATTCTCTATACTCAGGGAGAGAAGGTTAAAGGGGCGTAGCGACTCTGTCGCGATGCTGAAGCCCTGCCCTACTCCTGATTCTGGTATCTGTGTGAGGCGCACAGCTCCTGTGTAGGGGGTGGTGAGATGATCGCGCTCAGGATCATACTCTTCCCAGCGATCGACATGCGTCGCCTTGTAGCGGAATCGTGCTTCACTGTCGAGCAGTCGTAGCTTCACCCTAGCCTGCTGACTAACGGTATTATAATTAGTAGACCGCTCGACGGGGAATGTCTCTACGAGTGAGCTCATCGCTATCCCCACGACATAGTCAGTAGATTCTAGGGCATCAGGCATAGGATGGCGACCATCCGCATCAAGCGCGAGCGTCATTGAGCTGTCTTCATCTCCTACTGGGTAGCAGATGACTTCACATCCTGCTAGATGTGGGACAGTCAGAGTGCCCTCTGTGATGGTACATGTAGTATGGGAGTCTAGGAAAATGTCATCTCCTTGGATGCATTCGATGCTTACATTCTCGCCGCGCTTGATGATAAGCCATACATCATCATCATGATTGGAGCGTGACACGAGGCAAGCAAGATGCAGGACCTCTCCTCCCTTGAAACTCGCGCGCTGCCATGCATTCACCTGCTGAGAACCATTCGTCGTCAGCACGGCTAGTGTACCGTCTTCCATCAGCACCCAGACACGTGTACTAGAGCCACGCTGCACAGCCCACTCCTTTATCCCCGAATTAAACAGGTGCTCCGCGAGGAGACTCGTATCGGTGGAGGTGTAGCCATCAGACTCTAGCTTATAGGAGATCTCGCGCAGTCGCTTACCACCACGCTGTACATAGAACACGCTATTCTCCACGCCCTGTGCTTCCTTATTCTCACTACCGACGGTGGATTCTTTTCTGAATGACGCGCTTGTGGCAGAGATGCCTCCCGTGTCACTACTCGTAAGCAGCCATTCGGCATCGGTCGTTCCCAGCAGTAGACCGCGCTCTGTGCTCATCCAGCACATGCGACTCTGCTGGCTGGAGGCGAGTGTGAGCTCCAGTGCATCGTTCGCATCTGAGCCTAGGCGGAAGTTGTAGAAATCATCTAGCGCGCTAGCACGAAGGGTTGTAGGCTGCGTAGGTGTTCCTCCTAGCCATAGCCTCCCCTCATGCATCCCTGCAAAGCTAGGGTAGCCATTCACCACACCAAAGGCAGAGAATCGCACATCCGTAGGGCAGAAGCTATAAGGCACGTCTACCATGGGATCTTCCAGCCTGACAAGCAATTTTTTTTCAGATAAGTTGTAGCGCCCTATCACGCGAAATTTCACATCATGAGTTGACTGCTCGATACGGAAGTATAAGGGGCTAGGCACGTTGAACGTGTATGAACTCAGGCAGTAAAGCATCATGTGGCACGGCTCTTTCTCGAAGCCACTAAACGCCCAGTTTTGTCTATCTGTATAAGAAGATTGAGAAAACTGATGCACGCGATGCCAGTTCCACTTCGTATAATCTGTGCCATAAATACCATCCGCTGTATCATAAGAGCGCCTTAATTCCCAGTTACAATTCCACGTACCTGCTGTTTGCAAGCTCCACCCACCCGGAACGAAGTAAGGTTTCCCACTAGGCAGTGGCCATGCGCAGCCAGGGGAAAAGAAAGAGGGATAATGAGATGGGAGCATAAGACTGGACTGAGGCACCGAGCCCCTCGTCCATTCTCTTATCACAGTGTAGTACTGATGGTGAGCTATATTCGTCATTTTAACAGCGACGACTTGACCCACGGGCAGATCTGGCTCCAAGGCTAAATTCGTAATAACTTTTGGATTTGTCATCAATGTCTCACTCAAGAAATAATCAGTCGACTCCGCTGTACAGGTCGTGATCAGGTACTCTAATTCTTCAATGCTTTTCTCAGAAATACTCAATGGATAATCATCAGGGAAGTCCACGAGAAACTCAGAATCAAACGTATTCAAGCGTTTGATAGAGATCTCTCCCTGCGTAGCCAGATTCGCCCCCTTCGGTAGAGGATTAAACTGACATCGCTCATAGACCCATTCAATCTCATCAATACGCTTAATCTGTGAAGGATGTATATAAGGGCTCGTGACATAGATCACATCATTCACCTGAATAAAGCGCAGACTGCGAAGCAACTTTTCAGTATCCCACGGTGTTTTGAGTTCATAGATTTGATTATCTTCATCACGCAGCCAATCATCATGATGCCAAAAGCGTACTCCGCCGAGGTAAAGCTCTAGCAGAAGATAGTCGTCTTCTGAAAAGATGAAAGGAAAGAATCGTGAGACCCCGTTACTATCGTGCATATCTGATATGAAGCGACTACCACTACGTCTCGTTAGCCCGCCATAGGGCTCGACGAGGAAGTTTTCTATACGCGCCGCCCCCTTGCTGTACTGAGCGAGATCGAAGCGGGTCGACAGCCATGGGCTGAGCTCCCCCGCTGTAAAGCCGAGAATGTATGGATTATCTTGCATAAGCCTCTATTGAAGCTTATGTAGGAAAAAGTACAAGATCTAGCTAGTCTAAGCACGCTCAAAACCCAGTGGTGAAGAGCGTGCTTAGCGAGATTATTTAAAATAGCGGAAATGAATGATGGGGAAGCAGTCACGCTTAAATCGCTCCACGTCCTCCTCTGAAATAGGATAGTGCGAAGTCATCAGCATGAGCGGCACGAAGTCCTCCCCTCTATAGGGAGGCTGCGCATAGGCATGAGCATTCAAATGAAAGCCTAGCCTTTCATAAAAACCGATTCGCCTGCGACGTATCTCTTCCGTGGGTGGCTCGACTTCGAGCAAAATAGGCTTTTCGCTATGGCTCACGAAATCACCTAAGTACTCCTTCCCATAGCCATGACTACGGTAGTTCTCCATGATGGCGAAGTGCTCGATGTAGACAAGAGAGTCAAAGCTCCACCACGCCATGAGCCCCACGACTTCGTCGGCATTCAGAATCGCCGCAAAATGATATTCTTTACATTTCAGGGCATCGAGCTGGTAGGAGTGATCGCGGCGTTCTTCTTCAGGAAAGGCGGATTGGTACAGTGCCCAGCAGGGGGGAAAGTTCTCATCACTGTCGTTTAAGATACGTTTTGTCATTAATGAACTCATGAATACATTCTATCACATGCCGTAGAAAAAAGCCACCCTCACGCATGAAGGTGGCTTTTACCTACGAACCCTGTTTTGTTCTCTCTCCCAGGGGAATTTTTATCTTATCGTCTGGATAAAGCATGCTTGTTTACAACAACAACGACTGGCTTCTTCTTCACAACGACAACGGGCTTGCCGCAAACGACGGGCTTCTTCTTCACCACTACGACTGGCTTGCCGCAAACAACAGGCTTCTTCTTTACGACGACGACTGGCTTCGCGTGCTTGTGATTCTTGTGGTGCTTGTAGTGGTGATGTGCCGAGGCTGGCATGGCAAGGGAAAGGGATACGACGAGGGCAGCTAAAAGTGATAATTTATTCATGATCTTGTATTTCTATTGGGTTAGTTTGAATAATGTCTTGTTACCTTGAAGAACGGCTAACTGCACGATAATTCTACAAAAAATAATACAGAAATATCCTGCAAGAAGGTTAATCACTTAATAAGCAAAGAACGGCAACCCCTCAGAGTTACCGTTCTTGAAATATTGATTCGCGTGTCGCGTATTAGTAGCTGCGTGCCCAGAGCACACGGCGTGTCGTAGGACGACCTGTGAGGATGCAGGGGAGCTCCTCGGCAGCCGTTCCCATCTCTCCCTTCGGGATGCAGCGGATGGAGATGCGCAGGCTCTTTGCGAGCGTTTCTTCTTCCTCTGAGTTACCGTCCCATGGGGTGAGCAGCCAGTCAGCGTCGGAGCTGTCTGCGAAGTTCGCCTTCAGCTCATCGAGCGTGTTGCAGCTGCGGATGTGGCTGTCACGGAAGCTGACCTGAGCGGCAAGGAGCTTATCCTGTATCTCTGTGAGCAGGTCAACGATGCCTGCGACGAACTCCTCTTCGGGCTGGAAGCTCTTGTCCATGACACCGAGATCGCGACGTGCGACACAGACGCTACCCTTCTCCATGTCGCGTGGACCTACTTCGAGGCGTACGGGGACGCCCTTCTTCACCCACTCCCACTTCTTCGTACCACCGCCGATGTCGCGTGTATCGACTTGGACGCGGATTGGCATGCCTGCGTAGTACTGCTGGCTGAGCTTCTTCGCGAGTTCTTCACAGTGAGCGATGATGGCATCGCGGGTGTCGGCCTTTGGCGTGACGGGGATGATGACAATTTGCTTCGGTGCGACGCGTGGTGGACAGACGAGACCATCGTCGTCGGAGTGAGCCATGATGAGTGTGCCAATCATGCGTGTGGATACGCCCCATGAGGTGGTCCATGCGTGCTGACGCTCGTTGTTGCGGCC
>CAYJNX010000120.1:0-7213 GCA_964371525.1 uncultured Akkermansia sp. | reverse complement strand
TGGGAGCTTGAGCGCGCTTTCCATACGATAAGGCGCGATGGCATCAAGGGGGCGCAAGAGCCCGTAGAGCATGGAGCAGATGCGTGTGTGCTGCTGCAAGTGCTCGTACTGCTCCTTAGTCAGAGAGGCATCCCCCTTCATATGCTTGAGCACCACACCATCATAAGCCTCGATGGCAGGATTCAGCGCGGCAGTCCCCTCATGATGAGCACGGAAGCGCTGCAGCAGCTCCTGCGCCAGCGGTGAGCTGATCTTGAAGAGCTGCTCGAGTTCCACCGCTCCAAATGCCTGCATCTGCGCGACAATATGCTGCGCCTGCGCGCGGAGGCGCGGCTCTGTGTGCGAGACTGTGCAGTTTTCCGACGCATCTGTGCGCATCGTCTTGGCAGGTGAGAGGAGAATGAGCATAGAGACAGTAGTGAGATTAGCAGTCATGAGCTGAGATTGCAAGAGTATATAATGACAGGGAATTTTTCTTTTCTTCTTGAAGCATCACTCTGACTTTGCTAAGGTGGAGATAATCGCTTATGAAAAGATTTTTATCTCAGATTTTAACATCATCACTTTTGTTATGCTCTACGGCCGTGGCAGAAGATATGATCCTGAAAGATGGCACCCAGCTGAAGGATGCTGTCGTCTCGCGTACGGAAATCGACCATGTGATCGTCCGTCACGCAGCTGGTGCTCGTCGCGTGGATTATGATGAACTCACGTATAGCAATCAGCAGCGTTATGGTATGCTGCCCGATGATGTGGAAAAGCGTGTAGCCGAGCGAAATAAAAAACAAACCGCCGCGAATGAAAAGCGTCAGAAAGAAGAGGCTCAGTACCGCAAGCTGCTGAAAGATTCGAATAATCTTCCTCGCTACATGAAAGCGTCGGACATACGCAGCATGTTCCTGCACTACGGCAGCATGAGTGATGTGACCGCTGAATACCTCGCCGCAGAGTGGAATAGGCGCGAATCACTGCGACTCAACCTGCAAGATGAGGTGAAGCGTTACACTGACTATGCCAGCATCGTGCGCGAAGGCTTTAACGAAGAAGCGGAAAAACTACGTGAGGAGAAAGCTGCCATGAAGCGCGATGCCGAGCAGATACGTGTCCTGCGACAGGAATTAAAGCTGGCGAAACAGCGAGAAGAGGCATGGAAGGTGAAAGAAGAAGAGTATGCCCAGAAGTTAGAGGAGGCCGATGAAGAATACGACGACCTCTGGCGTGACTACCAGCGTGAGCGAAATGCGAATCGCTACCGCTACGGCGGCTACCCCCCTGTCATCATCCCGAACCAAGGCGGCAGAACGATAAATCTTTAAAATATGACTCTATTTCAGCAAGGGATGGCGGCCTACTGCGCCGCATCCCCCACTCATGATGGTGAAGCAGCTCGCTGCTTCCAACAGGCTTTTGACGATGGTGATTTAAACGCTGGCTGGATGCTGGCTCTCTGCTACGAAGAAGGCATCGGTGTGCCGAAGGATCTCGCGCGCATCTACCGCATCGCGACACAGCTTCACGAGCGAGGCTATCCTGCTGCTGAGTTCTGGCTTTCTGAATGCTATGAATACGGAAATGGTGTAGAGATAGATGAAGACAAGGCGATGGAACTCAGCGCATCTTGCTTCGCTAGCTGTCAGCACTCCCAAGAGGGCTTGGATGAATCCATCAGGCACGAATGCTTGAATCTACTCACGGTGAATGAAGACCTCAGCGATGAGGAGGAAGAGGCTATTCATGCGGAGTACCGAGAGCACTGCAAGTTTCCACACCGCTTTGCGCAATGGGCAGAGCAGCTGATGCGAGAAGATGAAGCGCACGAGTGTGATGAACACCGTGACACCGTGCTGGATCTTCTGAATCAGGGAGTCGCCCTACGTGACGAAGCCGCTATACTGCTCCTCGCAGAGCTCTATAGGAATCAGGATCACGCTTACGATGTTTACAACAAGCAAGAGGCAGCGAAACTCATGGAGCTGCGCCCCTACGCGGCACTCGACTATGCCGAATACCTCCGCGCCGATGACCGCGAAGAGGAAGCTCAGCGTGAGATGGAGAGCTACTGGAAGCTGCTGCGCTATGGGAAATCCCTGCTGCGCCGCGACAGAGAGCTAGCCGCCGAAGTCTCCTTCGTCCAGAATACGGCAGTCCCACTCATACGCGTCTTCGACCATCAGGTCACGCGCAGCATTATGGAGGGAAATGAACTGACGAATGCCGTACACTGGCCAGCCCCACTGCTGCGCATCGAAGGTCTGCCCATAGGAACTGAAGTACAGATCCGTGTCCGAATCACATCCGATGAAGTCGATTGTAGCTTTACCGTGTACACGAGCGAGACATGCCAACTCATCGACCTGACAAAAGACAGAGGAATAGAACTGAGTAATTTCTGGGACGTAGAAATCAGCACGAATCAGGGCTCGACACGCATGCTCGTGCCTTACCATGCCTTACTCTTCGTGCAGAATCCGAAACTGCCAGCCTGTGTGCTGAGCTGGAGGAAAAAATGGTTCCAAGGCTACGCATTACAAGTTTTCGCACATACAGAGGAGGGCGTGAAGGTGCAAGTACACCTGTCTGATGGAGTCGTATCTCGACCACTCATCTTGGCAGAAGACGAGCATGCAGAGCTCACGGCTAGTGATTTCACACCGAAAGCACCCCTGACGATGGGACGCCCCTTTGTGCTGATATCGCCAGATTGCGCCCCTTGCATCGGCGTGATCGCACCGCCACCACGTGGACCACAGCAATTTGACACGGATGAGGCACAAGACCTAGCCGCTCAGCTAACCTAAAAGAGAGCATTTCTTCCAAAAGCAGACACCTAAATGGGAGTCCAGAGGGACGCGTTCCTCTGGCAGGGGTGCAGGGGACGGCGTCCCCGCTGGGTTTGGGCAAAGCCCAAGGAAAAGCCGTGCTCGCAGAGCACGGCAGCGTCAGTTTCAAAGCATCGGTAGACACACGCGCCCGCCTAGCAAACCCAGCATGGCATCCCTGCCCGAAACTGACGCTCCGACCACTGCGCGCGACAGCGCGACACTTTTCTTCCGTCGCAAACGCGAAGCGTCCCCACGGAGAAGACGCGAAAACAAACCTATATGCCACCCAAGAGCCAAGCATAAGCTCTGCTATGCTTGGCGAGCCGTAAGCAAGGAAACGAGATACACAAACATCCCGAAACAAGGCTAAATTGTTTCGTACACAAAAAGAAGCAGGGCGGAGAATCTCTTCTCCACCCTGCCTTATATGTTATGTCGTTATTGCGAATGAACTGTTCTTAGAAGTAGAATACAGCCTGTACACCCCAAACGATAGCGTCGTCAGTAGCTGTGTTGCTAGCTGGGTCCATGATGTACTGGAAGTGAGGCTTGATGAGGATGTTGTGATTTACTTGGAAGTTGTACATGAGCTCAATTACCTTTTCCTGACGTGTTGTTTCAGCTTCACCGCCGAAGCCTGGCTTGAATATACCAGCAGCTATACCGATGAAGTCGCTTTCACGTGCTTCAGAGCTGAAGGGGCGGATGTGTGTACCGACGCTGAAGTCATTGTCTGTACCGTATTCGTCACGTGCGGAGAAACCTGCACGAGCGTAGACGTCGACGCGATCACCGAAGCTGTACTCGACGCTACCTGCAAGACCGTAGTTGTATACCATCTTTGCGTCGCCAGCGGCGTTTTCACCTTCGATGGCGTTGAGGAATGGGTTAATGCGGAATGTACCCTTACCGTCTGCAAATGTGCGACCGTATTCGAGGACGTAGACTGCACCGCGACCAGACTTGAATGGGTTGTAACCAGGTTCTGTGTTTGTGCGTGCTACACCAGCGATAGCCCAGCTTTCCTCGTCGATCTGGAAGGTGAAGACGGCACCGAGGTTGCTGTCGTTGAGAGGAAGAACGGTGGAGTTAAGGAAACCACTGTTGGTGAAGCTACCGTATGCGTCATTAGCGATACCAACTGCGTCGAAGTAGTTTGTGAGGTTGACGACACCGAAGTTAAGGACGGCGCGGTCGTTCTTGAAGAACTGAGTCAGAACGATTTCTGGCATGACGATCTCGCGACCACCCATGTACTCAGCGTGTGCTGCTGTGAAGCCGCCTACTGCTGTACTGAAGTCGTTGTCTGTGCGGCGTGTTGGTGCGTCGAGACCGAGGGATACGGCTACTTCGGCGCGGACCCACAGACCGCTGTGCTCGCTGCTGGAGAGGATGCGCTTAGCAACCTGACCGTGGAGGAGGAACATGTTCTGAGGACGTGGTGTATCTGTCTCGGTGCCAGTAGCGTTCCAGTAGCCGTAGGCTGCTTCCATGTACCACTGTAAGCCGAGCTTTTCATCGCAATGGATTTTTGCGTTGTAGTCGTTCGCTTCAGCCGGGAAGAGGGTCATATCGCAGCACATGTCATAGGAGTGCTTGACTTCTGCTTGAGCTGTGCTGTTGATCTGAGTAGCCAATGCGGCTACTAGTATAGTTGCGTAATGTGCGATTTTCATGGTTTGTTATTGTGTGTTGTGAAAGCTATGTTAGGATTAGCTAACGGGGGTATATTAGGCGACACTAACACACATGTCAACGAAAATTGCGTCATGTGAGGAAAAAATTTAATTTCAACTAACTTTATTTAAATCATTCTAAATTAAGCACTGCTAAGAATACTTAGGCGCGGTTCGGCTGCTTTTGTGCAAGTAATTTACACAGCGTACGTGAATAATACTTGACTTTAGATTTTTTCAAAATTACGCAATAAAGACTCTACTAGTGTCACATCAGAAAAGTAATCAGCCCGCATGAATCGCGCTGCTTGAGCATACGAAAGAGCTGTACCCATGAGGGTACAGCTCCGAAAGAGGTGTGATGGACGCGCAGCGATTAACGCTTGCTGAACTGGAAACGCTTGCGAGCACCAGGGCGACCGGGCTTCTTACGTTCCTTCATGCGGGAGTCACGAGTAAGCAGAGCCTGCTCACGGAGGAGAGGGCGGAAGCTTTCGTCGAGCATGACAAGAGCACGAGCAATAGCAAGGCTCATAGCGCCAGTCTGACCGTGGATGCCACCGCCGTTGGAAACGAGGCGAACATCAAAACGGTTCATCGTGTTCGTAGCGTAGAATGGCTGAAGAACAGCATTCTGAAGCACGTCGGTAGGAAGATATTCTTCGAAACCACGACGATTGATGGTGATCTTACCAGATTCGCCTTCGGCAACTGGGGTTAACCATGCGTGTGCGACAGCTGTCTTACGACGACCAGTAGCGCTATATGGAGTTGTTGTACTCATATGTGTATATTAAAAAGGGATTAGGCGATTGTTACAGATTCAGGAGCCTGAGCTTCATGAGGGTGGTTTGCACCGACATAAACCTTGAGACGACGACCTTGAGCGCGACCTTGGCGTGTGTGAGGTACCATACCACGGATCGCAAGTTCAAGAATCATTTCTGGGTGCTTTTTGCGAAGCTTGGAAGGTGTAGTCACGACCTGATTACCGACATAGCCCGTGTAACGGGTGTAGATCTTTGCGCGTTCCTTGTTACCTGTAAGGACGACTTTTTCAGCATTGATCACGATGACGTGATCACCGCAGTCGACGTGAGGGGTGAAGATGACTTTATCTTTACCACGGAGAAGCTTAGCTGCTTTGACTGCTACTTGACCGAGCACTTGGTTAGCTGCGTCGATCATATACCACTTGCGCTCAATGTCTTGAGCTTTAGCTGAGAAGGTTTTCATATTTTGAGTTTTATTCCAGTTTTGGCACTTGCCATCGAACCTCTTTGTTCGCGGGCAGCTAATCTACTCTTATCCCATGCTTTTGTCAATGGCATTTTTATAATCTTGCTGTTTTTTCTTCATAAGCTGGAGAAAAAGTGATCGAATATACCATTACTGAAGCGAGACTACGTAGAGACTGCGCGTGAGGTGCGCGTACTATAATCTATTTATGAGCACTATGCAAGCCTGAAATTTGAATTTAAGGATAATCCTTATATCTACTATACCTGTTATCAGTATGATGCGTGTAGAAATATTTATGGATATCATGCGAAAATTCTTTTGGTTTGCCTGACTGTTCCAGTTGATTTATCTTCAGCGGCGGTTATTCTCGGGCATTGACGAAAAAAATCGCTTGCCAAGCGCAGCGGTTAGAAGTATAATACGTGCGTTGCCTCGCGCGTATATATGAGCTTACAGCTATACCGCTCACTATTCATACAAGCAGATGGCATTTCATCCACTAGATACACTTATCAATGGCTAATAACAAACCATCCCGCGGGCGCTCCCCGCAACGTAAAAATAGGCCTGCTGGCGCTAGACCCGCCGGCAAGACCGCACCCTCTGCACGCATCAAGACTCCAACCGATAGTGAGGGTGAAATCGAAATGGAAGGTATCATCTCCGCTGTGCTTGCTGGGACTATGTTTCGCGTACGTGTTGCAAATGATCACGAGTTTCTCGCTCATATCTCGGGGAAGATGCGCAAGCGTTTCATTCGCCTCGTGGTCGGTGACCGCGTGAAGATCGAGGTATCCCCTTACGATATGACTAAGGCTCGTATCACCTTCCGTATAGGCTAAGTCCTAGAACGCGCATCCGCGATAGGATGCAGCTCAGGTAAGATCACACTCATAGCGAGCGTGATCTTTTTTTTGCGACGAAATTATGTGGTGTGAATGCCTACAATAAAAAACGCCCTATCCGAAGATAGAGCGCTTAATTAATTTGCTGTGGAAGGATGAAGCATCCCTCCAGAGAAATTACTTACCTGTTGGTTCGATAACAACAACTGGCTGTTCAACTACAGGAGCAGTTGTCTGCTGCTGCTGCTGTTGGCAAGATACGAGTGCTGCTGCTGCGAAAGCGAAGATAGCGATGGTCTTCATAGTAATTTACGTAATATAATGATGTTATAATTAATCCCAAATCCAAACGTAGGAGAAGGGCTTGACGTGAGTATACTCATATTCAGCGAAAAAGCAAGAAAAATGACTTAAGAAAATCTAAATAAATTTCAACTCGATGATTTGCGTTCGTTGTAAGTGTATGGTTTAAAATCACTTAAAGTGACTGTAAAATATTGTAAATTCACCTCGATTTTGTAGGGTTTCACTTTGCTTTGACACTCTGCGCCCAATAACAAAAAATGTATTAAGCTTGAGGTCACCTTGCATAATTAGTCTGGGTAGAATGGTGATCTCGAAAATGAGC
>CAYJNX010000119.1:0-7228 GCA_964371525.1 uncultured Akkermansia sp. | reverse complement strand
AGTTATACTACACAATTCCTGAATGGATGTCAATCAAGTTAACGTATATGGGACGTCGCCCTTGTATCCCACCAGAGGAGCTGAGCCCCTCTGGGCTTCCGCTCTAGGTGTCGGTACTGATCATAAAAAAAGGTGTTCCACATGGAACACCTTTTTACATTTTCTCGTACGATTTTAATCAGGCTATGGGGTATTTTGTCGATACGCCATATTTGTTCACCCCACGCTTGCTGTCCATGACGCATATGATTATTCCCACCACCAAGCACACAAATGGGATGACAAATCCGCATATCACCACGATGTGCCAGCATTCTCTCCAGGCTTGCAGGAGGATTTCCATTAATGCTTCTCCATTCAGCTCATAGAGGGCTTCTGCTGAGACTGTACTTCCCTGCGTGCTTGCTTCAGATTCGCGCGCTATTTTCTCTATCAGCTTGTCCGCTCCATCCGCCGCGTTAAGTATGGCCATGATCATGACCATGGACGCGATGCTTGTTGTGACGATAGGTAGTCCTTTCAGTAGGATGACCCACCAGCCAGATAAGTTCACGTCGTGGAATCGACGGAAGAGTATGGCTAAGGAGGGGATGAATACAACGAGTTCAAATATGATGGATATAAAGGGGATGATTACTCCCATTCCCGCTATGACGAATGAAAAGATCATCACAAAGAGCATATAACTCCAGAATTCCGCTCTCGTGGCACGTCCCTTGAAGGTGGCATACTGCCCGAATGCATAGCAGAATTGATCCCACATGCTTTTCTCCTTCGAGTGTATGTCTCCAAAGCAGGTCGGGCATACAAAGGGGACTTCCCTTTTCTGCGTGATGGGGAGATCAGCTTGGCAGTAAGGACAGCCTTCTTTTGCTACCGCAAAGGGCTCTACCGGCTCTGCTTTCACTGGTGCTGATGGTACAGGCGGGAGCTTTGCTTCGGCGTCTTTTGGCAGTAATGCCGAGTATGGAAGCCATTCCGCTGCACCTTCTTTCGAGACCATGGTGTCGAGCGCGATTTTCTCCTCTAGGTGCAGCGCGTGTAGCTCGTCGAGGCTAAAGGGACCTACAGGCGTGCTGTCTTTTAAGTAATAGTATTCCTTCATGTCGTTTATGTGAAATTGTACTAAGCTATAGTAGCGGAATGCGTGATTCTGTGCAAGTCTATTTCACGTTCTACGTCTCTAGGATGTTCCATGTGGAACAATTCTTTTGCTTGCATATCTGCCTATTTCACGCTATTCTGACTGCGTTCCCATGCCTAGCACTTCTCACATTCAGCCTTGTTCCCCGTCTGTGTTCTTTATTCTTGGACCTACTGGCTCAGGTAAGAGTTCGCTAGCGATCAGGCTTGCCGAGGCTATGGGAGATTGTGAAATCGTGAGTGCTGATGCCTATCAGATCTACAAGCATCTCCCACTCCTGACAGCGGCTCCATCTGCTGAAGAGAGACAGCGCGTGCCTCATCATCTCCTGCATGTGCTGGATCTCTGGGAGAATCATGATGCCTCGGTGCATGCACGCATGGCGATGCAGGCTATTGAAAAGATCACGAGCCGTGGTAAAAAAGTGATCGTGACAGGTGGGTCAGGACTCTATGTGAAGTTTATATCACATGGAATATCTGAGGCACCACCCTCTGATCTTGCACTGCGAGCAGAGCTGGAGCAGCTGAGCACGGAGCATCTAATTGAACGTTTCCGAGAAATAGATCCTGAGGGACTGGCGATCACACCTGTAGAAAACAAGAGATACCTGGTCAGGAATCTAGAAATAGTACTACTCAGTGAAAAGCCCCTCACCCACTGGCGCAAGAACTGGGAGAATAAAGCCCCGCTTGGCTCAGGCTGGGTGCTGGACTGGGAAGTACCAGTACTAGATGCCCGCATTGCGAGAAGAGCACAGGAGATGATGGAAGCAGGAGTCTGTGAAGAGCTACAAATGGCGAGAAAACTACTCCATGAGACGAGTCAGCAGATCTCTGAAACTGCGAAAAAGACACTGGGCATGCAGGAAGTTGAAAGCTGCCTGAGAGGAGAAATGAGCTCGGAGGAATGTGTGAAGATGCTCGCGCTGCGTACCAGACAATACGCAAAACGCCAGCGCACGTGGCTTCGTCGAGAAAGCTGGTTACAGCGAGTGGAGCTACCCAGCACTACGGAAGAGCAGATAATCGCCCGCATACTGGGAGAGATCTAGCAGATAGATTTTGTTCCATGTGGAACAAAATTCCTCCATTTACCTTTGCCACATGCACAATAGAGGCAGACCGTGATCGAAGATCACGGAACGTCAGTGAGAACAAGATATTTCAAGAACGCCCGCTCAGAAGTCCCTGCATGGAGTCAGCAGCCTCACTGACGTCCCCTATCCTCTGCCCGCAGGGCAGCTCTATTCTACCGTGGAAGGCGCGGAGCGCGCCGCTGTGTACACCGTGTTTCTACGCTATCGCGCTTGCCACGGAAGAGATCAGTCGCGCTATCGCGCGCGGTAAAGGGAGCGTCAGTTTCTGGCGCGGACGCCTTGCTGGGCTTGCCCCACGGGCGCGTGTGACATCAGGTTATGATGAAACTGACGCTGCTGTGGCTGTGCCACAGCTTTTCCTTGGGGGCTAGCCCCCATGCCCCCAGTGGGACGCCGTCCCACACCCTGCCAGAGGAACTTTCCTCATCACCTTCGCTATGCTCAGGCCGTCCAAGAAGTGTCTTGGACTTTTTCCTCATTACCTTCGCTAACGCGAAGGACAGGCGAGAGGTATCTCGCCTTTTCTTCGTCTCAAATCGCAGTGCGATTTGTGTCTCATTTTGCTCTTCCGCAAAATGCCCTCTGGACTCCCATCTAGGTGTCGTGGGTGGGTTCTGCTGGGCTTCTTCGGTGGCTTCTTCGGTGGCTTCTTCGGTGGCTTCTTCGGTGGCTTCTTCGGTGGCTTCTTCGGTGGCTTGCTTCTCTCTTGACCTCTCTCTTCGCGCCTGCTATGATCTCACTATGCGCTTCGCTATTCCAGTTTCTCTCACACTCATCTCCCAGATGTCGCTCTCTCTGCCTTTCTGCTATGCTGCGCCTTCTGCTGAGATGTTTGCGAATGCTCAGATTAGCCCTTCTACGGATGCCGAGCCAGTTGTTGCCTTTACTCCCCCGCAGGATCTGTTAAAGCGCGCTCAGGGCGGTATTTTGGACGCTCAGCTAGAGTTGGCTTATTTGTATTCCCAGCCCGAGCACTATGACGCGCTTTCTATGTATTCTTGGTTCCTGAAGGCTGCGCGCGGTGGTAGTCTGGAGGCTCAGGCTACTGTCGGTTTTCTTCTCTTGGAGGGTATTGGTACGCCAGCACATTCTCCTACTGCTGTTCTATGGCTGGAGCTAGCCGCCCAGCGTCATGATACCGAGTCTCAGCTTCTGCTTGCGAGTATTTTCTTGAACGGTAGCTATGGTGTTCCACGTGACTTGAAGAGCGCGTTTCGATATTTCAAGCAGGCTAGTGAAAGCGGTGATTCGCAAGCGCAGCTCATGCTGGCTATTTGTTACCAAAATGGCCTAGGCTGCGAGGTGAACCATGAGCTTGCATTAGCATATGCGAAGATGTCCGCCGCACAGCTGAATGCTCAGGCATTGTGCATGATGGGGGATTTATCTCGCAAAAATGTTCCACATGGAACAAAAAACGACCGCGCTACAGCAGCGCGCCCTGTAGATTCTATCGCTAGAGCTTATTACTTGCACGCCGCTTTTCTGGGGCAAGTGAAGGCAAGTTACGAGTTAGCGAAGGAGGCTCTTATGGAATCAGGGAAGAATAGGATGCAGGACAGCGAGGCAAAAAAGAAGGCTGTCGTAGATCTGCTCGGCCACGCGGCTATGGAGGGATACCAACCAGCCATGTATGAGCTGGCATTATGCTACCGCTGGGGCTATGGAGTAGAGAGGGATGATGAATATGCCGCCGATCTTCTAGTGGATGCAGCAGTCCAAGGATACGAGCCCGCACGTTACATGCTAGCTTACTTGCATGCGATAGGCGACGGCGTGGAGTATAGTTTGCAAGAGGCTTATGCATGGATTCATCAAGAGATCTGATAATAAGAGGATTATCAGTTTGTCTCTGAAATTGTATTCAAGGTTACACCCTTTTTCCACATGGCAGATTCGGCAAGAAATATTCTCGACAATTCATTCTAAATATGTTATAGTGGTAAATGTAATACGTATTATCTCTATCTCTCATGCGCCGAATCACCATTTCACAAGGACACAAGCTACTGGATGCCTATGAAGTAGAGTCTTGGGCAGAGGGGCGCACTGCGACGCTAGGTCGCAGCGATAGAGTGACTTGGTCTTATCCTCACTTTGACGAGATATCTCGCCATCACCTCAGCATACGTAAGCATGGCGATGATTTCTACCTACGTGATGAAGCCACCGTGAATGGTACTCTCGCTGACGATGTCCCGCTACAGCATGTCGTACGCATGCAGGCAGGGGTCAACTATCGCGTAGGACGACTCCTAGTACGCTACGAAGGAGACCCAGCCATGGAGTCAGCGGAGCCGCTAGACTGCGACAGTGTCTTCCCTGAAGAGTATGGCTTCGCGATGATGATAGAGCTGATAGCTGAGCCCGTTAAAGCAGCAGTAGACACGCGAGCGAAAAGAGTTCGCATACGTCTTAGAGCGAAGAGAGGAAAGAGAAACAGGCGCGTCAAAGATCGCATCGTTCAGATGCGCCAGCGTCTGCGCCTGAGCGTCACGGCTGCCTTAATCTGCTTGACGCTCATAGCCATCATCGCCGTCACGCTCTATACGAGAAAGCTATTCAAGAGTTCGCCTCCTCTTGCGAGCTTCGAGCTCACCCATGTAGCAGAGGGAGAAAAAGAGCAAAAAAAAGAAAAGCCCAGAGAACGAGAAACACGCATCACGCAGTCCTCCCCTCCCCTCAGCAGCATCTCTGCTCCCATCATCGTTAGTCCGACGACACAGGCCATGAATCTATCGCCTAGCGACATGGGAGAAGGCATCCCTTATGGCCTCACTGCGATGGGCGATGGTGAAGGCTTCGGGGGAGACGGCTCAGACGGAGGCTCGGGTGATGGAGGCGCAGGGCTGGGAAGCTCCGATGAAATTGCATCTGCCTTCGTCGGCGAGTTTTGGGACTTAAAGCGATCCCGTAACAAGAGCAAGTCGAAGTACTACCCTGCCGAGAAAAGCCCCGATGTACACCGCTTTCTGAGCAGCTTTTTTAAGCATGGATGGCAGCGCAGCAGATTCGCCCCCTTTCTGAAATCTCCAGTTAACCTCTACGCCACCTGCTTCTACATGCCAAACGCCTCTGACCTAGAAGCTACACATGCCTATGATCCGGCAGGAAAATATGGGCTAGAAAAATCTCGCTGGGTCATCATCTACCGCGCACAAGTACAAGCCCCGAAAACAGGTCGATTCCGCTTCATCGGCGCGGCGGACTCCGTCATGGGTGTACGCTTTAACAGAAAGAACGTGCTTAACGTCGGGCTGCATAATCTGAATACAGGCCAGTGGGGGGATAGCGATATCTACGATGGAAAACACCCGAAATACCTATATAAAAGCACAGAAGTGTGGAGTGAACTCTGCCAAGGCTTCACCGCTGGAGACATCTTTTCGGTGCGGCAGGGCGAGTGGTACGACATGGAAGTACTCATATCGGAGATAGGAGGTGGGAACTTCGGCTTCTGCCTGCTCATAGACGAACTGATAGAGGGGGAGTCGGCTAGCATGAAAATGACGGAGGGAGGCGTAGGCTGGGGAGAGACAGTGAGTAAACGAGTACCAGTATTCCAGCTATTTCGCACACAATTGGTCGAGCCTGATGCGGAGGAGATATACGGTACGATGATGTATTCTGAAGACGCTGAGAGAATAGATCCAGAATATGATGAGGATAGTTACGTATGGGCAGCGCGAACGCAGCAGCAGAGCGCTAGATGAGAGAAGATAAAGCTATTTCCCCCCCCCTCCCCCGCGACACCTAGATGGGAGTCAGGCTTTTGTGAGTGCGAAGGCGTGATATAAGAAAAAGCCGACCTCTTCACTGAGGTCGGCTTTTTAAATACTACTGCTATGGCTCTTTTACTCGCCACGAAGCGCGGCGATGAGTTCAGGCTTGATCTCCTCCCAGGGGAGTCCTTCTCTGCCGAAGTGACCGTAGTTCGTGCTTGCGCGGAAGATGGGTCTCTTCAGCCCCAGTGCTTTCACGATGTCAGCTGGCTTGAAGGAGAAGATTTTCTTCACGCGTTGTTCGATGACTTCTTGCGCCTCTCCGTTGCCATCATAGCTGTGGGTGTTCACCATGATGGAGAGTGGTTCTGCCTTCCCGATGGCATAGGCTACTTGGATTTCACAGGTGTCTGCGAGTCCCGCTGCGACGACATGCTTCGCTACCCAGCGGCACATGTAGGTGCTGGAGCGGTCTACCTTTGAGGAGTCTTTTCCTGAGAATGCTCCACCACCGTGGCGGCCTTTGCCACCGTAGGTGTCGACGATGATCTTGCGTCCTGTGAGCCCAGAGTCTCCATTTGGGCCACCGATGACGAAGCGTCCCGTGGGGTTGATGAAGAACTCGGTTTCCTCTGTGATGAGTTCGGCTGGCAGTACTCGACGGATGAGAGTTTCGCAGAAGCTACGGATGGTCTGGATGTCTACATCTTCTGTGTGCTGCGTGCTGAGTACGACGTTGATGATGCGCTCTGGGCGACCGTGGTCGTCGTGCAGGATGGCTACTTGGCTCTTGCTGTCGGGGCGTAGCCAGTTTACTTCTCCACTGCGGCGTACGCGGGTGAGTTCTGCCATGATGCGGTGGGCGAACATGATGGGGGCTGGCATGAGTTCAGGTGTCTCGTTTGACGCGTAGCCAAACATGATTCCCTGGTCGCCTGCTCCTTGCTCTTCGCCATCCTTCCCCTCTGCGCTGACTGCGTCTACGCCCTGGGCGATGTCTGGGCTCTGCTGGGAGAGGAGTACTTGGAGGTCGAATGTCTTCGCGTTAAATATAGGATCGTCGTGCTCGTCGCGGTAGCCTATGTTGTAGATTGTATCGCGCACGATTTTCTCGTAGTCGAGTACCGCGGCTGTGCGTATCTCTCCTGCGAGGATGACGTGGTTGTCTTTCACTAAGGTTTCACAGGCTACATGGCTTTCGGGGTCTTGCGCGAGGCATTCGTCGAGTACGGCATCGGAGATGCTGTCAGCTACTTTGTCTGG
>CAYJNX010000118.1:0-7243 GCA_964371525.1 uncultured Akkermansia sp. | reverse complement strand
CTTGCAAAATTAGTCCGAGCAGAATGGTGATCTCGAAAATGAGCGAAACAGCACGCTTTTTTGCTTCCCCCAGCCCCCTTCCTCCTATAGAATAGCTGCACATGAGCGATACTTTTCAATTAGGCAATAAGTCATTTAACTCTCGTTTCATTCTCGGTTCAGGAAAATACAGCATGGAGCTAATCCGCGCGGCTGTTGAGCAGGGCGGGGTGGAGATGATCACGCTGGCACTACGCCGCGCCCACGCTCATGAAGCAGAAAGCATCCTCTCCTATATCCCCGAAGGCATGACACTACTGCCGAACACCTCGGGAGCACGTACAGCCGAAGAAGCCCTCCGCATGGCACGCCTCGCTCGCGAGCTGGGATGCGGCGATATGGTGAAGGTAGAAGTCATACAGGACACGAAGTACCTGCTGCCCCATAATGAAGAGACAGTCAAAGCCACAGAATTACTCGCGAACGACGGCTTCACCGTCCTTCCCTACATGTACCCCGACCTGAATGCCGCACGCGCACTCGTGCAGGCTGGTGCGTCATGTATCATGCCACTGGGAGCACCCATAGGCTCGAACAAGGGGCTAGCGACGCGCGACTTCATCCAGATACTTCTCGACGAGATAGAACTCCCCATCATCGTCGATGCGGGCATAGGCCGTCCCTCGCAAGCCTGCGAAGCCATGGAGATGGGCGTGGCAGCCGTCATGGTGAACACCGCCATCGCCACAGCGGGTGATGTCTCAGCCATGGCAGGAGCATTCAAGCTCGCCATAGAAGCAGGACGCGCCGCCTACCTCGCGAAACTCGGACGCGTCATCGAACGCGGAGCGGAAGCCTCCTCCCCCCTGACTGGATTCCTCGCAGACTAATTTTTCTCATTCTTGATATGGCGACACGCTGTGACCACATGGCCTACTGGCCAGACATGGAGGAACTCCCCCATGACATGATGGAAGACGTACTGAGCCTGAGTGCTGAGTACTCTAACTACGAATTCTCAGAGCAGGATGTCCTGCGAGCGCTGGAAAAGGAATTCCTCGCGATAGAAGACTACGCCGCGCTGCTCAGCCCCGCGGCACTCCCCCTGCTAGAACAGATAGCCCAGCGAGCGAAGCAGGTACGAGAGAAACACTTCGGAGTGAATGTCTCCATGTTCACCCCCCTCTACATCTCCAACTACTGCGAGAACCACTGCTCGTACTGCGGCTTCAACTGCAAGAACAAAATACGCCGCGCCTGCCTCTCCGCAGAAGAAATCACCGCAGAGCTAAAAGCCATCGCAGCCTCCGGCGTAGAAGAACTCCTCCTCCTCACAGGCGAAAGTCACAAGAAATCCAGCGTCACCTACATAGGCGAAGCCGTGAAACTCGCCCGCCAGTACTTCCGCAACGTAGGCCTAGAAGTCTACCCAGTTAATACAAAAGACTACGAATACCTGCGCGCCTGCGGAGCAGACTACATCACCATCTTCCAAGAAACCTACCACCCCGACACCTACGAGAAATACCACCTCGCAGGGCACAAACGCGTCTTCCCCTACCGCTTCCACTCACAGGAACGCGCCCTACGCGGAGGCATGCGAGGCGTGGCATTCGCCGCCCTACTCGGGCTAGACGACTACCGACGCGACGCGCTGGCGACAGGCCTGCATGCGCACCTCATCCAGCGACGCTACCCCCATGCGGAAATCTCACTCTCCTGCCCCCGCCTCCGCCCCACGACCCACGATGACGCACTCCAGTCACAAGGAGTAGGGGAGAGACAACTGCTACAGATCCTCTGCGCCTACCGCCTCTTCCTCCCCTACGCGCACATCACCATCTCCTCACGCGAGCGAGAAAACTTCCGCGACCACATCGTCGGCATCGCCGCGACAAAAATCTCGGCAGGCGTCCACACTGGAGTCGGCGAACATCAGGAAGAAGACAAAGGAGACGAACAATTTGAAATCGCGGATGACCGCAGCGTACAGCAGGTATACCAGCGACTCAAGGAACTCGGCATGCAGCCCGTCATGAACGACTATGCCTGAAATGCCTGAACCTGCGCGCAGCACAGCATACCCCCTCATCCTCGTCACAGCGCGAGCACTCGCGAGCCGTCCCCTCATCGAACAGCTCGCCTACGTCCTCGATAGAGGAGAAGGAAGAGAAGCGGCAGAAAAAACACAACTCCCCCGCCCGCAGCGCGTCATCCTACGCGAAAAAGACCTCAGCGACGAAGAATACAGCGCACTCGCGAACGAAGTCAGAAAACTCTGCCAGCGCGAAAACGTCACCTTCATGTGGCAGAGCCACGTGAAAGCCTGCCCGCCAGAAGAGCAGAGCATCCAGATGAGCATGGGAGACTTTCTGAATATGAAAGTCTCGCAAGAAGCGCGCAAATTCATCGACTGCTGGGTATCAGTCCACAGCGTGGATGAAGCCATCGTCGCTGAAAAACTCGGAGCGACAGCCCTCATCTATGGACACGTGTACGAGACAGAATGCAAGGCAGGACTAGAACCCAGAGGCTTGGAAGCACTCAGAACCGTCATAGAAGCCTGTAACATCCCCGTGTACGCCATAGGCGGCATACGAAGCGAAGAGCAATTCTGCGAACTCGAAGAGCAAGGCAGCGCGGGAGCCTGCATCATGTCAGAGTACATGACCGCGAGCAGTAGCCACACGCATGCGCGACACCCATATATAGAAAACAAGTATGCTTGACGAGATTGACATACATCTCTAAATCGCGGTCTCTACGCGCCTAGGTTCGCATGCTGGGTCGCGCTGTACTTGTCCAGTATGAGCTGGGGGTGGTAGGAGAGTTTCGCTTTCCTGAGCCCTTCGCTACCGAGGTCTTCTTCGCGATTGATAAACTGGGCTTCACTGAAGTGCTGTGCGCACTCTCTGTTAATCAGCGGGTAGAGGAATCGCCAGTCGGGATGTGTCTTTTCAAAGTGTGTGTTCAGCTCCGCGTCGCGTGAGTAGGAGCAGATGGCGAAGCTGCGTACTTCTCCTTCGACGAGGATGACGAGACCTTGCAGCTTCAGGGTTTTCCAGTGCTTGAGGGCTTGCTCGATGTAGCTGAGCTCAAGCGCGGTGTTCGCGCTATCTCCTCCATGGTCTAGCTGCCAGCTGCGGGCGAGTGCGAGGATCTCTTCGCCCTGTGTCTCAGGGTCGAGCTCGACAGCTTCCCAGCTAACGCCGCGTTTCTCCAGCTCGCGCAGGGCGGCGGAGACGCGGTTGCGCTTCTTATGGTACAGGCCACCTGGGAGCTCGGCTAGCGTGTGGCGGGCGTAGATGTAGTCGCTGTCGCTGCGGTTTGTCTCGTAGGCGTAGCGCTCTGGCTGGAGCTTCATGAGCATGTCTTTCTCTTCTGCGGTCATGAGGCAGAACTTCACGGGACGCTGGCGGGCAGCGGCATCGCATTCGATGCGCCCTAGCGCGTGCTTGAGCTCCTCTTCATTCTGTGTACCGTAGGGGAAGCCATAGCCGAGGAAGCGTTTGTTGTTCTCGTAGTGTCGGTAGAAGATGCCATCTTCCACCGCGATCATCGTGCCGTACTTTGCCGCGAATAGGTACATGTTTACCACGCTCATGTCATTACCTAGGGCGAGCTGACGCGGCGTGGACTTGATCACCTCGTGCGCCTTCGCTACCAGGTCAAGCGAAGGTGCCTGAAAGGGTAGGGGAGATCTGTGAGCTTGATCACATTCTGAAGCTTGATGCATATGAGTATTATTCCAGATTAGCTAAGCTTGTCAAGCAGAGATACCTAGTATGACATCTAGCTAAATGGTGCGTGAGGGGCGCACGGGCTTCTCATCGCCTAGCCCACAGTCGAACTGGGGTGAGAAGCGCGCTTCTTCTGCCTCGTCGGGGGCTTCTATGTCCGCGTCTTCTATATGGTCAGGCAGGATGAAGTCATCCCCTGCTCCTGAGATCAGCTCATCCGCGCCCTTCCTCTTCTCAGGCATCAGCATGTCGATGAGCGCGGGCGTACTCGCCAGATCCACGGGCAGTTTCCCCTCGGCATTCGCCTGTTCCTTACGTGCGCCTGCTTGCAGCAGGTAGGTGGCGATATCCTCATAGCCGTAGCGCGCGGCGAGCCCCAGTGGGGTTTCACCGTAGGCATTGCGAGCATTCAGGTCTGCTCCCGAGAGGATAAAGAGCTCGATGAGGTCATCGTCTGGCTCTACGCCGTATTCTTCTAGCTCAGGTGACAGGTCTAGCTCGTCTTGCAGCAGCATGGTCGCGGCTTGCTCTAGTAAGTGGTAGTCTGGCGTGGCAGAGAGTAATTCGGTAAGGAAGTTCACCACGGCTTCGTCATAGCTTTCTACATCCAGCTGTTCTGCGAGTTCGCGGGCTTGTGCCCAGTCGATGATTTTTTCAGCTTCTTGCTGCTCTTGTTCGTCCTGCATGCGCTGATTGTAGCGTGTCTTTGGCAGCGAAGCGAGGAGATTTTTTCCCATTCAACTATTACGAAAATCATGACATCTGACAGCATGCTAGACGCAATACTTGACGAATGAGCTAAAACACGCTACAGTATCGCGCATGAAATCTGACGACACCCACACATCAGAACAAGAAGAATGCAAGCAAGATTGCCCCGACTGCCAAAACTCCTGCGACAGCAACTGCACTGACGCTGCCGACGAACAATGCTGCGGCGCAGAGGAGAGCAAAGCTGATGAGCCTCTCACCCCCGAAGAAGAAATGATGAAATGGCGCGACGTCGCCATGCGCACCGCCGCCGAGTATGACAACTACCGCAAGCGCAGCGTGAAGGACCGCGACGAGTTCACCCGCTATGCTAACCGCGGACTACTCGAAGAACTCCTCCCCATCATCGACAGCTTCGAAATGGGCATGCAAATGGCGGGGCAGGAAACAAGCTCCATGATATACATCGGTATGAACATGGTGCAGAAGCAGCTCAGCGACTTCCTCGAATCCCAAGGCGTGAAGCCCATCGCGACACAAGTAGGCGACGCCTTCGATCACAACATCCATGAAGCCATCCAGAGCGAAGCCAGCGAGCTTCCAGAAGGCAGCATCGTGCGCATCATCCGCCGTGGTTATAATCTCCGCGACCGCCTACTGCGCCCCGTGAACGTCGTCACAGCCGCTGCCCCCAGCGAAGAACCAGCCGCTCAATAAGCAATTCCCTTGAGCAGCACACACATTTATTTCCCCCCAGATTAATTTCCCACACACATGTCACAAAACTACTATGACCTCTTAGGAGTTGAGCGCGGCTCAGATGGATCGACCATCAAGAAGGCCTACCGCAAACTCGCGATGAAGTACCATCCCGACCGCAACCCTGACGACAAGAGCGCAGAAAACAAGTTTAAAGAAATAGGCGAAGCCTACGAAGTACTCAGCGACGAGGACAAGCGCGCCGCGTACGACCGCATGGGGCATGACGCATTCAAGAACGGCGGCATGGGCGCTGCGGGCGGCGGCGGTGGCTTCGGCGGCGGTGGCTTCACCGACCCGATGGACATCTTCGCCCAGATGTTTGGCGGCATGGGAGGCTTCGGCGGAGGCAGGCAGCAGCGTCGCCGCACCAGCCCCGAACGCCCCGGTGCCGACCTACGCTACGACCTCGACATCACACTAGAAGAAGCAGCGAAAGGCTGTGAGAAAACCCTCGAAATCGAACGCCTCGTGCCATGCAGCACCTGTAATGCCACAGGCTCAAAGGACGGAAAGGCTGGCTACCAGACCTGCGCCACCTGCCGTGGTCAGGGAGTCATCACCCAGCAGAGCGGCTTCTTCGTCCAGCAGAGCACCTGCCCCACCTGCCGTGGAGCTGGCGTGACAGTGAGCAACCCATGCAACGTTTGCGACGGTGAAGGCCGCGTCAGCAAGGACGTGCAGATCACCATCCACATCCCCGCAGGCATAGACGCAGGACAGAAGCTGCGCTCCTCTGCGAACGGAGACGCGGGCATATGCGGAGGAGCTACAGGCGACCTCTACGTCTTCATCGACGTGTACCACCATGTCATCTTCAACCGCGACGGGAAAGACCTGCACTGCACGCTCCCCATCCCACTCGCCTCAGCCATCACAGGTGGCGTTCTCAACGTCCCCACCCTCGATGGAGCAGCGAAGCTGAAGATCCCCGCAGGCACACAAAGCCAGACCACACTACGCGTGAAAGGAAAAGGCATGCCCGCCCTCCGCGGTGGCGCACATGGTGACCTCATGGTCGAGCTGGAAATCGAAACCCCTAGCAAGCTGAACAAGGACCAGACGAAAGCACTCGACGCCTTCCTCGCCACCCTCAGCGAGAAAAACCAACCACAGGTCGCAGAATTCGAAAAGAAAGCTGCTCCCTACCTTGGTTAACCCCTCATCATCCACCACTTAACCCCACGCCATGCACTGGTGCTACCTCCCTAGCCTCGATGGAAGCAGCGACACCCACGAGTACTACCTCGACGGTGAAGAAGCCCATCATGCGCTAAAGGTCATGCGCCTGAAAGTCGGTGATCGCATCGACCTCTTTAATGGGCGTGGCAGCGTCATGCGAGCTCGCATCACCGCCACAGAAGGCAGTAAAGCCCTCTGGGCGGAGATCGAGCAGCAGCACGCGAAACAAGCAGCCCTCCCCGCGATCACCCTCGCGCTCGCCATCCCCAAGGGCGGGAACATGGAACTCATCGTCCAAAAAGCCGTGGAGCTCGGAGTAAGTCGCATCATCCCCTTGGTGAGCGAACGCTGCATCGTCAGATTGAAGGCAAAAGACGCAACGGCGAAGCAGGAAAAATGGCAACGAATCGCGCTCGAAGCCTGCAAGCAATGCAAGACAGCATACCTCCCCGAAGTCGCAGCCATACGCACGCTAGAACAGCAGCTAAGCGAACAGAGCAGTAGCGAGGCACGGCTATGCTGCGCCCTCGTTGAGAGTGCGCGCCCCCTACGCGAGCGGCTGGAAGAGCTCCGCGCGAATGGCGAGACGGCCGTCACACTCCTCGTAGGACCGGAAGGAGACTTCAGCGAGCGTGAGTATGCCGCCATCATGGACGCGTGCTACAAGCCTGTGAGCCTAGGCAGCCTGATACTGCGCGTCGAGACAGCCGTATTCATGGCAGTAGCCTCCGCACGCTACGCCCTAGATGATATTTAATAAATAACAAGAGTCACCCTACGCGTGAGCGTTAAAAGGATTCTTAAGGGGACCTTGCAAAATTAGCAGCTTCGGATTTTGTATGCAGTTTGGATGATAATTTACGGCGTTTGGG
>CAYJNX010000117.1:0-7532 GCA_964371525.1 uncultured Akkermansia sp. | reverse complement strand
ACGATGCCCTCTTCCATGATGGCGATGAGCTCGGCGAGCTTCGCTGGGGTTATGGGGCAGTCGCTGATGCGGCAGGACTTTTCGTTCAGCACGGAGCTGAGCTTGTTAATGATCCAGCTCGCAGCCTTGCGCGGGGCAGGGCAGAGTGGGGCGATGGTCTCGAAGTACTGGCAGGTCGCGCTGTCGATGAGCAGGGCATTCGCCTCGGCTTCTGGCAGGGCGTACTGTGACATGAGTCGCTGCTGGAGTGCATCGGGCAGCTCGGGGAGCATGTCCTTCACGCGCTCAAGGATGGGTGCAGGGCGCACTGGGATGAGGTCAGGGCAGGTGTGGTAGCGGTAGTCATGGGCGTTTTCCTTCGTACGCATGACGATGCTCTCTCCGCGCTCGTCGTCCCAGCGGCGTGTGGACTGTACCTGTGCGATGCCGCGATCGAGTTCATCGGCTTGGCGTGAGATTTCGAAGAGGATGGAGCGGCGCGCAGCGGAGACGGAGTTGATATTCTTCATCTCTATCTTTTCACCCAGCTGTACCTGCCCCTTCGGACGCAGGGAAATGTTCACGTCACAGCGCATCTGCCCCTTTTCCATATCGGCATCGGAGATACCGCCCGCGATGAGGATCTGCTGGAGGCTCTTCAGGTAGGCGTAGCACTCGTCTGCGCTGGTGATGTCAGGCGCGGAGACGATTTCCATGAGAGGGGTGCCGCCACGGTTGTAATCCACGAGGGAGTAGGTGGGGTAGTGGGTGAGCTTCGCCGCATCTTCTTCGAGGTGGATGTGGTCGAGCTCGACGTAGCGCACTACAGGTCCATCGGATTGGATCTTCGCGCTCTTGGGGAAGTTCCATGAGTACAGAGGCACGCGACCGCCGAGGCAGAGGGGGAGATCGAGCTGGCTCGTCTGGTAGTTCTTCGGCATGTCGGCGTAGAAGTAGTTCTTACGGTCCCACTTTGAGATCTCGGGATTCCCACAGTCGAGCATGAGACCCGTGAGGACGGTGCGTTCGATGGCGAACTCATTGAGAACTGGGAGTGCGCCGGGCATGCCGAGGCAGGTAGGGCAGACGTTCGCATTCGGTTCATATCCGAAGCCTGCTTGGCAGGAGCAGAACATTTTCGTATTGGTCTTAATTTGGCAATGTACTTCGAGGCCTATGGTGACGAGATAATCAGAGATGGGCATGAGTGTGTCTGTGTGTTGTATTAAAGTATGGGAAAGAAATAGGCTCAGTTCGTCGACTGACGGATGAACTCGAGTTCGCTCTCGCGGAAGGCCTCATCCATGTCGAGGATGAAGGAGTTATCGAAGACGAGGCTGAACCAGTAATGATGCGTGACTTCGAGGCTGAAGTACAGCTCATCGAGCGTGTGGGCGAGCAGTTCATGCGAGTCTTCCATCGGGTTGAGTGGGATGGCTGCGATGCGCACGTACTCGCTGCGCATGCTCCAGAGTAGGTCTTGGAGCTTATGACGTGTCTCGCGGAAGTCCTGCTGCGTCGTGTTTTCGAACTCGCGGTATAGGTACTTGTTGTCTGCCTTGAGCGCGTTGAGCTTTTTTAGCAGAGGGATGATCGCTTTGCAATGCTGCCCTGCGCTCTTCGAATCTTCTATCTGCGTGAGATGCTTGAGTATGTTCGTGTCGGGTGTGACGAGTTTCTTCAGGCGTGTTAATTCTAGCTTTTCCTCGGATTCATCCAACTTTGGCAGTACTGGGTGGTTCGGAGGAAGCATCGTCGTGTCAAAGAAATTACTGCCAATAGCTTCTTCAAAGGCCTGATACAGAGGACCCGAGCCGAAGCAGCGTACGCGGTAGAGGCTGCCGAACTCCGTATCTATATTACGGTAAGACTCGATGATATTGCGATTCAGCTCTGAGTGCAGGGCATCGGGTGCGCGGTTCTCAAGCTCGCTGAGCTTCATGTCGAGCTCGATGAGTTCGTTTGTGAGCTTGCGAAAGGGAACGGCCGAGGCATCGGCTTTTTTCTTGTTGTCTATCTTGCTGAGTAAGAGCCATAGAGTCTGGCTGCTGAGGAGGATGTCGCGGCTGACCTGATTGAGCTCTTCCTTGAGCTTGACCAGATCGGGGCTCTCATTCTGGGCAGAGGCATTCGACTCCGCGGGCACGGTGGGCGCGAGGAGGGAAAGGCTGAGGAGAAAAGCGAGAACGTAGGACTTCATCCGCTTTCTATTATAGCGCGTGTGCGTGAACTTGCAAGGCGTGATTCTGTAGTGGTGAAAAATAATCCTACGATGCCTTAAAATTCGCTCAATCAGGACGGAGGCTACAGAGGTCTAGTAACTCATCTTGAGTGAGATGCAGTAAGAGATGTTCCAGCCCTTCTTGGAGGAGATCATCTGCCATTTTTTTCTTCTCTTGGAGCATACGATGGATGTTCTCTTCTATCGTGCCACGGCAGATGAGGGGATGGACGACGACGGCGCGCTTCTGCCCGAGGCGGTGTGCTCGGTCACTGGCTTGATTTTCAACGGCGGGATTCCACCAGCGGTCGAAGTGAATCACATGGCGCGCGCGCGTCAGTGTCAGCCCCGTGCCAGCCGCCTTCAGGGACAGAATCATGAAGGGCGGTCCGCCCTGCTGCTGGAACTGGCGAATGAGCTTCTGACGCTCCGAGATGGGTGTACCACCGTGCAGGCATAATCCCGCAGAGCCGTATATTTCCTTGCCCATCTCCATAAGAGCCTCTACCATGCTGCGGTACTGGGTGAAGATGAGAGCCGGCTCGCCCTGCTCGGCAAGCTGGCGTAGCAAGTCCGCGAGTCTCTGCATCTTCCCACTGCGTTCCATGGCAAAATGCGGCTCACCGAGGTACTGTGCGGGGTGATTACAGATCTGCTTAAATCGCGTGAGGAGGGGGAGGATGAGCGCAAGTCGCGTACGCGGATCAGGCTCATGGATCAGAGCCTGCATCTGCTCGACCTCACGCGCGTACAGACGCGCCTGCTCGGGGCTGAGACGGCAGTAAGCTGGCTTTTCGCTGCGCGGGGGAAGGTCAGGCAGCAGCTTCGGATCACTCTTCAGACGACGCAGGATGAAGGGGCGAATCAGGCGACGCAGCGGCGTGAAGTCCGTCCCCATCTCACGCAGCATCTTGCGAAAGCTCGCTTCCGTGCCCAAGAGACCTGGGTTCAAGAACTCGAACAGGCTGTGCAAGTCCTGCAAGGAATTCTCCACAGGCGTGCCACTGAGTGCGACGCGACGCTGCGCGCTGAGGCGTAGAATGGACTGCGAACGCTGCGATTGCGCATTCTTGATCGCTTGCGCCTCATCGAGGATGAGAGCTGGGAGCTGTAGCTGCGATAAGAGGCTGAGGCGCGTTGCCATGCCATAACTCGTCAGCGCGACGTGGGCGCGCGATAGCATATCCTCGGGCTTGCTCTGGAGGAGCTTCATCTCCTGCGCTGAAAGCTGATCGGGGTGCAAGATGATGCTGCTGAGCTCAGGGGCGAACTTCTTCAGCTCCTCGCGCCAGTTATCCAGCAGAGAAGCAGGCGCGACGAGCAGAGCAGCTCCATGATCCAGCTGCCCCGCGCGCATGAGGTGGCTGAGCCATGCCACGACCTGAATACTCTTCCCCAGCCCCATATCATCTGCGAGACACGCGCCCAGCCCCGCCTCCGAAAGATGGAGCAAGAACTGCACGCCCTCCAGCTGATAGGGACGCAGCGTCTCGCGCATCTCTGGGCTGATCAGTGGCTCAATATCCTGATTTTGAAGAGACTCCAGTGCCTGCATAAGGGCATCACCAGCCTCGACGCGCACGAGCGGATCGGGGTCGGGGAGGTAAGCGAGAGCATCGCTGCGCTTGCCGAGCAGGTAGCGCAGCCCCACCATGAGGGGGATGCCTGCGTGCTGCATGCGGATGGCCTGCCGCCAGCCGTCTAAGAGGCTTTTTAACTTCTCCGCATCCATGAGAATCCACTCACCACGGAAGCGGATAAGTCCTTCTTCGCTCGCCATGAGCTCCGCTATCTCTTCCTCGCTAAGCTGCTGCATGCCCAGAGCGAGCTGAGCGGAAAACTGTAAAAGTGAGTGCATGCGAATCCCTCCGCCCGAGGACTTGCTCTGTGAGCTGTCCTCATCGAGATCAAGCTTCACCTCCAGCTCGACGCGGCGCGGCTGCGTCTTCCAGAGGTTCACCACACGCGTCTCTATGCCCGCTTTTTGTAGCGCAGGTAAGCAGAGGAGGAAGGCGTGACACTCACGCGCTGACCACGCACAGGGCTGATAAATCTGCTGGCTACGCACCAGCTCATGGATGAAAGCACCCTCCGATCCTCCCTCTGCCGCTATAGCCTGAGCCGCTAGCTGAAGAGGGCGTATCAGCGCGAGTAACGCTTCCCTGTCATCGGCATAGTGCCGCAGCGCAAGCCCGAGAGGCATGTGGCGTGGCTTGTCATCCACGCCGACGCGGTGCACAAAGGTCGCGAGGAAGGCAAAGGGCTTTTCCTCACCCTGCTCCCCTGCATTTTCCGCGAGATGGAGGCAGAGACGACCGAGCTGAGACCAGCCCTCGCCGAGCTGAGCGAGGTAAGCTTCGGGAGATTTTCCCGCGCGAGCAGCTGCATCGAGCCACGCTTGTTCTAAAGAGCTGAACCATGACTGAAGAATCGACACCGACAGACTCGCCCCCTCGCAGGGAGGCATAGCCGCGAGCATCTGAGTGGACTGCGTCGCGTCTGGCGTGAGCCCTGTCTCCTCCTTCCCCTGTCGTAAGAGGCGTAGCGCGCGCTGGAGAGCTTCCTTAGCTAGCTCATGTAAATTTAGTAAAATAGCGGCATCGCGTATCTGGTCGACACCATGCACGACGAGATCCAGCATGCCAGCACCAGCAGAGCGAGCGAATGCCTTCTCACGGCGCGGCTGCTTCTCCTGTGTATGGAGCTGCACGCTGCCGTCCGCATGCAGGAAGAGCTGCTGCTTCGCGTGCGTGTCGCTTCTGGAGGTGGCTTCAGTCATCAGCCTTGCTCGCCCCCGCGCTCGGGGTAGCCCGTGATGCGCTTCTTCGCACGCTCGCGCTTCGCAATAGCCTTCTTGCTAAAATATTCTGGATGCGTCTCCACCCATGCCTTGTACAGGTCGGGTCTGTTCTCCTGCGTGCGCTGGAGAGCCATCTCTAGCTTCCACTGGGCGATGGCCTGGTGGTTACCAGACAGGAAGACCGCTGGGACAGGCATGTCGCGGAAGGTGTTTGGCTTCGTGTAAGCAGGAGCTTCCAGTAGCCCCTGCGCGAAGGATTCTTCCTCACTGCTGCGCGCATCACCGAGAGCACCGGGGAGGAGTCTCGCGACGGCGTCAATGAGGATGACCGCAGCGATAGCCCCATTTGTTAGGATATAGTCGCCTATGGAGATCTCCTCATCGACGAGGGTATCTACGACACGCTGATCCACTCCTTCATAGTGTCCACAGAGGATGATGAAGTGAGCATCCTCACCTGCGACGCAGGGGGCGGCGAGTTCCTCGACGATTTCCTGCTTCAGAGGTCGCCCCTGTGGTGTCATGAGGATGACGCGCGTGTGCTCACGGCGCAGCTCCTCGATCGCGGCAAAGATAGGCTCGCACTTCAGCAGCATACCCTGACCACCTCCGCAGAGGTAGTCATCGGTACGGCGATGCTTGTCCTGCGTCCAGTCGCGCAGCTGATGTGAGCGTATCTGGATGATGCCCTCATCGGAGGCACGACCCATGATGCTCTGGCTGAGAGGCTGAGAGACGATTTCAGGGAAGAGGGAGAGGACATCTATTTCCAGCATACGGAGATATGATCTAGCTAGAGTTTAAGCTTGGGCACCGTGGCGTAGCATACCCTCGATGTAAGCATCAATGTTCCCATCCATGACATCGTGGATATTCCCCGACTCCACACCTGTGCGCAGGTCCTTCACCATCTGGTAAGGCTGGAACACATAGGAGCGAATCTGGTTACCCCATCCGATCTCACCCTTTTCAGAGTACTGGCGGTCAGCTTCCGCGCGCTTGCGGTCTTCCTCCAGCTGGATGAGCTTCGCCTTAAGCATGCGCATCGCTTCTTCGCGGTTTCTCAGCTGTGAACGCTGGGTCTGGCAGGCTACGATGAGCCCTGTGGGGATGTGTGTGAGTCGTACGGCGGTTTCCACCTTGTTCACATTCTGACCACCCTTACCACCAGCGCGGTAGGTGTCCATCTTCACATCGGCATCCGTGACCTCGATATCGACATCATCGGAGATGTCAGGAGTAGCATCCAAGGAGCAGAAGGACGTGTGACGCTTCCCTGCGGAGTCGAAGGGGCTCATGCGCACGAGGCGATGAATGCCGCGCTCGTTCTTCAGGTAGCCAAAGGCGTACTCTCCGTCTATCTTGATCGTGACGGAGCGAATACCCGCTTCATCACCATCGGTGCTTTCCATGATTTCTGTCGTGAATCCCTGACGCTCGCAGTAGCGCATGTACATACGCATGAGCATGCTCGCCCAGTCACAGGCCTCTGTGCCACCTGCACCCGCATGTATCGTGATGTAGCAGCCAGCATTATCATGAGCTCCGTTCAGCAGAGTGAGCAGTTCGAAGCTACGCAGCTTCGCCGCCCAAGCATCGTACTCAGACTTCGCCTCAGCCGCCATATCCAGATCATTATCCTCCGCTGCCATCTCGATGGCTACTTCCACATCATCGATAGAGTTCTCCAAGCGACGGAACTCCTCGAGGCGGCGCTTCAGAGGGTTCACCTCATTCATGAGCGCGCGGGCTGTGTTCGGATTATCCCAGAAGTCAGGAGCGGACATGCGCTCGTCGAGTTCTGCTACTTTTTGTTCAAGACTGGAGAGGTCAAAGATAGCTCCCGAGCTCGGAAAGACGGCTGCGCATAGCTGCCGTGTCGAGCGCCGAGAGATCAATATTGGTACTAGGCTTTTCCATAGGGCGAGAGTATAGGGCAGCTTGATGAATCCGTCAAGACGAATTGCTAATAGCGCGAACCTGTGCGCGAAGCTCCTTACACCATCTCTAAAAGCATTTTTTAGCAGCAAGGCTCGGATTGTAAGTGATGAGACGCTTCTCTTTGATGTTTATTCTCTCTTTTTTCTTTCATACTCTATGAGGTATGAATATTTATCAATGCGAGCTCTTACATCGTGACTGTGGGAAACACAGGCATCTCAGGCTTATCACGAGCCTCCCGCGTTAAGTATCTGAGCGATATATTGGGGAGATTT
This sequence comes from uncultured Akkermansia sp., assembly GCA_964371525.1. Classification (GTDB taxonomy): domain Bacteria; phylum Verrucomicrobiota; class Verrucomicrobiia; order Verrucomicrobiales; family Akkermansiaceae; genus Akkermansia. The sequence continues at coordinate 316 of CAYJNX010000117.1, read as the reverse complement.
TATCACCATACACTCGTGTGAGATCGCGCAAAGCTAGACTTGTTTCTAGATTATTTAATTATACAAATGAAATGAAAGTTTAGGGCTTGTCCTAATACTATTTTTGTGATAGACTCTCAATTAGTAAATTATTTTTTCTTTCTCATGAAACTACATCTCCCCCACAAATTACGCGCGGCATTGGTCGCGGCTATCTTGGCATTCTCAAGCTACACCCTGCCCGCAGCGCAAGCCGCAGGCGTGGCAGAAACTAAGGCAGAGCTTGAAGCGACGACGCTCACGGGGCTCTATCTCAGCCAATCTCCCCTTGAATCTG
>CAYJNX010000116.1:0-7547 GCA_964371525.1 uncultured Akkermansia sp. | reverse complement strand
ACCAGAAGGGTAAAGTAGGTTACGGCTTCGGCAAGGCAAACGAAGTTTCCGATGCTATCCGCAAGGCTACAGAAGCCGCGAAGAAGTCCATGAAGAAGGTTGTCGTTGTTAACGGCACTATTCCTCACGAAATCTACAGCGAATTCGGTGGTGGTAAGATCATCCTCAAGCCCGCAGCAGCTGGTACAGGTCTGATCGCTGGTAACACAGTACGTGCCGTACTCGAAGCAGCTGGTGTGCACAACATCATCGCTAAGTCCCTCGGCTCATCTAACCACGCGAACGTCGTTAAGGCTACGATGAAGGCCATGCTTTCCATGCGTACAGCTGATCAGGTGCTTTCCGCTCGCGGTAAGCAGAAGAAGGAATCCTCCATCTAAGTCAATAATCTCTAACTTGAATCTAATATCATGTTAACACTTGACAATCTCAAGCCAAATCCAGGTGCAAAGCACCGCAAGAAGCGCCTCGGTTGCGGCGAAAGCTCCGGCCTTGGTAAGACCTGTGGTAAGGGTCACAAGGGTCAGAAGGCTCGCTCCGGCGGCTCTATCCGTCCTGGTTTCGAAGGTGGTCAGATGCCTCTGCATCGCCGTCTTCCTAAGAAGGGCTTCAACAACACACGCTTCCGCTCCACCATCGCTATCGTGAACCTCAACCAGCTCGAAGCATTCTTCGAAGCAGGTGCTACGGTTACCGAAAACGAACTCCGTGCCGCTGGCATCGTGAAGGGTGACGCAGACGCCATCAAGGTTCTGGGTAATGGCAACCTCTCCAAGGCAATCAACCTCACGGTTGACTTCGCTAGCAAGTCGGTTGCAGCTAAGATCGAAGCAGCAGGTGGTACTCTCACAGTACTCAGCCAGCAGGCTTAATCACCTAAGGCAATCCCTTATAAAGCAGAGGCCGGGCAGCACAAGCTGTCCGGTATCTGCGCAGGGAGGATGAGCATGCCTGAGCTCACTCTCCGCTTTTCACACACAGGACACGCTCTTTAAGAAGAGCAGAGCCGAGACAATCGGTGCAGCAGCACAGCCTGTAGCCCACCTCGCTCTCCGTATGACTAACTGCCTGCACGAGTTCGTTCATACACAGCCCCTTTCCGATCCTCACGGGTCACCAAACACCACAAAAACAGCTTAACAACACGATAACTGGAAAGATATGATCTCCGCATTCGCTAACTGCATGAAAGTTCCTGATCTCAGGAGCCGTATTCTCTTCACCCTTGCCATCATCGTCATCATCCGTCTGGGCGTATACATCCCACTCCCCGGCGTCGACGTAGAGGCAGTCACCACATGGCTCCAGACAGAGCAGCAGCGAGGCTCAGACCCACTCGGTGGTGTCGGCACATTCCTCAACATCTTCTCCGGTGGTGGTATCCAGCAGATGGGTATCTTCGCGCTGGGCATCATGCCCTACATCTCTGCCTCCATTATGACCCAGCTCCTCGGTGCAGTCATCCCAGCATGGAGCAAGATGATGCAAGAAGAAGGCGGTCGCCAGAAAGCGACGCTCTACACGCGTATCATCGCCATCGTCATCGCGACCGTTCAGGGCTACTTCCTCACAGAAACTCTGCGTAACCCATCCGCCATCGGGCTCTCAGGACTCGGTGACATCGTGATGTACCCCGGTGCATTCTTCAGCATCTCGACCATCTTCATTATCGTGACAGCGACCATGCTGCTCATGTGGATTGGTGACCAGATCACCGAGCGCGGTGTCGGTAACGGTGTATCGCTCATCATCTCTGTCAACATCATCTACGGTCTCCCCGGTGCACTCTCCATCGCATGGAAGAGCTTCATCATGAAGGGTGGCGAGTTTAACCCACTCGGCGCACTCAGCATGGTATCACTCATCCTGTTCATGGTGATCGTCATCGCACTCATCATCACCGTCGTGCAAGCACAGCGTCGTATCCCTGTCCAGTACGCTAAGCGCGTCGTCGGGCACAACAAGATGGCACAGGGTGGCACACAGTACCTCCCGCTGAAGCTGAACTACTCTGGTGTGATGCCAGTTATCTTCGCCACAGCTATCCTGTCGCTTCCCTACATGCTCGTGCGTCACCTCTTCGCGGATAATCCATGGGTGATGACCACGGTAGACGTGCTTCTTTCCCAGTACAACATCTGGTACTACGTCATCTCTGCTATTCTGATCTTCTTCTTCTCCTACTTCTGGGTCGCAACCATGTTCCGCCCGCAGCAGATCGCAGAAGACATCAAGCGCTCGGGCGGCTACATCCCTGGCATACGCCCAGGTGCACCTACAGCCCTCTATCTTGACCAGACGATGACACGTCTGACCACAGCAGGCTCGCTGTTCCTCGCGCTCATCTTCTTCATCCCAAGCTTCCTGCTCGTCGCAGCGAACATCGACCAGTTCGTAGGACAGTTCTTCGGTGGTACATCCCTCCTCATTCTCGTCGGTGTCTTACTCGACATCATGCGTCAGATCGAAACCACCCTCCTCCAGAAGCACTATGATGGCTTCATGAAGAAGGGCAAGATCCGCGGCAAGTACAACCACTTGCAAGGAACTGGCGAAGCAGCGAAGAGCCGCACCGTCGTCCTACTCTGGATCGGAATCGCTGTCGTCATCATGATAGGTGCGATCATCGCAGCGAGCTAACTCCCCGATCATCAACAAAGCAATTTACCAAGAAACCGCATGTCCGCTAGACATGCGGTTTCGTTTCTCCTAGATCAGCTGAGCTTTTAATAAACATTTTCTGCTTGCTACCTCTGAAATCTGTGCGATAATACACAAAGCATATGAGTGATTCCCAGCCACATTACAAAGAACCCACAGCTCGTGAATGGCGAGGCTTTTGGACTCTCGTAGCAGTTCAAGCACAGAACGCATTTAACGAAAAAGCAGTTCAGTTCCTCCTCATCCCCCTCGCCGTTTGGTTGCAGGGTGCGTCAGCCAGTACGCTTGAGTACACGCTGGGTGCTATCTTCGTGCTGCCCTACATCCTGTTTTCCCCCTTCGTCGGCTGGCTTGCCGACTGCTTCTGCAAGACGCGCATCATTCAGGTGATGAGCATCGTGCAGTGCTTTATCATCGCCGCCATGCTCTTCTGCTTCTACCAGCATGACCTGCGCGCCGCCATCATCTGGTTTGCTATTTTTGCCATCCAAGCCACCATACTCAGCCCCGCGAAAAAAGGTATCGTGAAGGATATGCTAGGCTCGAAGTACATTGGCTACGGCTCAACTATCATCGAGACCAGCATGGTCGGCATCCTGCTCGCCGCGCAGATAGGCGTGTTCTTCTGGTTCTCAGCCCTGCTGGATCACTACAACACCATGCCGAATGCGGAGCAAGAAGCTGGTTGGAACGCCGTCATCTACTCGACATGGGTCTTCCTTATCCTCGCCTGTGTTGTCGCTGTAGCCTCCTTGGTCATCCCGCGCTACCCCAGCCTGCAGAACCGCCCCTTCAGCGTCTCGCTCTTCTATGAGCATGTCATGCAGGTGAAGTACCTGTGGCGAAATCGCCTTCTACGCCTCAGCGAAATCGGTATCTGCTACTTCTGGTGCCTCGCTGGCTCACTCTTCCTCATCATCATTCAGGTGGCAAAGGACCTCAGCGAGCAGCACGCGGACGTGGACTTCAGCTTGAAGTGCGGCATACTCATGGCATGGCTCGGTGGCGGTGTCGTCACAGGTGGTGTGATCGCTTCCCAACTCATCAAGCGACGCAACGAGCTCGGACTCATCCCGCTCGGCGCGATAGGCATCACCATATCCACCCTGCTGCTCACTCTCTTTGAGATCGACACCTACGGGAGTAACATCATGCTCTTCCTCACAGGTGCATTCGGTGCAGCCTACCTCGCACCTCTGAACACCTACTTGCAGGATAACTGCGACCCAAGCCAGCGCGGGAACATCATCGCTGCGGGTAACCTCATCGACAACGTCATGGGACTCGTCGCCGTCATCCTCATGTGGATCATGCACGAGCTCGGTGCGAGCCCACAGCAGCAGTTCCTCGTCCTCTTCCTGATGAGCCTCCTCATCATGGTCACCTCCCTGCGCCTCATCCCACAGGAGTTCATCCGCATGATGGGCATATGGATCATGCGCTTCTTCTACCGCCCCTGCATCATCAATCAGCAGCGCATCCCTGAGCGCGGTGGCGCACTCCTCGTGGCAAACCACGTCACCTATGCTGACGCGCTCTTCATCACCATGGTCTCCCCTCGCCCTGTGCGCTTCATCGTCTCGGAAGAATTCATGGGCATGAACATGCTGGGCTGGATCTTGGAACTCTTTAACTCCCTTCCTATCTCCTCCAAGAATCCGCGCGAAGCACTCATCAGCGCAGCAAAGGCGATAAAAGAAGGCGAAGTCATCTGCATCTTCCCCGAGGGACAGCTCACACGCACAGGTAACCTCTCCCCCATACGACGCGGCATGGAACTCATCGTCCGCCGCTCGAATACACCCGTCATCCCCATCTATATGGATAACCTATGGGGCAGCATCTTCTCCTTCCACGGAAACCGCTTCTTTGCGAAACTCCCCCGCCAAGTCCCCTACCACTTCACCGCAGCCGTAGGCGAAGTCATCCCACCAGAAGAATTCAAGACAGAATCCATAGGACCTATCTTCCGCCAACTCTCCGCCAGCTGCATCGAAGTAACCGAAGGCGGTGGCACAGAACTCATCCTACGCTCACTCGACAGCATGGGAGACCGTAACATGCTCTATCATGGCGATAAATCCATCCTCAAGGCCCACCAGATCAGTGCCGCGCTCGTGAGTCGCAGCATCCCCGAAGACTGCCCTGCCCCCATACGCGACTGGCTAAACCTCCTGTTCCAAGCCTGTGAGAACCGTATGCAGCTCCACCATTTCTGGCTAAACGTCTGCCAAGTCCGCCGCGTGAACGCCCTGAAGGAAGAATCCGCGCACATCCTCACCACCGTCGGCTACCACGAGCCCCACGAGACAGTCCTCTCTGTACTCTGGCCCATCATCACGCACACACCTGTCCACCTGATCAACTCGCCCCATGCGACCATCCATAGCAGCGTCGGACAGATCGTCGGCAGCACCGTCATGCGACGCCTCCTGCACAAGGTCATCCCACCGCGCCAGCTCCCCTTCTTCGACTTCAGCCTACAAGGCTCGATGTCCACGCCCAACGTACGCTGGCGACCCTGCTTCGCTACGCAAGGTGGCAAGATCATCTCCATGAGCATGGCGAAGAGCATCTACAAGCTCTACGACGGCACCATACAGCTAGGCGCACGCCCGCGCACACGCGGCATGCTACTACCTGGCTTCAGCTGCGTCTGCTCGGCCGCAGAGCCCACGATTAATTCTCCCTCCTTGAGCAGCACCTATACACTGCCCGTGCACTACTATCTAGACGAAAGTGGCTTCATTGCGGAGCTTTCTTCATAAAGAGCTATAGCATTGCATATAAGAAGGTAAGAACATTGCAGAAAATAAAAAATACATTTTTTTACAAATTTGCATTGCCAAGAGCGTCAAGTTCGTGTAGACTAGCGCACCCCGTACGTGCTCGATCGAGCTCCACAAACTAATTTTAGAATAAGAAAGAAAGAGATTAAGATGAACATTCTCGACAAAATCAATGATGAGCAGCTGAAAAGCGATGTGACCCCTTTTAATGTTGGCGACACCGTCAAGGTACACTGCCGTGTTATCGAAGGTGGTAAAGAGCGCGTACAGATCTATCAAGGTATCGTAATCGCAAAGCGTGGTTCTGGTGTGAACGAAGCATTCACCGTCCGTAAGATTTCTTCCGGTGTAGGTGTAGAACGTTCCTTCCCTATCCACACACCTAAGATCGCTAAGGTCGAAATCGTCACACGCGGCAAAGTACGTCGTGCGAAGCTTCACTACCTCCGCAGCCGCGTAGGTAAGAGCGCAATCACTGTGAAGACCATTCGCTAAAAGCTTCTGATCTATTCTACATTTTTTGAAAGCCGTCCTTCTTATAGAAGGACGGCTTTTGCGCGTACATATGTGCACCTTGCAAAATTAGTCTGAGCAGAATGGTGATCATGAAAATGTGCAAAACAGCGCGCCTTTTGCCGCATTTTGGCGGGAATTTACAGCTTTTTGGGCTTACATAGCTCGCTATGCGCGCCCAAACACCGTAAATTATCATCCCAAATGCATGCAAAATCCAAAGCTGCTAATTTTGCATGGTGCCCATACTCAGAAGAGAAAATCGCATGTCAGAAAAACTAGAAACGCTGCCACACTAGCAACTAGGCAATATTTTGTATATCTGATATAATACTTATCTATGACAAAGACATTAACTTACACACTGGCACTTTCTATCCTAGCCCTTCCATTACTCACGCCTGCTAGCGCGGAGGAAGCAGCCAGCGCCCAGCAATACTTCCTACCACCGCCTACGCATCACCGCTATATCGAGGTAGACGGACACCGACTCTTCTACAGAGAAGCAGGAGAAGAACACAAACGCACCATCATACTACTCCACGGCTACCCCTCCTCCTCCCATAGCTACCGCCACCTCATCCCCATGCTAGCAACGCACTACCACGTCATCGCCCCTGACAACCTCGGCTCAGGCTACAGCGCGCGCCCGAACCCATCGGAAGTCAACTACAGCTTCGACCTACTCGCTGAGCTGAACGAAAAACTCATCAACAAACTCGGAGTGAAAGACTACGTCATGTACATGCAAGACTTTGGCGCACCAGTCGGCTACCGCATGATGATGAAAAACCCGAAACGCATCAGCACACTCATCGTGCAGAACGCGAACGCCTACCTCGACGGACTCACCGAGAAACGCCAGCAATTCTTCAACACAGCGGGCACAGACAAAAGCCCAGAGAAAGACGCAGCACTCTACAAACTCACAGGTGAGGAAGCCATCATCAACCAGCAATACCTCCATGACATCGCGCTTGAAAAGCAACACATCCAAAGCCCAGACGCGTGGGTACACGACCTGCACTTCTTACAAAAGCCAGAAGACAGACTCATACAAGTCGCCCTATTCCGCGACTACCACACGAACCTGAAAAGCTATCCAGCGTGGCAGAAAATGCTACGCGAAACCCAGCCACGCACCCTCATCGTCTGGGGGGCGAAAGACGAGAAATTTAACCACCATGGAGCGCGCGCGTACCTACGTGACCTCCCGAAAGCAGAGCTACACCTACTGGACGCGGGACACTTCGCAGCGGAAGAAAAGACGCGAGAGATCGCGGAGCTCATCCTCCGCTACCTAGAGAAACAGAAATAAGCGACACGATCACCTGACACCGACACCTAGAGCGGGAGTCCAGAGGGGCTTAGCTCCTCTGGCAGGGTGTGGGACGCCGTCCCACAGGGGGTGTGGGGGCTAGCCCCCGCACAGCAGCCGTGATCGCAGATCCCCCCTTTATTCTCACAAAAACCCGACACCTAGAGCGGGAGTCCAGAGGGGCTCAGCTCCTCTGGCAGGGTGTGGGACGGCGTCCCACTGGGGGTGTGGGGGCTAGCCCCCGCACAGCAGCCGTGATCGCAGAT
>CAYJNX010000115.1:5095-7551 GCA_964371525.1 uncultured Akkermansia sp. | reverse complement strand
TTTACGTTCCTCTAGCTGATATTTCAGTTCATTCCCCTCGATGGCTATCGTGCCTTCAGTGCCTACGATAGCCTTTTCCTCTGTCTTCGGCTCGCTGTCCGTGTAGATAAGCTTCACCTCGTCCTTGATCTGGATCTCCTCACCCGTGTCGCTATATTCCTCTAAGACATAGCTGAAAAGAAGCGCGTTTGTCTTTGCGTTTCTCTCCATGTTCGACGTGGGTATATATCCTTTAGAAACACCATAAATCCACGAATTAAGCTTGATAGAGAGCGGTCTTATTTTCTCATCCGCGCTCACTTCGAAGCGTACGCTCCTCTCTATCTCCAGATCCTGAGTCGTCGCGAGCTCCATTAGGGGGCGCAGCTGCACCGATGACGAGCGCGGCGTTCCATCCTTCTGCTCCTCTGGGAACTTCACCTCTATAGGCAGCGTCCCTTCCTGATACTTGCCAGGGTAATAGGATAGGCGTAGCTTTTTCACCTTCGCCATCTCTTCCTTTTTGAAAGAATAGGAGACATCGAAGGATCCCTCGTGGACGCTGTAACTCTTTGATCGGTAATACACCTCAGTGCCGTCTTCTTGAACTAAGGCAAATGATTCCACGCAGATAGGGTCTGTTCCTTCGAAGGTGATGTTGACTTTATCCTCGTCGTCTTCTGATTTCTCTATCTTGTAATTCAGCGCATTGCCATCCAGTGTGATCGTGCCTTTCTCACCTACGATATCTTTCAGCTCTGTCTTTACAGGCTTGTCGGTGTAGCTGTACTTCAGCTCACCCTTGATCTGTTTTTCTCCGTCTGTATGATTTTCCGTTTTATCGATATAGCGGAAGACAAGCCCGCCTGTCTTCACGTTTCTTTCCGCATCTAAGGTGGAAAGATAGCCTTCGTGGTTATTGGGGCTAGACTTACGAGATTTGATATAGAGCAGATTGATGTTTTTATCTGCGCTTAGCTCCAGAAGAATGCTCTTCGACGGTGCTAGATTCTGGGCAGTTGTCAGCTCCATGAGTGGGCGTAGTTCCACCGATATATCATGCGCCAGTGCAGACAGTCCCATCAGCGGGATAACAGAGTAGAGATGAAAGTTTTTCATATGAATCATATATACAGGATCAGCGCGTATGAGGTCAAGTTAGAAGTCTTTTGTATGACAGATATATGCAGTGGTCGAAAAGAAGGGGGGGGACGCGGTTTTTTTATTGTTAGGCTGGGTTTTACGCTTGCCTTTTTATACTGTTTTGATAGAAAAAAGAGCTTTACATAAGGGCTTTATATAACACATTAGTATCACACTTAACACGAATTATTATGAAATTATTACTACCGCGAAGGCTTTATAGCGCACTATGCGCTTCTGTACTAAGTACTTCTACTCTTGTCACCACCGCTGTGGTGGCTGCAAATCTCGCCCCACTGGCTCAAGCCACCGATATGACCTATATCTATACAGGTAATGGTGGTAATATCACAACTGCTGGCTCGCTCGGCTATGGGACTACCCCAGAGAATTGGACTACCTACAGCTATGCAAGTGGTCATTGGTTCGGGAGCTCTTCTGCTTCACGTAATAACGTGATTCGCTTTGTTAGTGCAGAAGAATATACGAGATTATCAGGCGAAAATATAGGTTCAGGTATGAGTATAGGTATCAATGCAGGTACGATGAATCTCGGTGGTCTCACCGTCGACGCTGGCGCTACGGGCTATAGCTACGTGGCTCCTTCTGGCTCTGATCGAAACATCTTCATTCAAGGGGATGATTCCTCCGATAGTACCAGTGCTGCCGTCTTTACAATTAACGATGACTTCACCTTCAGCAATCTAGGTACGGCTAGCGCTATTGGGCGCGATTTCAGCCTTGTCGCTGATGCGGATGTGACCGTGGCTACTGGTAAGACATTCACCGTCTCTGGAAACTGGGCTGCTGGTGCTGGTAAGACACTTTCGCTTTCTGGTGGTGGTACGATGCTCTATACAGATACAGGGGCGACTACGGCTACAGCTGCGGCATTCGATTGGGATATCTCGGGTGCTTCTACACTCCGACTTAATGGTAGTAACATTTCTAGTGGAAATGCGGTGCTGGGCTCAGGTATGGTCTCGCTCTCAGGTGCATCTACCCTTGCAGTCGATGTAGCGGATTCTGATCTGACAGGGAACTTTACGGTCGGCGCTGGCGGTGCCACACTCACAGGTACAGGCACGACGCTTAATGGCACACTCACTTACACCGACTATACGACAGATCTGCTAGCGCTAAATGGCAGCTTCATCTTAGGAGATCTCACCCTTGATCTGGGGCTGGAGTCGGTGGCTAACGGCGACTACACCATCATGACGCGTGCGGCTGATAGCACGACCTTTGATACGAGTACAGGCGATCTGACTATTCTAGGTCTCGAAGGTTTAAAGAATACCTCTTTAGGCTGGGATGGTAATAATCTCGTGCTG
>CAYJNX010000115.1:0-4995 GCA_964371525.1 uncultured Akkermansia sp. | reverse complement strand
TAGTGGGTGAACTCGCACCTTCTGGCGATATTACCGTGGGCGGCGAGGGGAATACGACATTCACCGCTGCTACTGCTGGTACAGACATGATTACAGGCACTGCTTCTCTCGTGAAGGATGGCACAGGTGAGCTCACGCTCTTATCTGAAAACAGCTATACGGGTGGCACGACGCTCAATGCAGGTACATTGGTCATTTCTAACATGAATGCCCTCGGTGCAGGAGATCTGGAAATCAATGGCGGTACACTGAGAGTATTCGGAGTGCCTGGGGTGGAAGATGTCGCCCTTGCAGGAGACCGCATCACACTGGCTGATGGAGTAAGCTTCAATCTCAATTTAGAAAATGCGAACGCGACACTTTCTAATGGCATAGCTGACCATGCTCTTAATCTTTCGGGTAACGGGACACTGACAGCATCTTGGGATAAGGTGACGAGTGTTCACGTGACAGCAGGTGCTACAGCCTTGTTTAATGCGCAAGATGCTTCTCAATACGTGTACAAGACAATATCTGGTGACGGCGATATTACTTACAACGGCGGAAATAGCTTTGATAATTTCAGTGTAAAATTCAGTGCAGACGAGGCCTTCACAGGAACTCTCGCGATCCTGACTGGCAAGAAAGGAGCTATGGATATCACGAATTCCAGTGCCACAGGTCGCATGGCACTCGATCTTCAGGGCACTTCTGAACTGGCTATCGCTTCAGCTAATAATGGCGATACACTCTACCTGAAGGAATTAAAGGGAGATGGTATACTGCGCTACGACTACAATTTATCGGGAAATACAGTGAAGAATGTCGATCTCGCCATGAGCGCATCGATGGAGTTTGACGGTACGATTCTCTATAACGCTGCGCGCATGGGTACCTTTACCGTGGGGGCAGATAGTATGGATACGACGCTGACCCTCTCAGGTGCTGGTATGACTGGCTCTGTAGATAGTGAGACGAAAGCACAGCTTAATATTAATACTGCCAAAGTGACGTTAAGCAAAGGAGCTCAATGGAACGGTCGCATTAACTTAGATAACGGTGTTGTTGAATTCGCTAATATAACGCCTGTTACGCGTGATGGCTCCAAGGGGCAGATCACTGGAACAGGTATAGTCTTGATCAACTCAGCGGAAGTTGTAACATTCGAAAAGGCGAACGCATACAGCGGAATCACTCAGGTTAATGCTGACGCTACGTTGAAGCTGGCTCATAATGAGGCAGCAGGTACGAGCAGGATTAGTACGGCAGGTGGCGCTTCGCTCGTCCTCGCAGATGGAGTTACTATCTCGAATAACCTCACGGTTACGGGCACGCTTACTCTGTCCAGTGAAGGTACATCTACGCTGACAGGTAATATCGTGAAGGCTGTCTTTGGTCGCTCTGGAGGCTCAAGCAATGGTATTGATATCAGCTCTGGTATTATTAATATTGTTGGAAATCAAAATCTTAGTGCTGTTAATATTACAGTTAAAGATGGAGCGACGCTCAATTTCCAAGGCTCTACTATCGACTACTCAAAAATTACTGTAGAAGGTACAGGTACGTTCACCATGCAGAGTTCTACCCTGACCTCCTTGTCTGTCGCAGATACAGGTGAGCATAGCTTCACCACGAGTGAAGGAGGCACATCACTGAGCCGAGTCTATACAATTGATGGCTTGACTGCCGCTACCTTCACCTCCGTGGTCGATGGTAGTACACTGACACTGGACTTGGGAATACAAGGACTCTTTGAGGAAGCGTCGATTACTGCCCTGTATTTAGTCGGTATCTCTTCTATCGGATCGCTGGATTATGATGACATCATCTTTAAGATTAATGGTGTTGATTATGTCGCACGCGGCATGATAGCCCCAGGTGGTGCAGGTACTGACCTTTTCCTCTACATCCCAGAGCCTAGCACAGCGACCCTCAGCCTTATGGCACTCGCTGGCCTGCTCGTACGTCGCCGTCGCAAGACAGCGTAAGCAGCTTAGTAGATAAAATCATCTCAGAGGCTAGTCTCGTATCTTTGCGAGGCTAGCCTTTTTATGTATACGCTAGGCGTGTAGATGAAACCGCCGTATGGCATGAGTGCGCATACGGCGGTGGGGGAGGGGGCAGAGGAGCTAAGCCCCTAGTTTGATAGATATCAATGGTACGCTGCGATTATTTCGCTTTATCCTTACCATCGGTGAGCCAGTCCAGAGAGAAGACGACGACCTCATGATTCTTGTAGCCATCCTTCTCGAAGAAGACAGCTATGTCACCGTTGGCAAGCTTCGTTAAGGAGGAATAGGCTGAGCCACCGGGGTAGATCACTTTTCCCTCGCTCCATGTTTCACCCTCATCGTAGCTGATGCGCACGGTGAGATTTCTGCGGCTTTTGTGGTTCGCGTTAGAGAAGATGAGCCTGTCTTTATCATCTCCGGCACTCTTCGCGCTGTAGCGGATGATGCTCGCATTACACGCGGCATCTGGTAGCTGTGGCTCAGGGCGTGTTTCCCACGTCTTCCCCTTATCTGAGGAAATATGCACGTAGCGGATTTTCCCTTTTCCATTCACGCGGCTGTTCACCATCCAGCGTCCGTCGCTCAGTTCGATGACCTTGGACTCATTCGCAGGCTTTATCGGGGTGTCGATGAGATACCATGATTCGCCGTGGTCATCGCTCGCGAAGATGGATAATCCGCGCTTCAGGTTCACGAGAGTATGGATCATCTTGCCATCACTCGTGTAGCAGCCACGCCCCGAGGTGATGAACTTGAAATCATTCTTCCACTCAGGCTTTGCTATCTGGTCGGTAATGTCCACAGGCTTGCTCCAGCTCTGCCCGTTGTCCGTGCTTTTCACATAGTGCAGGTAGTAGACGTTCTGTTCCTTCTTTCTGTCCATGAAGTTGTAAAAGAGGAAAATATGCCCAGTCTTCTCATCGACGATCATCGAGGGGTCTGAGGCTGACTGCCCGAGGGGGAAGTCTACAATGATTTTCGTCGGTGACCATGTCTTGCCATGATCCTTACTGACGCGTACCGCTATGTTGATATCATCGCTGTGCATCAGGTCGCGCAGGTTAGGGACGCGCTCATCTATAGCGGCGATGAGATCTCCGTTCTGCGCGGTGACAAGGGCGGGGATGCGATAACCTGCCACCTTTTCTTTCTCTGCGGGCATGCCCGAGTAGAAAATATTATTGTGATAGCTGATACCTTCGGCTAGACCTGCGTCATCATTCGCCGAGGCAGCTGCGCCGCAGGCGAGGGATAAGCCCATCAATGTAGTGAATAATTTACACATATGTAGTTTGTATGATATTATGGTGTGATTTCCTTCATCGCAACACGCTATGGGCAATAGCAGGATAGCGGTGATTATAGGATTAGTATTATTTTAGCATTCTTGTTTTATATAGCAAGGTGATTTTTATCATGTTGTCTTCATATACGGTGCAAGTGTGCTCACTATGCTGCCCGTAGTGAGCTGCCGTCAGTGAGCTCCCTCTTGCCAAGATCGTTTCTTTGCGCTATAATGTGTGCGTGTCTAGCAGTTTTGGTAGTTTTTTTAAGATAAGCACCTGGGGTGAGTCCCACGGTGTCGGTGTCGGTGTGGTGATAGATGGCTGTCCCGCAGGTCTCGCGCTCGATGAGCGAATGATACAAGCGGAGCTAGATCGCCGCCGCCCTGGACAGAGCTCTATCGTCACCCCTCGTGATGAGGCTGATCGTGTGGAGATACTTAGTGGACTCGTCGATGGGGTGACTGTCGGTACTCCGATTGCCCTCTCTGTTCGTAATAAGGATCAGCGTTCTACCTCTTATAATGAGATGCAGCACACTTACCGCCCTTCTCATGCCGATTATTGCTATGATGAGAAGTACGGCCGCCGTGCGTGGGCTGGCGGTGGTCGCGCGAGCGCGCGTGAGACGATAGGTCGTGTGGCTGCTGGTGCGGTCGCGAAGGCTATTCTGAAGGTACTTTACCCTGACTTAGAGATCGTGGCTTGGGTGGCTCAGGTACATCAGGAAGTCTGTACTTTGTCGCCAGAGGAGATTTGCGCGGCAGAAGTAGAGGCGAACATCGTGCGCACAGGAGATGCTGTGAGTGCCGAGGCGATGATTAAGACGATAGAGAAGGCGCGTGATAGCGGTGACTCTGTCGGCGGTATTGTAAGCTGCACGGTGCGTCACGCTCCTGTGGGGCTGGGTGATCCTGTCTTCGATAAGTTAGAGGCGACTCTAGCGCATGCGATGATGAGTATTCCAGCGTGTAAGGGCTTTGAAGTCGGCAGTGGATTCGCTGCGACGAATTACCGTGGCAGTGAGCATAATGATCCCTTCTATATGGAGGGTGAGCGTGTGCGCACACGTCAGAACCTCAGTGGAGGAATACAGGGTGGCATATCGAATGGTGAGGCGATTAATATGCGCCTTGCGTTTAAGCCTACAGCGACGATCATGCTGTCACAGGATACGGTGAATGATGCACATCAAGAGGTGCAGCTGAAGGGGAAAGGGCGACATGATGCCTGCGTGCTACCTCGTGCCGTGCCCATCGTTGAGGCGATGGCTGCCATCGTGCTCTGCGATCATGTGCTACGTCAGCGATGCACGCGCATTGACTAATGAAATAAGCTCTCGCCCCGCGCGAAGCGTTAGACAGATTCCTAAGATCGCGATCTTAGGCAGGGTGTGGGACGGCGTCCCACTGGGGGCATGGGGGCTAGCCTCCAAAGCAAAGCCGCGCTCACAGAGCACGGCAGCGTCAGTTTCACATAGCTTGATGTCGCGCGTGCCCGCCTAGCAAACCCAGCATTGTGTCCACACCAGAAACTGACGCTCCGACCACCGCGCGCGACAGCGCGACACTCTTCTTGCGTGGCAAACGCGAAGCGTCCGTACAGAGATGCCACGAAAACAAGCATACAAACTACCCAAGAGACAAGCATATCTTCCGATATGCTTGAGGGGACCTTGCAAAATTAGTCCGAGCAGAAAGCTAGTCTCTAAAATGAGCGAA
>CAYJNX010000114.1:0-7718 GCA_964371525.1 uncultured Akkermansia sp. | reverse complement strand
GGGAGGCTGAGGCGTAGCATCTCGCGCATGTCGTCTTCGGGCTTGGGGGCAGGTCCTGAGGAGAGTATTTCTCCCTTGTCGTTCACGAGCTTGATGATGACTTCTTCATTCGTGCGTGGGAGTATATCAATGAGGAGACGCTGCTGGTCGGCAGCGAGACCGTTTTTCTCGTACCAAGCGCGCGCGAGTTGTTGGTAGCGCGCGCTGACGTCTTCCGCTTCGACGCTCTTGTTATTCATATCCCAAGGAAGATAGAAGTTCGGCGCATCTGATGTGGCTTCGCGCTTCTTTCCCGTGATGGCGAGAACGCGCTGGTAGGGGTTCTTGCTATCGAGCATGCCGACAGCATCCATCACCCAGCCAGTGTTGAAATCTGATTCGCCCATTTCGAGCATTTCCCACTTTCCGTCAAGCCATACTTCTGTCCATGTGTGGTTACCACGCACATGATTCCAAGAGACGACACCCACGATGCGTGAGGGGATGTCTACGGAGCGCAGCGCAGCTGCGAAGAGGAGGCTGAGTCCCGTGCAGGATGCTTTCTTCTGCTCCAGACTTTCTAGTGGATTCATGCAAGCACGTGTGCGTGCTGTAGAATAATGCACGCCTGTGAGCTTGCCTATGTTCTTCGATATGAGAAGAGCGGCTTCCTTGTCGGTTTTGCAGTCCTTGATCAGGGGGTGGATGATAGCGGCTACTTCATCGCGCCATGCAGAAGAGGGCTCATCGAGCATCTGCTGTGGCTCGATGTAGTGCTTGCGAATATCGGCAGGGATTTTTTCACTCCATGGGTAGCTGGGAGCAGCCGTTAACTGTTCCGAAGCTACAGTGTCGTTAGCATGAACGAGTGGGGAGGAAAGGGTCGCTAGAAGGACAGCGAGAGTGGGGCGTATGATCATAATAATACACTCTAACCAATTTCGATCTCACCGTAAAGCGTAAATCCTGTCGATTCGGTGATGCGTACATTCACAATGCTGCCAATCAACTCCTTAGATCCATTAATGATGACAGGTTTATTCTGTGGTGTGCGTCCCTGTAGGGTCTTTTCATTCGTCTTGCTTGTGCCTTCGACGAGGATGGGCTGTAGTGTTCCGACGAGTTTCGCGTTCTTTTCGATGGCGATGCGGTTCACGACAGCGAGGAGTCGCTGATTGCGCTCTTCTTTCACCTCGCGTGGTACCTGATCTTCCATTTCGGCGGCAGGGGTGTTCTTACGTCGGGAGTATTGGAAGATAAAGGCGTTATCAAATTGGACGCGCTCGACGGCCGCTATTGTTTCAAGGAAGTCTTCTTCCGTCTCACCGGGGAAGCCGACGATGATGTCGGTCGTGATGGCGAGGTCTGGACGCGCGGCGCGCATGGATTCCAAGAGCTGGAAGAACTTCTCATTCTTGTAGGGGCGACGCATGAGCTTCAGGATACGATCACTGCCGCTCTGGATGGGGAAGTGGATATGGCTGCATATCTTATCCAGATAGGTGAAGGCGTGTACGAGGTCTTCGCGGTAGCCAATGGGGTGAGGGGAGGTGAAGCGGATGCGCTCGAGTCCTTCGATGGCTTGGAGGCGTTCGAGCAGCTGCACGAAGGCACCTTTACCGTCAATGATGGGGAAGTCGCGTCCGTAGCGGTTCACGATCTGCCCGAGGAGGGTGACTTCCTTCACGCCTTCGTCGACGAGCTTCTGCACTTCTTCGATGATGTCATCGGCTGGACGGCTGCGCTCGACTCCGCGTGTGCTCGGCACGATGCAGTAGGAGCAGCGCATGTCGCAGCCCTGCATGATGGAGACGAAGGCTGCACTGCGCTGGGTCTTCTTCACATGGTCGCGAATCTTGTTCTGATCGTCTTCGACTTCTTCGATGGCGCAGATGTGCGCGCCCTTTTTAATGGGCTCGGTCACGCCTTCGGCGAGTCGCTGCTGGAGTATCTGATGGGAGAGCTCGAAGACGTTCTGATACTGCTGTGTGCCTGCGACGACGTCAGCGCGGGGGACATCGCGGAAGATTTCCTTCCCCTTGCTCTGGCTCATGCAGCCCATGAAGCCATAGACTGTATGGGGTTTTGCATGGATGGAGGCACTGATGAGTCCCATTTTACCCAGTGCCTTGAGCTCTGCTTTTTCTCGCACAGAGCAGGTGTTCATCAGGACGATGTCGGCATCACGCTCTTTTTCTGCCATCTCATAGCCGTGCATGAGAAACATACTCGCGACTTGTTCTGTGTCGCGCTCGTTCATTTGACAACCGTAGGTCTTAATGAATACTGAAGGCATAATTGGATTTATGTCAAGATGCTTATTGCTCGTAAGTTGTCGGGTCGTTAATGCCTGCTTCGATGAAGGATTCCTTACGCTCAAGACAGGTCGAGCAGATTCCGCAATGCAGTTCTCTTCCCTTGTAGCAGGAGTAGGTGTGCGTGAAGTCCACGCCCAGTCTCGCTGCGATGGCTGTGATCTCCCCCTTGTCTGATTCGATGAAGGGCGTGAGTACTTCCAGCTTTGCCACCGTGCCGAGGCGTATCGCATGACTCATCGCCATGAGGAATTCTGTACGGCAGTCAGGGTAGATGAAGTGATCACCTGCATGAGCTCCGATGACGAGACCTTCTGCTCCATAGCTCTCAGCTATGCCCGCAGCGATGGAAAGGAATATACCATTACGGAAGGGAACGACGGTCTGTGTCATGTTCGCCTCGGCATAATTCCCGTCAGGGATAGCATCAGCCCCAGAAAGGAGGGCGGAGCGTAGATGGGTGGCGATGGAGCTAATATCAAGCTCGTAGTAGGGGATGCCTAGCGACTCGGCCTGCCAGCGTGCGCAGGCGAGTTCTTTCTTCGCATGGTTGCTTCCATAGTCGAAAGCAATAGCGCATACCGCATCGTGCTCGGCATCTGTCCAGTGCAGGGCTGCCGTGGAGTCGAGTCCACCTGATAGTAATATGGCAAGTTTCATATTCGTATTAGAGGTATACGGGTTTATTCTCTGACTGATGCTCAGCAATCGTGGTGAGTTGGATTCCTCCGCGTGCGCCGAATTTCCCCTCGACACGCATCCACGAAGGCGCGATGCAGGCGATGAGGTCGTCAAGGATGCGATTCACTACTTGTTCGTTGAACGCGGCATGATTACGGAAGGACGCGAGGTAGTACTTCAGGCTCTTCGTCTCCACGATGGAGGCTGCTGGGCTGTAAGTAATCGTCAGGTGGCAGCTGTCGGGCTGGCCTGTGACAGGGCAGAGGGAGGAGAACTCGTGCGTATCCAGCACGATGGTGTAGGCGCGCTCGGGGCTACGGTTGGGGAAGGCTTCCAGTTGCGCTTCCTCTGGGGAGGTGAAGAAGCTCTGGTGCTTGCCGAGAATGTTCAGATCTTGTGCAGAATCGTTCATGATATGGGGGGGAGAAATAGATTGAAAATTAGGCCTTCGTCAGCTGGTAGCCGTCTTTTCCGTCCTTCACTGTCCAGCCGAGCTGAGCGAGCTGGTCGCGGAGCTCGTCGGAGCGTCCCCAGTTCTTCTCCGCGCGTGCCTGCCAGCGTTCTTCTGCGATGGCGCGGATTTCTTCTGGTGCTTCGACATCTGCGTCAGGATCACTCAGCGTGATGCCGAGGGCTTCTGTGATGAAGCGGAAGGCGTACCACTGCTTCGTGGCTTCTTCTGCACTGAGTTCTGCGGGCTTCATCGCCTTCATGGCGGTGAAGACATGCCCGAGAGCCTCGGGGAGGTTCAGATCGTCTTCGAGGCTGCTCCAAGCGGCTGTGAACGCGGCTGTGTCGGGGGCTTTCTTGCAGAAATCCTTATAAGTAGGTTCTTTCGCACCACTGGCTGTCGCGAGTTGCTTGTCGAAGCGACCGAGCTTGTTGAGCGCAGACTGTGCATCTTTCAGTCCTGTGAGCGTGAAGTTAAGCGGACGGCGGTAGGAGGCACTGGAGAGGAGGTAGCGTAGGGCATCTGCACTGTAGCCCATCTCTTGGAGCTGGTCGAGGGTGTACATATTACCGAGGCTCTTGCTCATCTTCGCCCCATCGACAAGAAGGTGCGTGATGTGGAACCAGTTTAGCGCGCTATGCCCACCACAGGCGCAGCGGCTCTGAGCGATCTCGTTTTCATGGTGAGGGAAGATGAGATCCACACCACCTGAGTGCAGGTCAAAGGTGTCACCGAGGTACTTGTGACTCATCGCAGAGCACTCTAGATGCCAGCCAGGGCGACCTTCACCCCATGGGGATGGCCAGAAGTTGTCACCATCCTCAGGCTTGCGGGCCTTCCAGAGCACGAAGTCAGCGACGCTGTCCTTCTCGTACTCGTCCGTATCGGCGCGAGTCTGGGCGGTCTTACCCAGATCGAGATTCTGACGGTCGAGGTGGGCGAGCATGCCATAATCGGCATAGGAAGAGATGCGGAAGTAGACTGAGCCGTCCTCGCTGGAGTAGGCGTGCCCCTTTTCCATGAGGAGTTCGATGAGCTCGATCTGCTCCTTGATATGCCCGACGGCAGAGGGCTCGACGTGTGGAGCTAAGCAGTTCAGAGCGGTGCAATCATCGTGGAATTTCTTTGTCCAGAACTCGGTGTACTCGATGAGCGGGATGTTCTGAGCGACAGAGTTACGGATGGTCTTATCGTCGACGTCTGTGATATTGCGCACGTGCTTCGTACGCAGACCTCCGAGCTCCACGACGCGGCGGAACACATCCTGTGCTACGAAGGTTCTGAAATTACCAATATGAGCAGCCGCATAAACCGTAGGTCCACAGCAATAGAAGCCCAATTGCTTCTCATTCATCGCCTTGATGTCCTTCATTGTGCCCGAGAGTGTGTCAAAGAGTCGTAACATATCGCGCGTAGTATAGGGAGTTTTCCCATCATTGTCAAGCTAAGTCTGAGTCTTCGTCGTGAGATGTAGCGAGTTATACAAAATGATGAAGTGTAACAACTGTGTAACATGACGATTTTTATGCTTGATAGATTTTCGATCTGCGTGTTATTTTTACACAATCATGTCATACCGTGTATCTATAGGACTGCTCCTCCTCGCTTCTGGGCTACTCGTAGCAGATGTACAGCCACCTCGTGAGGATGTAAGAGTGGTAGCGTCACTTCCTCAGCAGGATTTCTCCCTGTACCCTCGCTGGTCACAGCTAACTCCTGAGAAGCTGACGAAGGAGTCTCGCGATTTATTCATCTCTCTGAGGAGCGATATTCAGCCGCTTCTGAAGCTGCGCCCCGAGGAGATGACGATGGAAAATACCTTCGGATTCATCACGGATTTTGATGCGCCTGAGTACAGCCCATTAGCACTAATTAGATTCCAATCTCTCGTGAATCATTCTCCAGAGTGGCAGATGGCTTCTCAAGAAACATATAAATATTTTCAAGATTATAACGCATGGCTCACAGGTGAGTCCGGTGCGTGGGGAGTAATGCAGCAGGCTATTCAGCAGGATTGGGCTAAGAATCTGAGTGATGAAGATCAGCACATTGTGGATTTGTGCGTGAATTTCTACACAAATGCTGGCTCTCTGCTGAGCGCGGAGGATAAGAAAATTCTCGACAAGAATATCCAAGAACTGGGACGATTAGAAATACAGTACTACTCCAATTTACAGCGGTCGCGCGATGAGAGCTACGTGATTATAGAGCATTCGTGGCAGTTATTAGGTCTCCCTGATGGCTTTCTGCAGCACCTCGCCCAATTAGCACTAGAGAAGGGCTATGGTACAGGGAGCAAGCCTCAGTGGCTACTGCCCCTGCATGATACATCTATCTACTTTTCTGTGATGCAGTACTGCCACGTGGAGGAAACCCGCAAACGCCTCTGGGAAGCGCATTCTAAGATAGCTGGTGAGGGCACTCCCTACGATAATACCCCCGTCGTCGAGGGCATCCTGCGACTGCGGCAAGAGAATGCCGAACTACTCGGATTCGAATCTTTCGCTGACCTGAGAGCTCGCAAAATGATGATGGGAACGGCGGAGAACGCCACCGAGTTCGTCGATGACATGATAGAGCTGATCACTCCGCAGTGGAATGAGCATAAGAAGATGATGCTTGATCTCGTCTCGGCGCGCCTCTCTCGTGATATCACAGAAATAGCCCCATGGAATGAGCTTTATTACCTCGGGCTGCTGGAAAATGAAAAATCCAAAGGGCGTAGTGATCAGTACTATAATGTCTTCCCCTTTGAGCTCACTCTCGATAAGCTGCTGCGCTTTTATGAGAGCATGTATGGCGTGATCATCAAGCCCGTACCTACGAGCTTCATCACAGAAGGCGAGACCCTCGCTGCGGGGCATGCTGAGGTATGGCATCCCAGTGTGAGGATCTATGCCGTCTATGATCAGGAGACAAAGGCTCATCTTGGCTCGGTATACCTCGACCTCTTGGCTCGACCTGGTAAGACTCAGGGCGCGATGAGTTACACGCTGCGTGCTGCGAAGCAGCGCGAAGGGGCGGCACACTCACCTAACTTAACGACACTCATCATGAATCTCCCTAGTGATGAAGATAGATTGTCAAGTTTTTACATGATTCATGATGATGTGCTCTATCTCATGCATGAGTTTGGGCATGTGTTTCATAGTATCTGTTCGGATGTTAAGTACTGTGCTTTGACCAGTAGTAACATGGAGCAAGATTTCGGAGAGTTCCCCAGCACATTATTTGAAAAATGGATATCTGACCCAGAGTCTGCGCAGCTATTTGCGACCAGCTCTCTGTCACAGTCTGACTTAGTGGAGTTCCTGACAGAGTTGAACAATGCTAACGAGATCAGAGAAATGTGGAATCTGATGGATATGCTCATCACCTCAAAGCTCGATCTGGACATCCATACACACTACAAGACTCGCTACGCGGGGCGCAATCTACAGGAGACCTGCTATGAGCTCACATCGAAGCATATGATGCCTGTCAGTCACATGCAGCCGAACCCTCTTTTACAGGATCACCATACAATGGCCTCGGGCTATGGAGCTTGTCTCTACTCTTACATCTTGTCTGATGTCTTAGCAGAGGATGCCTACGCCCGCTTCAAGGCAGAAGGTGTGACTAATCCGAAGATAGGCATGGAGTTCAGACGACGCGTGCTCGAGCCCGGAGCTAGCCTCCCCTCGAAGACGCTCTACAGGAACTTCATGGGTAGAGACTTAGAGTACGATGCGTACTTTGAGCGAAATAAAATTAACAAATAACATCTAACATCCCCCCTCTCAATATGAAACAATTACAACTATTCGCCAGCTACGGTCTCGTAGCAGCACCCGTTCTATCCGTCGGGGTAGAAATCCAGCAAGACACACACTCACCTACCTCGCAGCCTACGCTTGAGCTCTCGTTCACGAAGCCCATGATCGACCAGAACATGGTCGGGAAGCCTGCGAATGACGGAGAGTTCAGCATCAGTCCAGCAGTCCCCTACGAGACAAAGTGGACCAGCCCGACAACCTTACGCGTCATCCTGAAAGAAGCGCTTGCTTTCCATGGGAAATACGACATTCGTGTCTCCACCTCCTACGGCACGGTAGAGAGCGTACTACGTGAAGACTTTTATCAGCATATCTACGCCCGCCCTATCTTTGAGAATTCGCACAGAGAGCGTTATCATCCCGTCTACTTTCGTGTCGCTAATTCATGGGTAAATCAAAGAGATATTTTGAAAAATCCCGCCTTCCAAGAAGCCGTGAAGAAGGCCTACTATGAGATTTCCTACCCCCATGATCTGA
>CAYJNX010000113.1:0-7719 GCA_964371525.1 uncultured Akkermansia sp. | reverse complement strand
CCTACACGACGACTCCGACTACGGGAGGGAATGCGCTGACCCTCAATGGTAGCTTTACACTCGGTGCTGCACTGGTCATTGATTTAGGAATCGCGGGCGATATCGCGTCTGGCGATTATACTCTGCTCAAGCGTACAGATGGTACTGTAGGGCTTGCGGAGGCTGATATGGATGTGCTCAAGAATAGCTTGAGCATAGAAGGCATCATCGATCCGACGCGCTTCGATGCACTGGCATGGGTCGATAATGAGCTTGTCCTGACTATTGTTGATTCATCGGCGAATTCTCTCACCTACACAGGCGGTGCTGATTCTGCAAATATTTCTTCCTTCACTTGGGATACGGTCAATGGTGATTTTGATGGTAATGCGATATTCGCCAACAATGATCTGGTGACTTTTACAGGCTACACCGCGGCTACGCTGGAGGAGTCTATCTCCGCTGGCGTGGTCACGCTAGAAGATAACGCCTACCTCAGCATTATGGGTTCATCCACTAATACATTCTCGGCCAACAGGGTTATCGTTGGTGCGGGGGCTACTCTTGAGTTGGACCGAGACGCTCTAACAACAGCACTCAATGTGCAAGGCGAAGCCACATCGAATGTGATCATCGATGGCTCTGATACGGGGGGGAATCTAGCGGATATCTTGGATCTATCTACATTCTCAGGGGCATTAACTTACTACAATGGAATAATGACGGTAGCAGCCGCTAGTGACTTCGGTGCTATCTCCAAGATCTCTCTTGGAAGCGATTCTATAGCAGAGTTTAGCGGCATCACAGTGGATAAGGAAATCAACGTTGCAGATACTGCGATTGTCAGTAGTACGTCTGGTACGACAACACTCGGTAATATCACGGGTGACTCTGGCTCGCTTAATCTTAATGGTACGATACGCTTGCAAGGGGATGTCGATTATACAGGCGTCATCAATATTGTGAGTGGTGTGACGACCTTTGGCAGTGCTGAGGGGAGTAATGAAAACATGGCAGCGTCTCTGATCGATGTGAGGACAGGAGCTCAGCTCACTATCTGGCACGGCTCAGGAGATTACACGGGTACTGATATCACGCTCAATGCGACCACGATGCATAGCCAAGACTTGGATGCAGGTACAGGCGTTCAGTTTGGTACCTTAACGGTGAATGGAGCTAGTATTATTTCTCATGCTTGGAATGGTATTTTCTCCTTTACCGAATTGACAGGCAATGGGAATATCGATTTCCGAGCGAACCCAGCTGGCAACGAGTTCGGACAGCTAACGATCAAAGCCGTCAATAAATATAGTGGCACTCTGAATGTCTCACAGGGCGATGCTGCGGATAGACTACAGTTCTTCGAAGCAACCTTCACTCAGGAAGAGCACTCTCATATGGTGGTCAGCGCAACGAGTGGCTCTGAGATTGAGCTCGTCAATACCACCTTTGAAAGTGAAGATGGCTCAGGTAAGGTGAGCTTTGCCACCGTTGTAGAGATGTGGAATGTGAATACCCTCAATAGTGGTACACTGGAGCTGGCAGCTTACCAATTCGCAGAAGCTTCAGAGTCTGCAGCTCTGGATCTCAACGGTGGTCGTCTTAATCTGATCGGTGCAGTGCTGGATTCGACGCATAACCGAACCATCACGGCGGGCGCCACCACAATAGGCACGACGCGCGACGCAACCGAATGGAAGGATGACATCGTGTTCGATGCTCTCGCCGGCGAGAAAACCACCATCGCTGCGCAGATAGCAGACGGTGGTGCTGAAGCCACCATCACACTCTCAGGGGTGCTCAGCGGCACAGGTGCAATATCCGTCACGGGAGGTGGTACACTCGTACTCAGTGCCTCCAATACCATGAGTGGAGCAATCCAAGTAGCCTCGATCTCTACCTTGAAAGCAGAACAAGCTGATTCTCTCGGTACGGGAGCGATCACCAATTATGGCTTGATCCTCGCCTCGAATGGTCTCACCGTAGGCGGAGCACAAAACATAGTCAATGAAGGATCGATGGATCTAGGTGGCACACTGACCATCAACAAGACGATTACTAGCCAGGGCGCTTCTGCATCAATCGAACTATTTGCTAATACCGTCTTTGATCTTAATGGTGTAGCCTCTGACACGACCACAAACCTTGGCTACACGACCTACAAGCTCTTTGACTTCACAGCTGGCGGGACACTGGATGCCTCGGCAATGGGGCTTACAGATGGTCTTCTGACCTATAATACAAATGTGCTTCTCACAGATGCCTCACTCGTCGATGGCTACACTTGGGTACTGCGCGATGATGGCACGATCACTTATGGACCTCGTGGCATCCTCACTTGGGATGGTGCCACAGGTGTAGGTGGCGATGGCGGTGGCGGTAACGGTGAATGGGGAGCTAATAATGTGTGGGATAATAGCTTTGGCGATGATGCGACCTTCCAAGATGGAGACATCGTCTACTTTAGCAAGGGAGCAGGTACGGTGAATGTTGTAGCTGAAGTAACGGCAGCGACCATCACCATCACCGATGCTGATCCTGCTGATGGGAACGCCGTTGATTATACATTCACTGGCTCTGCGATCAATGGCGTCGCAAGCTTGACTGTCTCCGAAGCAGCAAGCGCGACTTTCAACAATAGCATTGATCTGAGTGCCGCAGCAGTCACAGTGGAGGATGGCAGCAGCCTTTCATTCGGCATGACGACGGAAATTGATAGCCTGTCCAACGCGGGCACGCTCAGCACGACTGATGATGCCGATTTGACCATTACTCAAGCCGTAGGCGCAGCAGGTGGCACGCTGGATGTCGCAGGTGATCTCATCCTCGGTGGCGCAGACACGACAGCGACAAATACCTTTGCCATTCTGACGGTCGCGGGAGATGTCACGAATAACGCAACCCTCGTCATCGGTGACACGTCGAATATTACAGGGACACTTTCAGGTGGTGCTATCATAGCTTCAGGTAATAGCTCTGTAGGTGGACTCGGTTCAGCGCTTTCCGCATTCACGAATGGCGCGGGCACCTTTGACGTCAACTCCGACATGGTTGTCACAGGAGACTTCGCCAATGCAGGTACTGTCGATGTCGCGGGTGCTCTCACGCTTGACACCGCCGAAGGAAGCATCATCGCTACTGGTGCGGTCACTCTCCTCTCAAGCACTGCTAACACTGTAACCGCTCTGACCATGGCCGCAGATCAGAATCTATCGCTGAATGCGAAGCTGACCGTGACAGGGGCTCTGACAGGTGCCGGTCACCTGACGCTGACGACTCTGGACACTCCAGAGACAGGATTCGGAGGGCAGCAAGCTCTCCTCTCCGCAGGATCTCTCACTGGAGTCACCTCCTTGCAGCTGGCACTCAGCGATGACTATCTCCTAGGCCTCGGCCTTGACGATGCGCAGACAATGACTCTCGTCGAACTAGGCGCGGCTTCGGGCCTGGTTCTCACAGATCTGACATTTGCTAATGGAGACTATGAATTCTACACCGTAGGGACGACCCAGTATAGCTTCGGTTTTGAAGGTAATAATATCACCCTGACTGCAACGATCGTTGGCAACCGCTGGGAAAGCGATGAAGCCGATATGAATTGGAGCAGCGCAGACAGCTGGTCTGTAGATACTCCTACGAGTGCTCAAAATGCCATCTTTGACGGAGCTGGATCACATGTCGTCTATGTGGATCAAGCCGGTGCTAGCGCGTCGGAAATACGCGTCGCCATCAAGGCGGGCTCTGATCGCGAGACAGATGGATACGTTTTCAGTGGCGAGACGCTCACGACGGGGAATCTGACCCTGAACAGCGGCTTACTCGAAGTCGGCAATACCATCAACATCGTGGATGATAATCCAGATACGGCAACGGAAAAAGGCGCGCTGGTCATCACAGGAGGTGAGCTCACTATCGCGAACAATGGAGCTATTAACGCCGTATCGGCCACAGTTGGCGTATCAGATGCTCTCACGCTTGAGACTGGAGCTAGCCTCACTGTTTCGGGTGCTTTGATGGCCACGAACGGTGCAGACATCACGGTGACCAATGATGGACGACTGCAAGTCGGCGATGGATCGCAGATAGACATACTTGAAGGAGCAGGTACACTCATCACACAGGCTGATGCCAGCGTGGGAGTGACGAGCCTAGGCGATCAATCCCTTGATCTATCAGAAGGCTCTACCCTCAGTGTCGCCACAGACACCGTACTCAAGGGGATGACAGGCACAGGCACACTGGAGCTCATTGACAACGGAGTGATTGTCACCGACCGCAAGCTGACCGTCGATGCCTCTGCTGTGATCACAGGGGGGGATGCATCTGCTGCTATGCTTGAGGTAAGTACGGGTACGAATACCCTGTTCGATGATCTGACGGTGGATTCCATCCACTTCGCCAATGACCTGACCAGCTCCGACTTCTACCTCGGTGCTAGCTCGATCTCAGATAGTACAGGCGCAGGCAGCGTCGCTGTGACGATGGCAAGTGCGAACTTCTTTGAGAATGCGGCGAATGGTAGCTACAATTTCTTCGAGCAAAATGGTGGCACGGTGACTTGGAGCAACTTTGCTCTGTCACAGTCCATCCTTGACGATATCGCAAGTGCTATCACCCAAGATCAGGGTGACTACACCTACAGGGATGTCTTGCAGACGAGGGATGACGATGGTAATCTCACCTTCATCGTGCAGGACACGACAGGACGCACATGGGATATGGATAATGACTTCGCCGTCACCCCCACGACAGATCCGAATGCCGATAACTCACTCAGCCAGATCGCACCTATCTACGACCCTGCGAATGCAGGCAAGATGGCCTCCTACGACGTACTCGACTACGTGAACAAGGTCGTCATCGGCGAGAGCAAGCAGGTCATTGATATGACAAACCTCAGCGGCACAGGCGAGCTCATCCTCTCCAATCTCTCAGGCAACTCCGATAGCGCAGAGCTCTGGATCATCGGTAACGGCACAGACTCCGTCCTGCTGAGAAATACAGCACTGAGCGTCGTGAGTGGTGATATCAATGCGCAGAACGTCACGCTGAATGTACAAAATGTAGGAGCGGACAATCAGCTCTATGCAGGCATGCTGAATCTCGATGGATCCACGCTTGATACAGGAGCGACAGGGCACATCACCGTCCAAGGCCTGACAAATCTTGTCAAGACACGTGCTTCCTCTACAGGATCAGTCGTGCAGGGGACAGTCTACGTGAATGGCACTGGTGGTGATTATACAGGCGGCTATGGTACTGGTGCTAGCATCAATGCACAGGTCGGAGCAGAACAGAAGCTCAAGGCTGACGCAGCTCTCACCGTAGGCGGTACAGGTGGTACTCTGATCATCACCGATGCGACGAGCGTGACTCAGCTCGGTGGTATCAACTCCACAGGTGCTCACATCATCATCGACCTCACCGCGGCTACAAGTGAGAGCAATGCTCTGACACTGGGCTCGGCCTCCTCTGTCACGAATGGCGGTAGCCTCACGCTGAGCGTCAATGGTGATTTCCTCGAAGAAGGCGACACAGTCGTAGCGTTCGCAGGAGAGGCGCTGACCATAGATAGCAGCTCGACGCTGACGATTAATGCGATTAACTTCGACCAGTCACCTGCGATCTCCGCTGGTGGGCTTATCCAGCTCATCGAGTTTGCTGATGGCAGTAGCATCGCAGATAACAGCATCATGCTGGATGAGTCTCTTTCTAAGTACTATGCGAATGTTCGCTTCGACAGCACGCTGAACATGATCGTCGCTGATTTCAATACGAGCTTCTATAGCTCGAGTTCGATGTCTGCGAATGGTTCTGCTGGATACGAGTTAGTCACCGATGCATTTATTAATCTCGGCGTCTCGGCAGATCCTAGCAGCAGTTCAGACCTCGCTAAGGTGATGGGTGAGCTCGACGAGCTGATTAACAAGAACCCTCTCGCCGCTGACAAGCTCGCGGCAGCCATCGCCGGTGCGAGTATCGCGACGCAGGGAATGGCTCTTCAGGATGATATGGAACGCCAGCTCGGTAGCATCAGAAATCGTGTAGGAAGCCCCATCGCCTCCAAGGTCGGCTACGGTCAAGAAGACGTCGTCAATGGCTGGATCAGTGCCGAGGGGAATCAAGCAAAGCTCTCAGGCGAGAGCACAGAGGCAGGCTACACCATGTCAAACTGGGGTGGTACAGTAGGTACTGATCTCTCACTAGATAGGAACACGACATTGGGCATGGCACTCACGGCCATGTATGGTGATCTCACGAGCTCGGATATAGATCAGCTGGATAGCGACGTTAGCACATACTACCTCAGCTTCTTCGCTCACAGGACGGTCAACGAATGGAATCATAAGTTTATCGTGTCTGCTGGCATCGCTGACATAGATGGATCACGTACTGTGAACTTCGGGGATAGTGAGTACTCCACCGACTATACGACATCTGGTTATAGTCTCGGTGTGCACTACGAGCTTGCTCGTAATTACTACCTCAATGAAGAGAAGAGCGCACTGTGGCAGCCCCTTGCTAGCATCTCCTATCAGATGAGCCAGATTGATGGCTATACTGAGTCTGGTAGTGATGCCGCTCTCAAGGTGAATGAGCAGTCGATGCACCGTGCGACGCTGGCCTTAGGCGCGCGTCTCCAGATGAATATAGGTGAGACTATCTACAACCGCACAGGTAGCGTCTCGATGCGCGCCCTGCTGAAGGGCGACATCGGTGACACACGCTCTGACACAGAGGTAGCTCTGAGCGCTGGCACACAGAACGCGAAGATCCAGAGCTCAGAGCGTGGGAACTTCGGTGTAGAACTCGGAGCTGGTCTGCATATCCCCATCATGGAGGGTGAATCCAGCGTATTCTGCGACGCGGCTGTAGATCTGCGAGAAAACTACAGCAATGTTAATGCTACTGTAGGCTATCGCTTCAGCTTCTAGGAGCTTCCGTTATAGAAACTAAGCATCTACGCCCTCGATCTGTATGACATCGGATCGAGGGCTTTTTTTAATGAGGATTAGAGGGCTTTTTTCGCTTGATATGCAAGGAGGAACTGTATAGAATGAAAGCTACTTCATAGCAGCCATCTATTATGTTTCCTCCTATAAAATACCTTAGTCTAGGGCTCTTCCTGAGCGCATCACCCCTCATCGCCTCTGGCAAGACCTCAGCGCAATACCCTTCCAATAGTACGAACCACCTCCGCTTTAGCATCGAGCAGCCCCCGCTGCTTCCCCTGCCTCAGGACAGCCAATGGGGGGACTCTAGCGTCGCCCTCAAGAATGTCAGCCTCTCGCTGCCTTCATCCGCAAAGGATAAGGACAAGATAGCCTTCATCCAATCGCAGCTCACGGACTACCTCCGCAGCCATGCGGTGAACATCGTCAGTACTGGCAAGTCCTACCCTATCACCTTCCGCCTAGGCTCGCTCGATTTCGTCGATAAGAAAGAAGCATGGCAGAAGAAAGAAGCCTACGCCCTGAATATCAGCTCCGATGGTGCGACTATCCTAGCAGAAGACGAGAAGGGGCTCTACTACGGCATGCAGACCCTCATGCAGCTCATCCAGCGTCGAGAGGCGAAGACCACGGTCGCGGTCTGCACGATACAGGACTGGCCGGACTTCGAGATTCGCGGTTTCATGAATGATGTCGGTCGTAACTTCATGCCCATTGAGTACATCATGGAGGAGCTCGATGCCATGGCTCAGTTAAAGTATAATGTCTACCACTTCCACTTCACCGA
>CAYJNX010000112.1:0-7809 GCA_964371525.1 uncultured Akkermansia sp. | reverse complement strand
GTGCTGATGAATCAGATTTATATCGATCCTGCTGTGGAGGAGTATATCGTTACTCTTGTACGCGCGACGCGTGCGCCTGAGACGGTGGATCGCCGTCTGGAGGGGATGGTGCGCGCTGGCGCGTCTCCGCGAGCGACGATTAATATCGCGATTGCGGCGCGTGCGCTGGCGTTCACGCAGCAGCGTACCTTTGTCACGCCGCAGGATATTAAGGATCTCGCTATTGATATTCTCCGTCACCGTATTCTACTCTCTTATGAGGCGGAGGCTTCTGGGATGACGAGTGAGAGGGTCGTGGAGATGATCCTCGCGAAGGTGAATGTGCCTTAAGTGCTACTAGTTTAGCTGTTTTTTTCTCATCCTTCCCTCGCTATGCTAGATAAGAGTCAGGAGATCATGCAGAAGGTGCGCCGCATTGAGTTGATGGCGCGCAAGCGCGCGACGGCGGCTTTTGCGGGGCAGTACCGCTCGAGCTTCCGTGGGCAGGGGCTGGATTTTGATGATTTCCGTGAATATAGTGCTGGCGATGAGCCGCGCTTCATCGACTGGAAGGTGACGGCTCGCACGGGCACGCCTTATGTGCGTAAGTTCTACGAGGAGCGTGAGCAGGTGCTCTTGCTCGCGGTAGATACGAGCGCGTCGATGTGCTATGCGAGTGAGCGTGTCGCTTACACGAAGCTGGAGTATGCGGCGCATATAGCTGCGGTGCTGTCGTATAGTGCGGCTCTGAATGGTGATAAGGTGGGGCTGCTGCTCTTCGGGCGTGGGAACTCGCACTTCTACCTGCCTCCTGCGCAGGGGATGAAACAGACGCAGCGTATTGTGCGTGAGATTATCTGCTCTTCTACGGATGGGCAGGATATGACGATGGATGAGATCGCAACGGAGATACTGCGCACGCAGCGTAAGAGTGCGATGGTGTTCATGATGAGTGATTTTCTCGCTGAGCCTGATAAGAAGGCTCTCGGGCGTCTCGGTTTCCGTCACGAGCTGATTCCTGTGCGTGTGGCTGACCCTTGTGAGTTACAGCTTCCTGCTAGTGGGATGATTAATTTCCGCGATCCTGAGTCTGGCGAGCAGTGGAAGGCGAATCTGAATGATGCGCAGCTGCGCCAAGATTATGCGGAGGCGATGCGTGTGCAGCGTCTCCAGTGGGAGCTGTGCTTCACGCAGCTGGGTATTGACTTCGTCGATTTGGTGACGAGTCAGGATTATATCCTGCCGCTCAGGAAGATGTTCCAGCGTCGTAGCCGTTTTTTTGCGCACTGATTCTTATTTTTTCTTGTTCTCATGATGACTTTTCTTGCACAAGTTCAAGTTCCTGCCCCAGTTCAGACACCAGCTCAAGCTCCAGCGTCTGGCAATCAGCTGCTGGATAAGATTCCTGAGCTAGAGCCTCATATCGCTCCTGAGATTTTTCTTGAAAACAGCGCGATGTGGCTGTGGGTAGCTGGGGCTTGTGCTCTGCTGCTTCTGATTATCCTCACGGTGTATCTCGTCTTGCGTGCGCGTCGTAAGCCTGCTATCGTGCCTCCGTCTGCGGAGTTTATTGCCTTGCAGCGTCTTGATGCGCTAGCTCAGGGTGAGCAGCATGAGAATGCGGCGGCGATGAGTATAGAGCTGTCTCTTATCTTGCGCGAGTATATCACGGGCGAGACGTCTGATCCGACGCTCTATGAGACGCATCAGGAGTTCCACCAGCGTCTGGATGCGCTCTCGGGTATGCCTAAGAGCTGCCATGAGGAGACTTACCAGCTGCTAGATGATCTGGCACGCTTGAAGTATGCGGGGCCTCAGCAGCAGTCGCCTGCGGCGGCGCAGCATATGCTCACTCAGACGCGTGAGCTCATCAAGCGTATCGCGCTGGCGAAGGCGCAGGAGCAGCCTGTGATGCATCGTTCTTCGACCTCTGTTAATGATTCTTCTTCCCATGTTTAGTTTTTCTTTCATGCCGCTGCTGGCTCAGCAGCCGACGGGTGCACCGAATGATGGGGCACGCGAGTTCATGCTGGCGTCGCCGGAGTGGCTCTGGGGCTTGCTGGTGCTCATTCCGCTGCTCTTGCTACGTCGCCGTAAGGGGACTTTTGCGGGGCTATCTCACCCAGCGATCCGTATTCTGGCATCGAAATTAACGCCTCCGAGTACGCTGATGGGGCGTGTAGGGGCGCTGTTGCTAGTGCTGGGACTGGGTAGCTTGATTGTCGCACTGGCAGAGCCGAAGTTCCGCAGTGAGATGACGGAGGAGCGCGTGAGCGGGATTGATATCATGATTGCCTGTGACCTTTCCGGCTCGATGTCGCTGAAGGATATGCAGTTTAATTATCGTGACGATAGGGGGCGTTCGCGCTCGCGTTACGTGGATAGGCTTTCTGCGGCGAAGGCGGTGATGCTGGAGTTCATCATGGGGAGACCGAATGATCGTATCGGTATTGTCGCGTTTGCAGGGAAGGCGAAGCTGAGCTGCCCTCTGACGCTGGATCATAGCTTGCTCGCTTATATCATCGAGCAGTTCTATCTCGCGGATGGCCGTCGTCGTGGTTATATCAGCGTGGACGGGACGGCGATTGGCTCGGCTATTGCTTCCGCCGCGACGCGTCTTGAGGACAGGAAGGAGACGAAGTCGAAGGTGATTATTCTCGTGACGGATGGTCAGAGTAATGCGGGACTCATCCAGCCACTCGCTGCGGCGAAGCAGGCGGCGGATCTCGGTGTGCGTATTTTCCCCATTGCCATCGGGCAGACGGCTCGCCTGTCTCAGAATGTCATGAGCGATGGTGTGGATGAGAAGACGCTACGTGAGATCGCGGCTCTGACGAATGGGAAGTACTTCCGAGCGAACAGTGGACAGCAGCTCAGTGAGGCCTTCGCCGTCATTGATGAGCTGGAGAAGTCGGATGCGAAGCGCCGCACGATCATCAGCTATGAGGCCTTGTTCATGTACCCGCTCGCGCTTGCCGTGTTTCTGCTAAGTCTGAGTCTGCTTCTGAGTAAAATCCGCCCTCAGCCAGCCCCTTGATTATTTTCTATAGCCATGAGTTTTCTTTACCCTTATCTGCTGCTCCTCCTGCTGATTCCTCTTGCTCTGCTCTTCCTCCTCATTGTGACGGAGGGGAGACGTAAGAAGAACTGGCGGAGACTCGTCTCCGCAGAACATGAGCAGAATCTCATCACGCGTCTGCCGGTTTACCGTCGCACGCTGCCCGCCTTTCTGACCATACTCGCGCTCGCTGGCACTATCGTCGGTCTCGCGCGGCCTTTCAATGGTTATATAGAGCAGAGCACGGCTGGTTCAAGCCGCAATCTCCTCATCGCGCTGGACATCTCGCGCTCCATGGAGACGCGCGACATCAGCCCCTCTCGTCTCGAAGAGGCGCGCGCCGCCTGCTACGAGCTCATTGACGCGCTCCCTAGTGACAAGCTAGGTCTCATCATCTTCTCAGGCGAGAGCGAACTCGTCGTGCCCCTCACCTACGACCATGACGCGCTCAAGCAGACACTCGCGAGCGTGAAGCGTGACTGGTCACCCTACGGTGGCACGAACTACGGTCGCGTGCTGGAGAAGGCCATGGAGGACTTCGCCCGCAGTGCACCCACAGGGACGAATGCCGTCGTCATCTTCAGCGATGGCGAAGACACAGTAGGCTCGACGATTGAAATCGCGGAGAAGGCACGAGAGAAGAAGCTGCTCGTCATCACGGTAGGTGTGGGCACAGAGATAGGCGATGCCATCCCTGATCCTGACGGTGAAAATGGGCTCTACCAAGACGCGGAGGGCAAGAATGTAATCAGCAAGCTGGACACGAAGTCACTCATCCAGTTCGCCAAGGCGACAGGCGGTGACTACTTCGCCATGGGCAGCGGTGCTGACCTCACCGCCTTCGCACAGTCTGCTGCATCGAAGCTGGAGCGACACGAGAATGAGTCCTCGCTGACGAAGTCACCGCGCGATCTTTTCCGTTATTTCATTTTCATGTCAGCGGTATGGCTGCTACTAGCCATCGTGCTGGGGACGGAGTGGAGTCTACCCAGCTGGCAGAAACGCTCAATGACTGGCGGCTTCATTTTGGCACTCCTACTAGGAGGATTTAGCACGGAAGCACGCGCGGATGATGCCCTGTACAAGGAGCTAAAGACAGTCCTGAATAAGTACGAATACGACAAGGCAAAAGACCTCATCGAGGAAGCCGTCGCACATGACATCAGCCTCATGGAAGACGCCTCCCTGTCCTTCGCCCTCGCGACAGCACAGCTGGGCTTAGGCGAAGTGGAGGAAGCGCGTAGCTCCTTCTCACGCGCCATGCTGAGCTCCGACCCTGCCCTGCAAGCGGCGGCGAAGCACCAGCTCGGCAAGCTGAATGTCGAATCCTCCTTTCAGCAGCTGCGTGATCTTTACAAACCCGTCGTAGAAGGCGAGCCCAAGAACGTCAGCTCCGAGGATCTCGAAAAAATCCAAACCCAGCTCCAGCAGGACATCCAGCATTACCGCGATGCCCTCGGACTCATCGAAGGACACGAGCCTAGCCAGCGCGACCTCGCGAAGACGGAGAACTTCCTCAAGCAGCTACAGGAAGAGATCGACAGGCTCAAGGAAATGGAGAAAAACCAACAAGATCAGCAAAACCAGCAGGAGCAGCAGGAGCAGAACAATCAGCAGCAGTCCCAACAAGGCCAGCAGGGGCAGCAAGGTCAACAGGGCAGCCAACAACCGCAAGAGGGTCAGCAAGGCGAACAAGGCGGATCGCAGGGTGGAGAAAACCAACAGAATCAGCAGAACCAGCAAAATCAGCAGAACCAAAACAGCCAGCAGCAGAACCAGCAGGCTAACCAAGGCGGAGACCAACCGAACGACCAACCAAACCAAGGCGGCGAGCAGCAGAACCAGCAGCAGAACCAAGACGGCGACCAGCAGAACGAGCAGGCTCAGCAAGCGCAGCCTACGCAGCTGAGCCAAGACGAGAAAGACGCGCAGCGCGCGCGCAGCATCCTTGAGATGCACCTCGACGAAGACGGAGGCTCGCCCATCCCACGCCCCTACGGAGGTCAGCGACCACCGAGCAAGGACTATTAATTCACCATTTTAATCACATACTCACCAGTCACATGAAAAACCCCATTCTCATTTTCATTCTCAGCCTCACCCTTCTCCTCAGCAGTCTGGGGACGCTACGCGCATCGGAGACCACGACACGCTGGTCATCGGAAGTCGCCCTACCAGGGGAGCACATCCTGCTGTACTTGATTAAGGAAAATGCCAGCACCGACCAGTTCGAACTCGTCAAGCGCCCCGTGGTGAAGAATGGCTCGATGCAGATCCTCCAGTACCGCACACTGACGAAGCATAATGACCCCATGGGCGAGCCCCTGCTACTGCTGCCCATCCTCATCATCCCCGATGCCCCCGGTGAAGTGACTATCGAAGACATCCCCATCAAGTTCGTGAAGTCGGGCAAGACGGGCAGTATCTCCGTCCCCCCGCTGAAGGTCTACTCCACGAGCGCGATTAAGTGGTTTAACAACCCCATGCCCTACGGTGTCCTGTGGGCGATGGACAAGGATGAGCCCTACGTGGATGAGAGTATCAACGCGCAGATGAAGATACTCCTCCCTGACCGCGTCGGGCTCGCGAGCCTCCCCTTCTTCACCGCCACGGGCATGAAGATACTCCCCTTCCAGCTCGCGACACAGGGCATGCTGAGCAATATTCAGCAGAGCATCGTCGGGCGTAACATCGTCATGGCGCGTGGTGAGCAGTGGGTATGCTATGACCTCAGCTCCACCATCATCCCCTTCGTCGAGGGCGAGAGCGAAGCGACAGGCAGTGTGAACGTCGCCGAGCAGGTAAATGTCTTCTCCGTGCGTCGCGATGAGATCCTGCTGCCCACGCTCAGCATCAAAGCCCTCCCCCTCCCCCCCGGTGCGCCGCAGCACTATGACAAGCTCGTCGGCGACTACAGCATCACATCTGCTACAGACGTGAAGGAGCTCGCCATGTACGAATCCGTGGATGTCACCATTCGCGTGACAGGCACAGGCGCGCTGGAGAACATCGAATGCCCGAAGCTGGCAGACCCAGCTGGCTGGAAGACCATCCCAGCGACGAAGAAGCTAGAGACAGACATCAATGGCAAGGTGACCGCCGTGATTTTCAACCAACTCATACGCCCGACGCGTGAAGAAGGCGGCATCCCCGCCTTCCGCCTCAGCTACTTTAACCCTGCCACCCAGCAGTACGAAGAAAGCCTCAGCAAGCCCATCGCACTGAAGTGGAAGAAGACCGACACCAGCGGTGGCGATCCGAACAGCGGAGCCGGCAGCCTGAGCATGGGCATGGCTGAGCCACCACCAGCAGGCGAAGTCCCTGTCGCGCAGCTCAGCGACATCTACAGCCCTCTGCCTGATGAAATCAGTGGTCAGAGCCTGCGCGTGAACCCACGCTACTACTTCCTCCTCTACGCCCCAGCGGCACTCATCGCGCTCTACCTGCTCATCAGCTGGCTAGGGAAGCGTCGCGCCAGCGGGAATCAGATGCGTGAGATGGAGCGCGCCCTGCGCGCGATAGGCAAGACGGAGTCCTCCATGGACTTCCTGCGACAGAGTGCCGCCTTCATTGAAAAGAACCTTTCCCAGAATATGGATGACGAACTCCGCGCCCTCATCGCACGCCGCGACCGAGAAGCCTTCCGCCCCGATGCCCAGACTGTCATGTCCGACGCAGAAAAGAAAAATATACTCAGCATGATGCGCCGTGCTATTCAGAATGTAGCCAAGGCGGCGAAGACCACCAGCACGCTCATCATCCTCACACTCGGTCTCCTCGCAGTACTGAACAGCGCGGAGGCGAAGTCGCCCACCGACCTCGACCGCGAGGGCGTGATCCAGTACGAGCGCGGAGAGTACAGCTCCGCGAAAGAGGCCTTTGAGAAAGGCATTGAAGCCATCGAAAAAGAGGCAAAATCCGAAGGCGACACCAGCGCGGCTCGCCTATACTACCATCTGGGTAATAGCTACTACAGGCTTGCAAAACCCGGTCAAGCAGCCCTCGCCTACGCACGCGCGCTGGAGAGGAATCCCTCCCTGCATGAAGCAGAGGCGAACCTCGCCTTCATCCAGCGTAAGGAAGGAGCTATCTTGGACGTAGGCAGCATGGAGAGCGACATCTTCACCTACCTGAGCATCGACACGCTCCTGCTCCTCACCGCGCTGGCGACCGCCCTCCTCCTGACAGCTCTCATGCTGCTGTTCATTCCTAGTAAGCTGACCCTGACACTGAAGTGGGTCTGCGGCATCAGTGCCCTCGTCAGCCTCGCCTGCGCGGCGAACTGGCTGTACTACTACACGCTCGACACACCGCATATTAATATGCTCAAGCCCGAGCAGATCGCCTACGTCGTCACGGCGACAGAAGCCCGCAGTGCCGCAGATGAGAAAGGCGCGTCCGTCGTTCGCCTCCCTGAGTCCACACCGCTGCGCGTCCTCGCACGCCGCCCACGCTGGGATTATGTCGAGTGCATGAACGGTGTACGCGGCTGGGTTCCCTCCGAAAGCATCGACTTGTTAGCGAAGAATTCACATTAGGATTATTCTAATAAAAATAAGCCACCCATTTCCTTCTTTCAAATATTTAAGACATTACAGAATGTTAGTCTGATATAACTTAAGGTTCATATCCTTAAATGCTTGAATTTTATAGAAAAGAAGGAGCATTGGGACTTGCAAAGATGCGAAAGATCGGCTATGCTTGCCAAGCAAAGACGCATATTGCACTATGAAGGATATAACTACAATGATTAGTCAGTTTGTCACCTCCTC
>CAYJNX010000111.1:0-8023 GCA_964371525.1 uncultured Akkermansia sp. | reverse complement strand
GACAGTGGTATCTATTACTCCCCTGTGATGGGTGGTGGATTCAGCGCGAGTGGTGGAGACATCACGACTGGAAACATCACGACAACTCTCACTGGCGGTACCTACCATTCCTATATTGTAGGCGGTAGCGGCATAGGCAATACGGTGT
Source organism: uncultured Akkermansia sp. (assembly GCA_964371525.1). GTDB lineage: Bacteria > Verrucomicrobiota > Verrucomicrobiia > Verrucomicrobiales > Akkermansiaceae > Akkermansia. The sequence goes on along the minus strand of CAYJNX010000111.1, from coordinate 7,875 downwards.
CCAGCTCTTTAACAGAGCAAACCGATTATACGGTAGGAAAAGTCGTCTCTGAGGACGTGGTGCTGAATGTGTCTAATATCGTCAACAATCACATCATCGTCGGAGGGCACCTCATCGGCGGACCTACCGAATATGATGGGGTCGGGAACTCATCCATCGGCGATATTACGGTGAATGTCGGCGGCTACGATAGCGAAGGGCAGGCTCTAGGCGGTACATATAAGAGTATTTACGGTGGCTCGCGTGTCGTTTCAGCGAACTCAGACCTGCTGACACAGGGGAAGGTGACCGTGAATCTGGAGACAGGCACTATTCTGGCGGATTCAGAAATCGCTGCGGCTGGGCATAATAGCAATGCCCTCAACCTGAATAACACCACGTCTATGACCACCGAAGCGACCGAAGTGAAGATCGGACAGGACATGAGCTTCGGCTCGAATGTGACCGTTCGCGGTGGCTACACTGGTGCGACGGCGGATCATGCGCAAGAGTCCATCGTGACGGGCAATAAGCAGCTGCATTTCGATGACGACAGCTACAGTAATCTTGGGAACACTCATTTCTACGCCTTCGATGAAGTGAAGGTCGAGCAGGCAGGTGCTCACGCTCTGCTGGAGGGGAACACCACCATCAGTACGCTGGACAACGTGTTGCTCACGAAATCTGGAGCAGGAGAGCTCAGTGTTGAAGCAGGCACATCACGCGCTACGGTGAATGTAGACGCTGGCCGTATGAATATCACGACAGACATGGCGAACAGCACCGTCGGCACGCTGAATATTGCAAGCGGCGCGACAGCGAGCACCAGTGCGCTCACCATCTCGAATGGTGAGGTGGCGGGTACAGGTCTCTCGGCAAACGATGTCACAGGCGCAGGTGTCCTACTCACTCAGAGCACCGACGTGAAGCAGAGCTGGGTGCAGCAGGATCTGGAAGTCTTCGCGGCAGACCAGTTCTCCATGACCACTGGAGCGGATGTCCACCTCGAAGCACTCACGACAGTGACACTAGACATGGAAGACGGCAGCCATCTCCACACAGAAAAGCTTCTTCACGTCAGCACGGTACACATCGATGACTACTTGGATAGCAACACCGTGAGCACACCTTTCATCACAGCGCATGACATGGTGAATGACGCGGCGAACAGCTTCACCTTCGACTTCAGTGCGGAGACCATCGCGAACATGGACTTAAACCCGCTGATGGAGCCCTACCTCGTCGTCGACTTAGATAGCTCTGCACTGGCTACGGCACAGGATAAAAACTTCACCTTCCAGATCGACGGAATCGGCGTGACGAATACGCAAGAGATCAACGGCACGACCTATTACCTAGGCGTGATAAAGGAAGACGTGTACATCTTCACGGAAGCAGCAAGCATACCAGAACCTACGACGACCACGCTGAGCCTCCTCGCGCTCGCAGGTCTGCTCGCACGCCGTCGTCGCAAGTAAATGTAGAGTGATTAAACATTTTACCAAGCAGTCGCTTCCTCATCACCGGGGAAGCGGCTTTTTCCTACCTCAGTCTGGCGTAAGCTGAGTTTCATCATGACTCTGAATATGAAGCTCTATTCTTGTAATACATACGTGGGGAATGCTTCTAATTTATCTAATATTGGCTTGTCATCCGCAGATGAAATCGCTAAAATGCTTCTATATGCATTTATTTGTATATAGATAATTAACTAGGAAGAATATAAAGATTTATGAAACTACATTTAAGTGCGCAGCTGAAGACCTACCTTCTCGCTGCTATGATGATCTCTTCGCAGAGTGCGTTTTCTGCTGAGCTCACCTATGACGCAGGCGTGGAAAATGGTGGCGTACTTGCCTCAGCCGCAGATGGCGATACGGTCATTATCGACCTTCAGGGAACAGAAGGTGTGAAAAGCGGTGACTGGTTTGGGCTCAATTTCACTGTCGCTGAAGGTGTTACTATCAAGGTGAGATCTTGGGCTATAACTAACGGCTATGGCAGTAAGACATACACCTTTAACTCCAGCATCGAAGATGATAATACGGCTGACCCCGCAGATATACTCTTCTACGGCTGGGATAATAAGGATAATGAAATAACCTACAACTTTAACGGCGATATGTCTGACTTTACTGGTGATATCCGCACTGGCTCTCAGAGTGGCTTAGCTCTGAACTTCGGAGGTGGAAGTCGCTATGACGTCTCTGGTCAGGGAGCTATTGATATCTGGACCTCGAATCACGCTAAGGCTTTGACTTATAATGTGACAGATGAAGAGGGAGCTGGTATTTATTCGACGATCACGAATAGCTCTATTCATGCAGTCACGATAGCCTTTGAAGGCGGAGCGAACGCCTTCTACGATGTGAGCAGTGTTATTACGACAAATGCTCTGAACATCGCAGAGAATACGACGGCGGACTTCAATGCTGCAGTAATCGCGACGACGGCTCTGGCTGACGGCACCGCTGCATCGGTGAATCTAGGAGCGAGTTCACGTGCGAACTTCTACGCTGCTCTTACCGCGAATACGATGACTCTCGGCGCGAACGCTGCTGTAGGCTTCGCGGCTAGTGCGACACTCGCAAACCTCAGCGCGCAGACAGGCTCTTCCATTACCATCGAGGCAGGTGAGACAGTGACCATCAGCGATAGCATCACAGGAGCTATCACCACGAGCGGTGAGGGCACACTCACGCTGGATGGCACATGGGTGTTCACCGAAGTGATGCAGAATGACGCGAATCTCTATCTCGGTGAAAGCTTCGTGCTCGACCTCTCAGGACAGAGCTTTAATCTGAATGGTGAAAAGTACGAGCTCACGATCCTCAGCGGAACAGGCTCGGATAACTTCAACACATGGCTATCGGCAGGTGAGCTTAGTACTAAGCTTCTAGGCACTAGCACGATAGGTCGTGAGTTCAGCTATGAAGGTGGTGTGCTTAGCTACCAACTCACAGGTACGAGCTATACGCATGACGGCGGTTCTTTGGTATGGACTGTAGGACAAGACTTTTCTGGGGATGGCGCGTATGTGGATGGGTCGCAAGTCACCTTCAATGGTGTGACCCAAGCGACGCTGGGCTCTGATGTCGCCGCCGTTAACATGACTCTGAATGATGCTGCGAGTCTCATTATCGGCTCTAGCGATTACTCCATTACGGTGGATAGCATATCACTCGGGGCTGGAGCAGCGTTGGTCGCACATGGGGAGTTAGATTATTCTAACGTTACGCTCGTGGCTGGTGCTTACCTTGCACTTTACTATGGAAATGATGGAACAGAGCTTGATCTCTCTAAGATCAGTGCTGCCGCTGGTTCGGATTTCACTGTGAGGTACAGCTCAGAGAATGTTACAGTTACTAACGATGGTTCCTTCGCAGGTAATTTGACCCTGAGAACCTCAGCTTATACGATGTCACAGACCGCGTTAGCGCCTCTCGAGAGCCTTTATTTAAGCGACGGTGCAAGCATGACCATCAGCGATGCCTACGCTGGAGAAGCCCTCCTGACGAAGGTAGGGACAGAAGGCGGCAAATTCCTGAATTTAGCTCTTCAGAGTTTGGTTAATGATAGCGGTACTGACGTCAAGCTTTCCGATCACTTCTATGGCTCACTCGTGGTGCGCTCGGGACAGATCAGTGCGCTGGGCTCAGATCTGGGTAACGCACAAGAACTCGTGATGAAGAACGGCACGGGTATCATCTTCGACGAGTCCAGCTCTGTGGATACCCCCATCACCTTCGCAGCGAATGTGACGCTCGAGGATAGCGCGACTGTGACAGTACGCTCATGGGGTGGTAGTGCCACGAGAGCCTTAACAGGTGCGATCACAGGTGCTGCCAGCACAACGCTCAAGCAGACTGATGGAGGCACGGTACGTCTCGATAATCTCGATAACTTCACTGGTAGCCTCAGCGTCGAGGGTGGCAAGTTCATCGTGAATGATGATGCTGTGCTGAACACAGTCGCCATCAGCTCTGGTAAGACTCTCGAAATCGCAGCAGCTAAGACTGTCTCGACGACAGGCGATGATGGCAGCGGCTACTACACACGCTACTCAAGTCATAGCTACAATATCGAGCTGGGTGACGGAGCGAAGTTCACCGATAATGTCATCCTCGGCTTGAGTGGTGGCTCTTCTGACGCGAATACGACGCTGAACATCACCACGACAGAAGGCTCTACTGCCCACTATACGGTGGATGGCTTCTTCGGCGCAGATAGCGCGAACTCCCAAACCTACGTGAACATCGGAGCTGGCGTGATCATGGAAAGCCTCGCGACACACACCGCTAGTGATGGCAAGAGTGGATCTCTCGCAGGTGGACCTGTCTTCATGCTGGGGCATTACTCAGGTTCTGCTACATCAGAGCTGAGTATCTCGGGTACGCTTATCCTCAACTCTGGCTTCTCTAACCACGACGCGACGAGCAATGTCTACGTCGAAGAAGGCGGTACACTGGAAATGAGGAAGGGCTTGTTCGCGAAGAATAATTCCGGTATCATCACGATAGACGTGAAGGATAAAGGTACGCTTAAGCTGCACAATCAGCTCTCTACGGACGATAGTTACGACATGAATGTGAACTTAGCAGCAGGCTCGAAACTCGTGGCTACTGGTAGCTATGTCAATGTGCGCAATAATCTCGCGCTCGTAGGCGACACAGGCGCGGCAACCGTCAGTCTCGACACCGCGGGTGGGATACTGAACATCAGCTCCGTGATTAGGAACGCGACTGAGAATGGCACAGCACTCCACGTGGATGTAGAAGCTGGTCAGACAGTCGTCCTCTCAGGCGAGAATATACATAGTGGTGGTACAAGCATCATGGGGGGTGGTGTGCTCAATCTGGCTAATAACTCCGCCGCAGGCACAGGTGATATTAATCTGAGTGAAGGTTCCACCCTCGTGATTGGGAATAACGTGACTATAGACAACACGCTGAATGTCGATGGCACAGGAAATACCCTCAGAGCGATCGCTTTTGGACGCAGTTCTACATCTCAATTCACGGGTTCTATCGTGGGTACAGACAAGACTGAGGACTCACTCACTCTGAGCTCAAGCATCAGCTCCCTCGCCGCGGCTAGCGTGACAAAGGTAACACTGAATGCTGATAGAGATCTCACCATCGGAGATTCCACCTTCACAGAGGCAGCAATCGTCGTGAAAGATAACGCTACCCTGACCCTGCAGAATGTCACCCTCGATGCGACAACAAGCGTGGATGTCGCCGCAGGTGCTACCCTGACCATGAATAACGTGAGGAATACAGGTATCACGGCATCAGCACCTACCATGGTCGATGTCACGACGCTCGAAGGCACGTTCGAACCGATGGATGTCTACACGCTCACAGGCGTGAATGTCGGTGTCTCTGGTAAGGACTCACTCACCCTCGAGTTCGATATCGCTAGCTTCGACGTGACGACACTTACAGGTATGGTCGGCTTCGAACTGGCTGGAGTCGCGGATTACGCAGCACTTGGTGTTTATTACAACAACGTGAACCTCGTCATCAATGGTGTATCTGTGGCGGCACTCGGTTATTTCGAGTCCGCTGGTAGTGACCTCATCCTCTACGTCCCTGAGCCTAGCACGGCTACACTGAGCCTCCTCGCACTCGCAGGTCTGCTCGCACGCCGTCGCCGCAAGACAGCATAAGTATATCGCAGAATAAATATATAGGACAGCCGCTTCTTCATTACTGAGGAAGCGGCTTTTTTCTGACTTGGGCAGTTCTCTTCCGTGGAGAACTCAGAGCATTCTACTCGGCACGCGTCGTAGGGGGGGGCGAGCTTTGTTAAGGGCATGGGGCGGGGGATGGATAGGTATTAATGGGATATCAAGAGCTCGATGAGCTGTTGCGTCGCTTTCTGCTCGAACTAATTTCGCAAGAGAGGTCACCTAGAGTAGCCCTGTGTGTCAAACTCATCTTTATTAAGAGCTCGGAGTTCCGCAGATAGAGATTTATGCTGTGATTTTCTCTTATCATACGAAATTTAGTAAAATCAGCAAGTTTTAAAAAGCTTATTACACCGTTTTCACTCCACAAAGTCCCCGCATTCCTGACAAGAAAGCTTGAATATGGCTCACATTTCTAGTAGACTGAGCCTATGAGTCAACTGCATTGCCCCGACCTCTATCACTACCAGCGCCGCCTATCACGAGAAGTGAAGGTGGGATCTGTCGCTCTAGGTGCGTCCAATCCTATTCGCATCCAGTCCATGCTGACATCGGACACGCTCGACACTGCCGCCTGTGTGAAGGAAGCCCTCGGGCTCGCAGAGGCGGGCTGTGAGATCATCCGCCTCACGGCGCAGACGAAGATGTACGCGGCAAACCTCGAGCATATCGCTCGCGAACTACGTGCAGCAGGCTGCCATGCGCCACTCGTCGCCGACATTCATTTCAAGCCAAACGCCGCTATGGAAGCCGCGAAGTGGGTGGAAAAAATACGCATCAACCCTGGTAATTTCGTCGATAAGAAACGATTCGAATCCCGCGACTACACAGACGCTGAGTATGAAGAAGAGCTAGAGCGCATACGCGAAGCCTTCACCCCGCTCGCCCTCTTCTGCAAGGAGAACGGTCGAGCTATGCGCATCGGTGCGAACCACGGCTCACTATCCGACCGCATCCTCAACCGCTTCGGCGACACGCCAGAAGGCATGGTGCAGAGTGCGCTAGAGTTTGCCCGCGTCGCACGCGAACTGGATTATCACAATTTTGTCTTCTCCATGAAAGCATCGAACGTTAAAGTCATGATCGCTGCCTACCGTCTACTCATCAAGAGACTGATGGAAGAAGGCGCTGACTGGAACTACCCCATCCACCTCGGAGTCACCGAAGCCGGAGAAGGCGAAGACGCTCGTATCAAGAGTGCGATGGGCATAGGCTCGTTACTATCTGACGGCATAGGTGACACCCTGCGCGTGTCGCTGACAGAAGACGCTGTGTATGAGATTAAACCCGGCTTCGAACTCGCCACTCCCTACCAGCCTGATGCCATCCATCGCCCACAGAAAAGCGTCAATGCTCCTAACTGCTTCGACCCCTTCAGCTACGTGAAGCGCAAGGCTGACGTACTTTCGCTCAGCGACATGAACGTAGGCTGGAACGAGCCAGTACGCGTCGTGCTACCGAAGAGCGCCTGTGATAGCCTCGATGCGGCCGAGATGAAAGACTTCATGCCTGAGCTCGCCTACGAAGACTGCAACTGCCTCGAACTCGACCCCCGCGACGAGGCAGCCTGCGCCGCCTTAGAAAGCGAAGAAAATCGCCTTATCACCGTCGCAGATGGCGTAGATATGCCCGTCGTACAAGCCTTCCGCCTGCTCACGGCACGCATCCCCGCGCGCTTCCCCATCATGCTAAAAGACACCCTAGGCGAAGCAGACCAGCAACTCAGTGCTGCAATGGCAGCGGGGGTGAACATAGGCTCACTGCTCTGTGACGGCGTGGGAAATGCCATACTCATCCGACGAGAAACAGAACCGAAAGCGGCAGCCTATCTCGGATACAACGTCTTGCAGGCTGCGGGTGTCCGCATCAGCAAAACGGAATACATATCCTGCCCCTCCTGTGGACGCACGCTCTATAATATCCAAGAAGCAGTGGCGCGCATACGCGCAGCGACGGGACATCTGAAAGGCGTGAAAATCGCCGTGATGGGCTGCATCGTGAACGGACCTGGAGAAATGAGTGACGCGGACTTCGGCTACGTAGGTGGAGCGCCGAAGAAAATTAATCTTTACGTCGGACACCAAGCAGTGGAAACAGCAATACCTGAAGATCAGGCAGTGGAAAGACTCGTGGAACTCATCAAGTCACATGGTCGCTGGGTAGACCCGCAGTAGTGACATTAACCTGAATGATTATCGCACGGA
>CAYJNX010000110.1:0-8080 GCA_964371525.1 uncultured Akkermansia sp. | reverse complement strand
TTGGAAGATGCTGATCCCTCGATGAAGATCACCGTCGTCGGTGCTGATGGCAAGATCGTCTCCTACGACGCCCTTGACACTGTCGATCGCGTGATGGTCACAGAAGATGTCACGGTCGATCTCACAGCTCTGACCCTCGATCCTGCCGATACGCAGGGACTGCTCCTCAAGAACCTCGCAGGTACAGAGGGCAAGACCATGTCCATCGTTGGCAATGGTGTCGATGACTCGCTGGCTACCCTCTACAACGACAAGGACAGCTACGCGCAGAACGGCATTGATGTCACAGATGCCACCCTCCAAGTGTGGGGTGACTCTGGAGCGACATTGGAGCTCGAATCGCTGACGATGACAGACGCCGCACTCGACCTTGCCCTTGGCGGCAGCATGGAGCTCGGCTCAGCAACTCTGACTGGCAGTCATATCACGGTGGGCGACACCTCAAGTCTCGTCTCCGAAGGTGACTTAACCCTGACTGATTCCACGATCACCGTTGAAGGCGGTGGTAACGCCAGCTTGGGTCATGTAGAGCTGAAGGGCAACTCTGTGCTCACGGAAGAGACAGGCGGTGTATTCATCGTTGATTCGCTCTCTGGTGAGGCAACGACGAGTATCGACGGTGAGGTCGAGGTCATCGGTGCCGGTGGTAACTTCGAAGGAACCTACGAGCAAGACACGAATGTCAATGTCACGGAAGGAGCCTCGCAGACACTCACGGTGGATGACAACCTCAATGTCCAGGGCCAGCAGAATGCTGACATCATCCTGAAGGTAGAGCCCGCAGATGTACTCACGGACTCTCGCTATCAGATCAGCAGCATCAAGACAGCGGGCAGCAAGGTCATGCTCACGGGCAATACCGTCGATGTGCCTCTCTTCATCAAGCAGGACTCGGTGATGACAGGTGGCTCACTGCATATCACCCTTGATGCCACGAACCTCGAAAGAGTCCTCAACAACGAAGGCGCGACGCTGCAAACGATCATGACGAGCACGCAGCCTGCCCGCCGCGCTGCAGGTAGCTCCTTGACACTGGACAATGTCGACATCTATGTCTCCGCCCTCACAGGTGGGGTCGATACGGGAGTCCTCGACCTGACAGGACTCACGGGAGTAAGCGATATCGTCATCGGCACCCTGCATGACAATGTCATCGACACTGGTAGCACCGTCATCCTCGATGGTAGCACACTGTCGAGAGTGTTCAACAATGCACGCCTTGTCAATGGTCAGATAGTAGTCGATCTTAATACGAGGGCCTACAGCGATCTGGCTACCACCGAGAATGGTGCTGCTGGTCTTGATATGCTCAGCGGTGCTCTCATCAAGCTCAACTCTAAGATCACAGGCGATGACCCAGAGTACAAGAATCTGGCAGATGTCATGAAGTCTCTTGGAGATTACGCCGAGGCAGGTAACCGCTCCGCTGCCGACGCGCTCGGTGCAGCGACAGCAGGCTCATCTGTGACGGCACTGGGTAGCTCCATGCTCAGTGCAGTCGAGCAGCAGATGCAGAGCGTGCGTAACCGCACGACAAGCATGGGTGGTAACCCTTATGCCGCGCAGACGGGACCCGTCTTCAACGCATGGATCGCCGCCGAAGGCAGCAGCAACACACTGGATAATGACGGCACAGCCTCTGGTCATGACTACAGCACATGGGGTGGCTCAGTGGGCTTCTACAGTGATCTCTCAGAGACCGTCACTGTCGGTATGGCACTCAATGCCCTGAGTGGTAGCGTCAGCAGCGATGTAGCCGACATCGGAACAGGTGACCTGAATACTTACGGTATCTCCGCCTACGCCGTCGTGCTGGACTCTCGCTGGAGTCACACCTTCATCGCCTCCGCCAGCATCGCTGACGCGACGATGGACCGCACCGTCACACATATGAACGGCAGCTACTCGACAGAGGGCAGTACCGATGGTTACGGTCTGGGTCTGATGTACGAAGTAGGCTACACCTACGCGCTCAACGAAGATAGCAGCACCTCATGGCAGCCTATCTTCAATGTATCGCTTGTGCATGCTTCCATCACTGGCTACGATGAGACAGGCAGCGATGCTGCACTCAGCGTCGGTGATCAGAGCAGCACCTATGCGAGCTTCGGTCTTGGTGGACGCATCGCGACGACCATAGGTGAGAGCGTCTTCAACCGCGACGCCGTACTCTCAGCCCGCGCCCTGTTGAAGCTCGATGCTGGTGATCGTTCTACGAGTGCCGATGTCGCCTTCATTAATGAACGCTCCATCCAGTCGAGTGTCGAAGGTGCAGAACCTGGTGCATTCGGAGTAGAGCTCGGAGCAGGATTGAACATCCCAGTCGGTGATCAAGGTGGTGCTATCTTCATGGACGCAGGTGTCGAACTCCGCTCAGGCATGAACAATGTCAACGGTAGCGTCGGTTACCAGATCGAGTTCTAAGATAAGCTTCTATAGAACAATATCAAGCGCGTGTTTCCTCATGGAGGCACGCGCTTTTTGCTGACTTCGTCATTATGATAAAGGGTAAAGAAAATCTTACTTGCAATAAATACGTTAAGCTTGTTGGTTTTACATATGGTTGACGCAATACCCATAAGCAACACCTAAATGGGAGCCCAGAGGGACTCGTTCCTCTGGCAGGATGCAAGGACGGCGTCCTTGCTGGGAGTGTGAGGGCAAAGCCCTCGCGGAAAAGCTGTGCTCGTAGAGCACCGCAGCGTCAGTTTCTTATAGCCTGAAGTCACACGCGCCCGCGATGCAAACCCTGCATCACCTCCGCACCCGAAACTGACGCTCCGATCACCGCGCGCGACAGCGCGACTGTTATCTTCCGTGGCAAACGCAGAGCGTCCGTGTAGAGAAGACTCGAAAACAAGCGCACTAGCTACCCAAAAGTCAAGGAAACGAGATTCACATACATCTCCAAAACAAAGGCGTACCACAAAAAAGCGCAGAACTGATGAAGTTCTGCGCTTTACTTGATAGCAGGAAGGTGATTCGAACACCCGACCAAAGGCTTATGAGTCCTCTGCTCTACCACTGAGCTATCCTGCCATTGTAGTGCGAGGGCAGTATAATGGAAGTTGGCAGCTTTGTCCAGAGAAAAAAGTATTTTTTTTGTTTTTTATATTAAAAAATCCTTTGAAAAATGAGTCTGCGGAAAATGCGAATTCTAGAAATAGGCGTAACTGCATGCATAATTCGAAGAAACTAACTTAAAGTGATCCAGATGTAGGTAAGAAATAATTATTTACAAGATGAATTAAATTTACTATGATTTTCTCACGATGAGACACCCTATAATCTCGATTGCCTTATGTTTCGTGGCATTAACCTTACACTGCATGCTGCCACATGCCCATGCGAAGGCTAGTAACACCCTGCTCTCCCTAGCCGAAGAGGACGAGCGAGAGCCGATGAGTCTCGCGGAACGTCAGGCGGCCTTCCCTGCGCTCGCGCAGCTCTCAGCCGACCTCGGCTGCGTACTCACAGTAGGCGACCCGCATGCGATCGCGGAGGACTTCTACGGCAGACTAGGCGAAGAAGCTGGCTTCGCCCCAGAGAATATATACTCCATAAAAGGCATAGCCATCGCGACGACCACACGCGGCTACGCTCAGTGGATGCGCTTCGGGAGCGAAGTCATGCGCCTGCTGAGTGATTCATTATATATGAACTACCTGAGTGAAGGTAACCGTCAAGCTTTAGCGACAGCTCAAGAAGAGCCCACCACGACCCAGCTCCTACCAGATGAGCCACTATACTTCTGCGCCAGCTTCGAGTCCGAGGAGAGCCGTCAGCTCCATGAACTCATGGAATCGATCAGTCAGCAAGCCGATTCAGCAACTAATCTACTCTCCTTCTTGGGGGTAGCCGCCAGCCTTACAAAAACCGACACGCAGATCATCCTGAGCATCGACTTGAAGAAAAGCCGCGAAGCACTAGAAAAGCGCGACCCTGAGAACGCCCAGCTCGCCTGGCTCGCGCGCTGCCCTCAAGAGAAGATGCACCTCGTCATCTCGCAGCGTGGTCCCCAGCTCCACTTCGTCATCACCCCCACACTCGGGCAGATGCGCTTAACCAGCGACGTGAGCGATTCCCTCCTCGCCTCGGACAAACTGCCCATTCATCTCAAGCCAGAACGAGCACTCCCCTATGCCATGATCTGGGTAGACGAAGAAGCCATCGGAGCATACCCACCTGCGCTCCTCGTGCGAGAGGAAATCAAGACAATCAGGAACTTGCTCTTCCGACTAGCATCGGTAACAGCTGATGAAGAGCAGTCAGGCATCTACCAGCAAGCCTCCCTCGCCCTCGCCGTCGTCGAGAACACCTTCTTCCAGCTGATCCCCGACATCGAGCACAGCCTCAGCTGCCTCATCTGGGCTGACGACGCGATCCATGCCGACATCGCCTCGGGCATCGCCGACCTGCATCGCGCAGGTGAGCTACGCCATCTTGAATTTGCGAATGCCCCGCAGACGGCACTCTACGTTGAAGGGACACCCTTCGTCTCGCGTGACACACGCGTGGGACTCGTGAAGTACACGATGAACGCCTTCCACGTACTGGAGGGACTCGCGCTCGCTATTGATGCCGAGCGATATACGGAGGTCGTGGAGCAGTGGAGCTCGCTAAGAAGTGAATACTTCCCCGTCATCGTCCAATACGTCACAGGACTACATGATGTCGTCCGCGGCATGGGCCTCGCGGCAGGGATGAAGCTAGCACTGTCAGCTGATGAACAAAAGATCGCCGACTACTACGCCTTCTGCTCCGTAGACCAGTTCGCCCCTCTCTCCTCTGGCTGGTCGCAGATACTCGCTAGCCTGGAAAAACTCAATGAGCTTAGAATGGGTGGTAGCACCCTATCCAGTCTCTACACCGCCTCACTGGGCACAGAGCCCAATACGATGAGCTTCATACGAACAACAAAAGAATCAGACTTAAAACTCCCTACACGCATCGACCTGAGCGCGCATTATGCGAGCCTAGGCTCATGCCCCATCACCGATCATACATCAGATGCGCGGGGTTCAGCACATAGCTTTGGTGGGGCAGTCTATATGCTGCGCTTCCAGCCATTTGCAGAAATACTGAGGCGCAGCGGCGAAGCGCTGCATGACAGCGCGCTCTTCCAGAGACTCGCCCAGAAGAATGCCGTGCTCTATGGTGTTAATGTTCAGCGAGAAGGCAGACTCTATACGAGACTGAAACTCAGCACCGATCCGCGAAGCAAGACCCAGTGACGCGACCTAGAATGATAGAGCGGTGTAAAATGTCTTGCATCGTCGTGACGAAGCTGCTAGTATAGCGACGCACATCTGCTCCGGTAGCTCAGCTGGATAGAGCACGAGCCTTCTAAGCTTGGGGTCCCGCGTTCGAGTCGCGGCCGGAGTGTGGCAGAAAAAGCAGCCTTGTTCATAGAACAAGGCTGCTTTTTAAATGCGCTTAAGGGGACCTTGCAAAATTAGCCTAAATGGGAGTCCAGAGGGACTCGTTCCTCTGGCAGGATGCAAGGACGGCGTCCTTGCTGGGTGTGTGAGGGCAAAGCCCTCGCGTAAAAGCTGTGGCGTAGCCACAGCAGCGTCAGTTTTCACATAGCCTGAAGTCACACGCGCTCGTGAAGCAACCCCAGCATCACCTCCACCCCCGAAACTGACGCTCCCCCTACAGCGCGCGAAGCGCGACTCTTATCTTCTGTGGCAAACGCGACAGCGTCATGCAGAGAAGACGCGAAAACAAGCGCACTAGCTACCCAAGAGACAAGCATATCTTCCGATATGCTTGACGAGCCGAGGGCAAGGAAACGAGATTAACATACATCTCCGCAAGAAAACTCAATTGTTACTTTCGAGTGGCGCAATGACGAAGTCAAAAAAAAGCACCTGAAACACGAATGTCTCAGGTGCCCACCATGTGTAGAAATCTCTAGCTTTATTCAGCGGACTCGCTCTTCTTGGCTTCACGTGCAGCCTTAGCAGCAGCGCGCTCTGTTTCGTCGAGCTTGCCGTCCTTGTTTGCGTCGAACTTTTCGAGTATCTTGGCACGCATTTCTGGGCTCTTTTTAGGACCCTTCTTAGGACCCTTCTTGTCGCCACCCATGGCCTTACGGGCTTCGCGAGCTGCCTTGCGTTCAGTTTCGTCCAGTTCACCGTCCTTGTTTGCGTCGAACTTTTCGAGCATCTTAGCCTTCATCTCTGCGCGCTTTTCTGGGTCTCCACCGGGGCGACCTTCAGCTGCTGCAAAACCGACGCTTGTTAAAATCAAGGATGTGATGAGAAATGTTTTCATGTTAAATCTTGTATTGTTTATGTTTTTATGGGGTGTGGATTTCGTTTTGATCTCCTAATCTTAAGAACGCAGAGTAAAAAAGAATTCTACAGCCATATTTCAATTTTTCATGACTAGGGGACCTTGCAAAATTAGCCGCTTCGGATTTTGCATGCATTTGGGATGATAATTTACGGCGTTTGGGTGCGCATAGCGAGCTATGTAAGCCCAAAAAGCTGTAAATTCTCGCCAAAATGCGGCAAAAGGCGTGCTGTTTTGCTCATTTTCGTGATCACCATTCTGCTCAGACTAATTTTGCAAGGTCCCCACTAGGAACGTAGAAGAGATGAAAGGAGAGTGCAGTCGGTGGGGCATTGCATTAAATATTAGATTCTTATCTTAGAAAAAAACTTGCATCATCAGCTTCTTATGATAGCATGGAAGGTGCTATGAAAACGAAGTATACCACCTTTGGAAAAATGCTCGCGCTTGCGAGTATGAGCCTCTACGCGCTCACAGGCTGCACCAGCAGCGTCCCTGTGAATGATGAAATGATGAGCATCGTCGACGCGACACAAGAAAGTGCTCGCCACGAGCTCGATAAAAACGCCATCATCGCCCAAGCCGCGAAAGAAACAGGCCTCAGTGTAGATGAAGTACGCCGCAAGATAGACATGGCGGACAAGTACAACGCCACGCAACCCACGACTGCCGAACGTTACAAAAATGAAGACACAGGCATCTACACCGCCGAGCGCACTGCCCTGCATGGCAAGATACTCGCCGATGTCTTCAGCGGGAAGCAGGCTCAGCTCGCCGCAGCAGGGACACAGCCACGCGCCATCATGCTAGGCGGACGTGGAGGAGCGGGGAAATCGCAATTCGAAGGCATGGTCTACACGCAGGACAAGTACATCCTGCTTAACTCCGATGAGTTCAAGAAAGTGCTCCCAGAGTATCGTGGTTTTAACGCGAATGAAGTACACGAAGAAAGCGGCGATCTACTCGACCAAGCCATCGCCTACGCCGTGAAGAACCGCTACAACATCGTCATCGACGCCACCATGTCGGGGAAGGACTCCACGGAAGCTCTCATGAAAGAGTTCAAGAAGAATGGCTACCAGATCGACATGTACTTCATGCACCTGCCACGCGAAATCTCCACCATGCGTGGCATCAAGCGCTACGTCTCGAAGCCAAACGGTCGCTACGTCCCCTACGACGTACTCATCTCCATGACAGACTGTGAGAAGAACTTCTACGAGCTGCTCCCCTACGCGACAAACTGGGCATTCTACACGAACCTCGAAGGCTATAAATCCAAGCCGAAGTACATAGACGGAAGCCAGAAAAAGGCTGAAGCCTACTCCGCGAAGAAGCCCACGGCATTACCAGCGGCAGCCTAAGCTCTACCTTTTAGCCATGAGGGCGGAATAAGGTCTTGCATATGCGGAGAAGCAGCGCATAATGAATCCGTACGCAGCCGCGTGCATCAACCTTATAAAAAAACATGAACGAAAAAATCACCGTCATTGCCTACATCGAAGCGAAGCCAGAACATGTAGATGCCGTGCATGCAGAACTCATTAAGCTCATCGACCCCACACGAAAAGAAGCAGGATGCCTCCAGTATGATCTTCATCAGGATCAGGCGAATAAAAACCTCTTCATCTTCGTCGAAAACTGGGAGACCCACGCGCTGCTTCAGCAGCATCTGGCATCCGAGCATATCGCCGCTTATATCACCGCGACAGAAGGTCTTGTGGATAAGTTTGTGATTAACGAAACAAAGCACATCGCCTGATTAAGTCAGCGATTGATA
>CAYJNX010000109.1:0-8270 GCA_964371525.1 uncultured Akkermansia sp. | reverse complement strand
GGCTGTATCTCCAGATCGAAGGTGAAGGAGCGCGTCCCGCCCTCGGGCTGCTCTAAGGGGGAAGCCTTCTTCTTCGAGGCGAGGACGCGACGCGGGATGACGATTTGGTTCTGATTCTCATGGCAACCCACGCAGGAAACCACTTCACCGGGCTGCCCCGTGACCCAGCTGCGCATCCACTGCACGGCCGCGCCGTTTTCATCCACGGGCTGGATAGAAATAGGGGTGTTCGCAGGTGCTTTGAAAATCACTGATCCATCTGCCTCTACAGGCACACTGCCAAGGCTGCGCTTGATGTCCCAGCCTGATTGTATCCCCTGCCAGTCATGGTCGGAAACCGTCTGCATGTACGCGTACTCGTAGGCGAAGATGCGCAGTGACTTTACCGTGCCGCGCGGCACGCCTTGGAGGCCTTCGCCTTGGTAAATATCCTGAATGAAGAAGGTCGCCTCCTTGTCCGCTAAGTTCACGCGGTCGGGAATGGCGGGCGGCGTGGGGCGTTTCTTGACGAGTTGAGGAGTGGTCAGTCCCGCATCCTCCAGCTGCATGATGCAGGTCATGTTATCGAAAACATCGACGAGGTAAATCGCCCAGAGTGAACGCGGCGCGAGCTTCGCGGCGACGAGGAAGTACTTGTCACTGACGACGGAGGGACTGAGGAATTGGGGCCACACGCCATCGACAAGGTGATCTCGGATCTCTTCCTTGATGGGGCGTTTGCTATGGGGGATTTCTTGTACCATGCCAGCGCTTTCCTTGCGCCCCTTCGCGGGATCGAAGAGGATGAGTCGCCCTGCGCGCACGACACCGTGGTGACCTGAGATGACACCGATGAAGGCGGACGCATGCCCTGGTAAGGGCTGGATGTCAAAGGTGCTGTTCGGGAACATGCCACCGCTGCCGTACAGAGCCTTGTTCTCCGTACCATCAGGGTTCATATGCATCACGATGCGTGAGTAGTAGTGTGTCAGGTCCGTGTACTCCCAGCGCGTGTACATGACGCGACCATTATTCATGATGGTGGGATTCCAGTTCGCGTCCTGATCGAAGGTGAGGCGGCGTATGTTCTTGCTCTCAGGGGTGTAGAGGATGAGATTCGACACGGCCTCCTCTCCGTTCACACAGGGAACACCGTTGTAGCCGATGTTCGAGTTTGCGATGATGCGCCCATCGGGGAGATAGGTGGCATCGAAGAAGTCGAGATCAGGCTCATCATGCTGGATTAATTCTGTCAAGCCTGAGCCATCGAGCTTGATCTCAAAGACATTCCACAGCTTGTCGGGGCGGGTCTGCGTGAAGATCATGCGGTCGGCATCCCAGTGCAGGCGTAGTCCCGCGACGGAAGATCCCGACTGAGGGCTGTAGATTTCGCGGAGGCTGGGCTGTGCCTGTAAATTGCTCAACTCCACGATGGAAGCCTTAAAACCACCGCGTGGCGCGTCAATCTGCGAACTCCAGTTGTTGCGTGGCATGCCCAGTGAGGTGGCATTCGCGCCGCGGGCTCTTTTCCCTAGCTGGTAGCGGCTGGCTAGGATTTTCGCGTCTTTTAGCTCAGGATGGGAGAGCAGGATCTTTCGCTTCAGCTCCAGCACGCGCTGAGCACGGGCGAGGGCATCGGGGTCGTTTTTCCTGATATTACTGAAGCCTTCATGATAAAGCCGCTGGAGTTCTTCAAGATCGCTTCTCGCCTGCTTTGCGTCGAAGCCATCGAGCTTCTCCATATCTGCGATGGCCGCAGCGATCGCCTCGGGCTTCGTGTAGTTCAGCTCATGGAAGTAATCATGCCCCTGCTGTGATGCTTCGCCGAGTGTGACGCTACACAGGCAGGTTAGAGCTATTACTGGTATTAATTTAAAGAGATAAAACATATTCGGTTAAAGCGTCGATTTCTTCTTCTTTCACTTCTTCTTGGATGCCGTGTTTGTGGATGGAGTACACATCTTTCATGCTGTGCGCACGACCATCAAAGAGATAAGGGGCGGTGCGCCATGTTTCGCACAGGGTGGGGGTGTCCCAGCCCTTTTCGGTTTCTACGTCCTCGCCGATGCTGTAGCTTTTTCCATCCGTGTGATAAGGTCCACTGTGGCAGCTGTCGCAGCGGAGGCGGAGGAAAACGTCGCGCCCTCGCTCTGCCTTCGCCGAGAGCTTGCCGTCTATCAGGTAGGGGCTGGCGACGGGGCGTAGGGATTTTAGGTAGGCATCGACGTCCTTCGCTCGGTCTTCATCCACCTTGAAAAACTGTATATGCGTGAATCCCTTGCGCACGGCCGTCTCCGCATCGGCGCGTATACCTGTGATCATGCTAGGGGCGGTGACGTGGCTGAAGAGGAGGCTCTTGCAGTTCTTTGGATTACCCATGCCGTCATTGAGCAAGTCCCAGTTCAGCCCATCTGTGCGTCCATCACCGGGGTGGCAGCCATTGCAGCTCTGCCAGTTTTGGAAGCAGAGCGACGCGTCATTGAAGTACTTCTCTCCTCGCTGAGCATCTGTTTCGATGCGATGAGGATTGAGATTCACAGAGGAGACCTTCGCGGAGCTTAATTCTACCCTGTTGAGCACATCGGCAAAATAGGTAGGGATGATGATGTCATCACCACTATGCAGCATCGCGCGAGGTCCATTGCCTTGAAGGGCGACACGCTGACGTAAGCCATAGAGGAAGTGGAGGTCGTAGGAGAGGGCTTCCTTATCCTCATACTGATGCAGACGCTCTAGCATGGGGGCGTACTGAATGATGCTCAACTCATGCGTGCCCGAGTGTGTGATGAGGATATGCTCGGGAAGACTCAGGATATCCCATACGCCCGCAGCTCCGCGCTCAGGCTCATCGACGAGCACGCTGCATAGGTACTGCTGCGTTGTCGTGTCGATGATGCTAAAGGCGCTTGTGTTCATCCATCCCTGCTGGAGCTGGGAGGTAGGCACCATGAAGCGACCGAGGTTATGCGTGACGAAGATGTACTTGCCATCGGGAGACAGAGCCATGCCGCGCAGCGCATTGCTGCCATTCGCGAGTGAGATGTCCTTTGTCTTCTTAAAGTGCGGAAGCTCGATGACAGAAATGAGCGAAGAGACGTGATCTATGTCCGCGCGCTGGTCGGGGAGGAAGTTCGCGACGTAGAGCGTCTTCTCATCCTTGCTCAGCATGCTATGCTTTGGCTCGCGCCGTACCTGGACTTCATCGATGACTTCGCGTGATTTCAGGTCTATTTTCACCACACTGTTTTCGAATTGCAGGCAGACGTAGCAGGTGTCGCCAGCGGCATTGAGTAGAGGCGCGCAGGCACCTGAGCCGAGGGGGAGGGTGAATTCGGTTTTTCCCGTGCTCAGCGAGACGACTTCAAGCTTGCCCTCTTGTTCAAAAGTGGTGACATAGGCGAGATCACCTCTTACGACCAAGCCTGTAGGAGCTTGGCTCAGAGCGATGCTACGTAGCTTCTTAGTTCCATCCGCGGAGTACACATCAAGGCAGCGTAGCCCCTTCTGCGCGAGCACGAGTTCGTCCGCGCTGCTGAGTGCTATATCAGTCGTGTACTGCGGTGCTCCATCCTGTGCCAGCGTGAGGCTGGGCATCATCAGGGCAATGATGAGAAGTATACATTTATAGGTCATTGCTTGGTAGAGGATCTGGAATTTAAGGCAAAGCAGCCCTCAATAAGCCTGTACTTTAACAAAAGTAGAGGCAGATAGCAAGTTAGAACTTCCCTATTGGGCATCTTGCAAAAGATGTCAGCTAGTGGCGACTTACCACTCCCAGCTTACAGAGAATGTCGCATAGTTATCCACACCGTTTTGATCATCAAATCGCTCGCTTTGTAGCACTGCTCCGAGGAAAAAATCCATCTCCTTATACCTAGCTCCTAGACCCAGCTGCCATTCAAACTGCCATGGAACACGCTTCGCTGTGCTCTCAAACTTCTTGAACACGCCACCGTCTAATGAATAATCATGAGCCACATAGGACACATGCACCCCAGAGAGCAGGTAGAGAGAGTATTCCTCTGGATTATAGTTCTGACTCTTCAAGCTGCTGAGAGCATAATTCGCACGGTGGCAGCCTACTCGACGCTGGCTGAGGGGGAGATTCCTCCCAAATCGGTACACATAACCAAGACTCATGCTGATTTCAGCGGTTCCTAGCTCTTCTTGGAGGTAAAAGCTACTATCGGAGTCTAGCCCAGAAGCGGTCTGGAAACGCCATGCCGGAATGTCAAATTCCTGCCTGCTGCTCAGCTGCAACGTGACTTCAGAGGGTACTTGATTATCCCATCCGTCCCATAGAGGCAATTGGCGCATTTCATGAATAATAGTTTGAGAAGTCTCTGCTAAGGATGCCTTACCCGTGATTCCCACTTGAAACTCTGTGCTCGTGCCGAAGCTGTCCCCCATGGTGATATATCCGAAGCCTAGGGCGAGATTACCAGCATAGGGATGTTCCCCTGGTGGCGAAAACTCCCCATTCGTATCGGGGGTATACATTTCCTGAATGAGGCTGAATCCCCAGTAACTATCCGAATCCCAAGCGTGCATGTAGTCGAGTTTTACACCGCTGGTGTAATTGTTGTCATTCCTGAAAGTCATGTCATTATCCCCTGTCAATCGCAATACCTGACTGGGTAGCTGCATCTGCAGGGTGTCTTTAGCCACAGCCATGCTGCTGGCAGTATAACTCAGCAGAAGAAAATGAGTGAGGGCTCTCGAAGGTGAGTACATAATAGATGGGGGGATGTAATCTTAATGAAGGAGTCCATACTAGCAGTATTAGTTACAGAAATCAACCACCAATTTTATTATAAGGCAAGTTGACTGTGAAATACTTCTACCTGATAGGGGTTCTTGTATTATGTTAGAGGATGTATAATTTCGAATTATTTTTTTATAAATTACCCTATGTTAAGAAGGGGGCGTAAGGAGTATCAAATGTGTTGAAGTCATGCTAGAAATATTGTATCAATCCTCCGGCATCCTTCTATTATGTACCAATTACTTCTCGTCATCCTTTATTTCGCGTTTTTGAGCATGGGATTACCCGACGCTCTCCTCGGCTCAGCATGGCCATCCATGCGATCTGACTTTCATGTCTCGCTGTCCTATGCTGGCATCATTTCACTGATCGTTACGGTTTGCATCGTCATTTCCAGTCTGTCTGCCCAGTGGCTGACGCAGAGGCTGGGGACGGTGCGTATCGTCGTGCTGAGTGCCTTCTTAAGCGCGGGCTCAATGATCGCGTATGCGAATGCAGACAGCCTCTTATGGCTCTGCCTCTTCTCCATTCCCTATGGTCTCGCCGCTGGCTCTATAGATACGGTGCTGAATAATTATGTGTCACTGAACTACTCCGCTCGCCATATGAGCTGGCTGCATGCCGTGTGGGGAGTAGGGGCTTCGACGAGCCCGCTCATCATGGGGCTTAGCCTGACTTACTCAGGCCAGTGGCAGGGCGGCTACTGGGCAGTAGGGATGCTACAGCTCCTCATCGCCATCGTGCTCTGCCTGAGCATGCCTATCTGGAGGAAAAAGCCTGCGAACACCGATGAGTCAACGAACGACGAGCCCGAGAGTGCGGAAAAGGTGAACAACATCGTCGCACTGCGCACCCCCGGTGTCATCTTCGTCCTTATGTGCTTCTTCGCCTATGGCGCGATCGAAGTGGCCGCGAGCCTCTGGGCGGCATCCTTCCTCGTCGAGGTGAAGGGGCTGACCTTTGCGTCTGCCTCCGTGTTCGCGAGTTTGTATTTCGCAGGCATCATCCTCGGGCGATTCCTCAATGGCCTGATCGCCCCCTATTGTAGTGCTAAAAAGCAGATCATCGGCGGGGCATTCCTCATCCTCATCGGCGTGGCACTCCTCTATGTACCTGTATCAAGCGCGACGCTTTCTGTCACGGGCTTGCTCCTTATTGGTATAGGTGGAGCTCCCATCTGTCCTGCCCTTTTCCATGTGATACCCCAGTACTTCGGTGAGGCGAAGTCCATGGCTATCGCAGGTCTCCAGATGGCATTTTCCTACATTGGAGCGTCACTCATGCCTCCCGTTCTCGGTCTATGTGCTGAGTACACAGGGCTCATGGTCTATCCCGCGTACCTTGCTTTCTGGGCTGGCTTCGTTCTTCTGATGCAGTGGAGCTTAGCGCGCACAGTGAAGAAAGCCGCTCTGTGATAGGGCGTATTGTGTTTTCTCAGAATAGGGAACAGAAAATGGAGAATTCTGTTCTTTATTTCTGAGATGATTCATCTTAAAATAGCACTCTGTGGCAAGGTATATAACAACAGTTCGGAGATGTCTTCTTCTATTAATGCTATGGCTGCTCATTGCGGTGAGCTTGCCGTCGGCATTCTCCGCTTTTGAACTAGTCTGGAATCTCGTGCCCTATTACTATGTAGCGGCATGCGTGTATCTGTTTCTTCTCTTCATGATCAGCTATGAGCTGTGCATGAGGAAGCGTTATGTGCTTTATATCCTTTTTCTGGTTCTCGCCTTTTTAGCCTTTTATAGGATACCGCATGTCTTGATAAGTCTGGATCTGGGCGCAGATTTTGAGACCTTAACGAGGTTTCAGCAATTACGTGTGAACTTCATTTTCCGCTCCATGCTGCGCTTGACCATTGTTGTGAGCATGATCTATCACTTCATCGTGCTCGTGTTTGAGCGTCAGAAAATGGTACAAGCAAGGCTACAAGCCGAGCTGACGATGCTGAAGTCGCAGATGACGCCGCACTTCTTTTTCAATAGTCTGAATGCCATCTACGGATTGTCACTGGCGAAGAGCGATAAAGTCCCACGCGCCATCATCTCCCTGTCTGATATGATGCGCTATGTGCTCACCGATGCGAAGCATGAGCGTATCAGCATAGCGCAAGAGGTAGAATACCTAGGGCGTTATGTGGAACTGCAGCGTCTGCGCTTACCCTTAAATACGAAGCTGTATTATGATGTCGAAATTGAAGCACCCTTTGATATTCCTCCCATGCTGCTGGTCACCTTTTACGAAAACGCCTTTAAATACGGCGCGAGTTCACAAAAGGAAGAAAGCATCATGATCTCATTAAAAGCAGATGAGAAAAGGCTGAAACTCTCCACGCATAATGCAATCATCCTAGAAAAAAGCCGAGAGAACAGCACGGGTACAGGCATCGCCAATGCTCGCCAACGCCTAGACCTGCTCTATCCTAACCGCTATGAACTCACGACGCGTGAGACAGACGGCTATTACCACTTAGACCTTATCATTCAGCACCGATGAAAACGATTACCTGCGTCGCAGTAGACGATGAACCCATAGCACTGGACATCATCAGGACATTCAGTGAGTCCATCCCCCAGCTTGATCTGCACTGCTTTAACAGCCCTGCACAGGCGATGCAGTACCTACGCGAGCATCGAGTGGAACTACTCTTTCTGGACATTAATATGCCCGAGATGATGGGATTTGAAATAGCGGCAGAAGTGAACAAGCTTCCCTACATCATCTTCACGACAGGCTACGCCGAATATGCCATCGAGAGCTATCAGTATAATACGGTGGGGTATTTGCTAAAGCCTTATGATTTTGAGCGTTTTGAGAAGGCTGTGAATAAGGCCTTAGAGCTGCTGCAAGAGGTGGAGGCGAAGGTGAGCATCCCCGTGAAGATAGACTATCGTAATGTACTCATTGCCGCCGATGATATCATCTATATCGAGGCACTGGGGAACTACATTAAGATCCATACAAGGAAGAAATCCTACCTGCCCCAGATGAAGATGAAAGAAGCCGAGGCTCTTCTACCATCGCCTCAGTTCAAGAGAATACATCGCTCCTATATCATTAATACCGATGCGCTTGACTCCTTCACGAAGGTGGAAGCCGTCGTCGCAGGTGTGCCCCTGCCCATCAGCAAGTCCTACGCTGATTCACTCGTCACTACTTTTCCGTGAGTCGTCACTTCTCGCTTTGATTATTTTTCTTTCTGCCTATACTGCAATCAAGCCTCAATGCGAGGTCGTAGAATAGAAAGAGAAATATGAAAAACACACTGATATTGATAACTCTCGCGCTTGCCCCTGTCTTCGTGGCTGTGGCAAGTGACATGCAGACCCCGAATGCTGCAAGAGAAGAAAACCACATTCTCGATGCAGAGACACGCGCTGCGGTGAAGCAGGCCTTAATCAAGCGTTTCGATACTGACGGTGACGGCACAGTATCGACAGAAGAACGAACTGCCGCGAGAGCCGTCATCATCGCGCGCTTTGACCGCGATGGCGATGGCACACTGCGCAGTGAAAGACGCGCC
>CAYJNX010000108.1:0-8288 GCA_964371525.1 uncultured Akkermansia sp. | reverse complement strand
GAGCAGAATGGGAATCTCGAAAATGAGCGAAACAGCACGCCTTTTGCCGCATTTTGGCGAGAATTGACAGCTTTTTGGGCTTACATAGCTCGCTATGCGCGCCCAAACGCCGTAAATTATCATCCAAAGTGCATGCAAAATTCGAAGCTGCTAATTTTGCACGGTCCCCAGTCGCTTGAATGCGGGATGAGAGTATTTTTTTTCATATCACTTTCGATTTTGCTTGCACTCAAATCAGTTTTATAGTATCTTACTCACGCACCCGCTGCAAAGCGGATCGAATGGGTAGATTCCCGAGCGGTCAAAGGGGGCAGACTGTAAATCTGCTAGCTATTGCTTTCGAAGGTTCGAATCCTTCTCTGCCCATCCCCTAAAATGAGAAACCTGCAAGTCACAAGCTTGCAGGTTTTTTTCAGTACAGCAGGCATGCCGTAGTCGCAGGGATGAATTATCATCCAAACTGCATGCACAATCCGAAGCCCTAATTTTGCAAGGTATCCTAGGGGAATTCAGCAGAGTTAAAATTATTATTACCTAAGACAGACATCGCGAACGAGGTCTATCTTAGGTAATTTTAATTTGTGGCTTATTGTTTAAGTGGCTTATTTCGTATCGCGAACGATTCGAACGTAGTTAAAGACACGTCCTGCGTCTTCGCCTGCTGGACCATCTTTATGCTTTGTGTCGAATCTTACTCCACCTGCACCGTGTGAATCTTCACCTGTTTTATTTACAGCACGCCCAAAGGCTACGTACCAAGCATAGTAGTGTGGTGTGCCTTTGCGGAACAGTGCTGAGGTGCTCGACCAGAAATAGGGATAATCTTTTACTCCCTGCGCATTTGTGAAATCAGAGCACTCGAAAATAGGATCTATCGCAGGTCCTTCCTTGCTTGGATCTGAGGAGTTAGGCGCACGGTCGTAGTTTACTATGGCTTGAAGCTCCTTGACGTTCGGAAGTCGCCAGTCAGTGTGACCTGCTAATTCTGAAGCCTCAGCGTACTGTAGAGCACTCTGCCAGTCCATGCCTTTCTGGCTATCAAGCTTAGACCACATGAGGCCTGTAGCTTTATCGGAGATCGTGCCATCACCGTTATCTACAAACTTATTCTGACCATACGGAGTACCGCGCACAGCTCGTACTTGCTTCGCTGCAGGATTACGACGAGCACCTCTACCAGCTGATCCACGTTGTGGATTTGCGGCTTGCATAGCTGTCAGCTCTTCTTCATTGAGTTTGCCGTCTTTGTCTAGGTCGAATCGCTCCATTAGCTGCTGCATATTTTGTCCACCTCTCTGTGGTGGAGGTCCCTGAGGACGAGAGGCATCAGAATCGTTCGCTCCTTGACCGCGAGAGGGACCTCTGCGTTCTCCACCCATGACATGATCACCCTGTGGTCCACCGCCTTGTGGACGACCGCTGCCTTCACGATCACCACCGCCTTGTGGACGAGCTCCGCCTTCACGACCACCACCTTGTCCTCCAGCGGAGTAGGTCTTGATATGCCCCGTTGCGTGATTCACCCCAAAGGCTCCGTTGTGCCCACCGCGAGCGATGCTTCCGAGATATTTATTGCTGGTCCAGTATTGCTCGTCTTTTCCTACGCGCTCATTATTCACGAGTTTGAAATATTCAGAATCGACATAAGGCCACCCTTCGCTGAAATCACTAATGGAGAATAGCTCCTTTGCAGAAGGCATGCGCCAATCACTATGTCCGCCCAGCTCTAAGTTTTCGCAATAATCGTGAGCTTCCTGCCAACTATAGCCCTTCGTTGGTGGTTCTTTCTGCCATGTCAGCCCCGTGTTTAAATCTGTGACTGTGCCATCTCCATTATCCTTAAATGACATTTGTGCACCCTTAGAATAATGTCCATCTTGACCATAAAAAGAGTCTCCTTCTTTTTGCTCAGATAGTTCTTCTCCATTGCTATCATATGCCTTTACCTGCCCCGTCGCGACTTGTGGGTAGCTGAGTGGTGTTTCTGCCCATGTAGGCGAAACGATTATATAGTGCATTGATATTAATGCGGCTAATTTAATTTGAGTTTTCATAAGTGATACCGTGCATTGTTATTATGGCACATGTATAAGAACGCTCTTGCGTCATCGTGTTCTACAACAAATTCAAGATGATTGTATCATTTCTTTATGGGCTTTTATTTTCTAAAACTCAACTTACAATATCACTTCTATCATAATGAGTATCAATAAGACGTACGTGGTGGGAAGACTTTTGTGCTCAAAAAAACTAAAAACTGTATATTTTTTACTTGCCATACTGCAAAAAAACGTATAGAATCTCTGCGCACCCTTGCCAGTGAATGGTGCGATTAAAAAAGAGGCTCAGTAGCTCAGTCGGTAGAGCAGCGGATTGAAAATTCGCGTGTCGGCGGTTCGAATCCGTCCTGAGCCATTTTTTTAGTAACCCAAAACACCTTTTCGGGGTGTAGCTCAGCCTGGTAGAGCGCCAGCTTTGGGAGCTGGATGTCGTAGGTTCGAATCCTGTCGCCCCGATACCTTAAGAAAGCGGAAAGTTCATTCTTTCCGCTTTCTTGCTTTTCATGTCTGGCAGTTCGTGGCAGGCAGCGTCATTATGTCAGAAAAGGGCGAGAGCGGGTAGCATGGCGTGGAAGTGAGCTTGACCTAAGCTTAGCTTTGTGGCAAGATAGCTCTATCGCCTATCCCCTTATATTATCGTGTTTAGAATCTGTAAATCAATCGAACTAGAGAGCGGTCATCTGCTCTCCAAGCACCCAGGTAAGTGTCAGTTCCCCCATGGTCACACGCGTAGCGTGGAACTGGTCTTCGCTGCTGAGACCGTGGATGTGAATGATATGGTGCTGGACTTTAAAGCGGTGAAGGAGATGATGGGGGAATTCCTAGAGAGCTTTGATCATGCGCTTTGTATGAATACGCATGATGCGAATTACGAGACATTCCGCCAGATCTATGGCGAGCAGATTATCCCATTTGAAGGGATGGATCCTAGCAGCGAGCGTATGGCAGAGCGCGTCTTTACTTTTGCGAAAGCTGCCTTGAAGCGTGCTGCTGAGGGCGAGTTCCAGTATCCTATTCGTGATTGCGTGCGCCTCGAACGCGTGCGTGTCTGGGAGACGAGCTCTTCTTGGGCAGAATACAGTGAATAAGTGAGGCTTGTACATGAAGCTAGATGTACGAATGCAGCAGGAGCTACAGGCTCTTGATGAGAAGGGCAATAAGCGCCAGCTGCGCACGATGCTTCCCGATGGCGGTTATCTGCGTATGGGGGAAGCTCGCTATCTGAATCTCTCTTCGAATGACTACTTAGGCTTGTCCCATTCCGCCTACGCCCACGTCGATCTCTGTGACTACTGGGGGATATCTCCCGAGGCGCGTTTCCTGCATGGCAATCCCTCCTCGCGCCTCATGACGGGGAATAGCCCTGAGTACGATATTTTAGAAGCAGAACTTGCGGCACTCTTTCCTGAGAAGCAGGCACTTGTCCTTAGCTCGGGCTACATGGCGAATCTCGGCCTCATCTCGGGGCTCGCTCAGGCGCGTGATCTCGTGCTCGCGGACAAGCTCGTGCATGCGAGCCTCATCGACGGTCTGCGTCTCAGTGTGGCGGGCTTCAAGCGGTTCCAGCATAATGATGTCGCGCATCTGGAGCGACTACTGCAAGCGCATGGCGATGCAGATGGGCAGATCTGGGTCGTGGTGGAATCCGTTTACAGCATGGATGGCGACATCGCGCCGCTGTGCGACATCGTCGCGCTGAAGCAGAAGTACGACTTCGCCCTCATCGTCGATGAGGCGCATAGCATAGGGCTCTATGGGGAGCAGGGGCAGGGGCTCTGCGCCCAGCTCGGCATACTCCCCGATGTGGACGCGCTGATGATGACCTTTGGGAAGGCTCTTGCGGGGGCGGGTTCAGCGATTCTCTGCTCGCCACTGATGCGTGAGTATCTGATTAACAAGATGCGTCCGCTTATTTTTTCTACAGCACTGCCGCCAGTTACCCTGCTCTGGAATGCTATGGTGCTGCGCGAGTGTCGCACGGCCTCGCTGCATGAGCGCGAGCCAGAGCGTTACCCCAGCATGACTGCATTGCGTGCCCACCTACGTGAATTGCAAGACACACTAGGTGCGCTGCTTCAGCGCGACATTCCCTCTTCTATTCTACCCGTGCATGCTGGCACGAATGAAAACGCCCTGCGCATGGCCGCTGCCGCTCAGGAGGCTGGCTACTGGGTGACGGCGATACGCCCACCCACTGTGCCTGAGAATCAAGCGCGTCTGCGCCTGAGCCTCCATGCAGGAATGACTTTAGAACACATCCACCACATCGCTGAATTATGCAAGAAACTTGGTTAAAAAAACAGGGATCTCAGGATCTCGTCATCTTCGTGCTCGGCTGGGCTGCTACGCCTAATGCCGTGCAGCATCTCGCCATCGAGGGCTGTGATATCTTCTGCGTCGATGATTACCGTGAGATGCACGAGCTGCGTGCCGAGGATTTCACAGGCTACAGGCGTATTTATCTTTTTGCTTGGTCATTCGGTGTCTGGGTGACGGAGCAGATAGCCCGTCAACTGCCGCTGTACCGCGCCATCGCGCTGAATGGTACTCCCATGCCTGTCGATGATAGGTATGGCATGCGCCTGCGCGTCGTGTTGCGTACGATGCAGGGACTCGCGAAGGTGGGGATGAATCCCTTTAATGAGAAAACCTACGGCACGGTGCGAGCCATCCCCGATGGTCCCTTCGAGGACAGAAGTATCGAGGCGAAGATAGAAGAGCTTCAGCTCCTTGCCGAGCGTAGCAAGGGCGCGGAAGGCTCTGTCGTAGACTGGACACAGGCCTATATAGCGGACAAGGATGAGATCTTCCCCCCTCAGAAGATGTGGGACTACTGGCAGACACGCGGACTGGGGCAGGGCTTTGAAAGCTATCATTACCCCTTCAGCGATCCAGCCATCGTGCTGAACCATATTGATTCATGAGCTGGGATAAGAACATCGTAGCTCAGCGATTTGCGCGCCACTATGGGGAGTACAATGAATGCGCCCACGTGCAGCGCGCCGTGGCGGCGCGCCTCGCGTCCCTGCTCACGCAGAGCTGCCCTGATCTCACCGTGCAGCGTGGACTTGAGATAGGCATGGGGACAGGCTTCCTCTCACATGAGCTGAACCGACTCTTCCCCGAGGCCTACTGGTACTACAATGACATGGTGGAGCAGGCCTTTGACTGGATACCCGAGCAGGTGAACCGTTACGAATGCCTACTGGGCGATGCCGAGTTTCTTGATTTTCCTAGCAATATACAACTCCTAGCCACGGCCTCCACCGTGCAGTGGTTTCAGCAGCTACAGCCCTTCTGCGCACGTGCGCGTCAATCCATGGGGGAGGGAGCTATCATGGCGATGAGCTGCTTTGGCCCGCATCATATGGAGCAGCTGCGTGAGCTCACAGGCGTGGGGCTTGATTATCTCACGCGCGAGGACATGGGAGCACTCCTAGCCGAGGCGGGCTGGGAACTCCTCGCGTCAGAAGAGTGGGTGAGTGAGCTGCGCTTCGATTCCGGACGAGCCGTCCTTGAGCACCTGCGACAGACGGGGGTGAATGGTCTCACCACGCGTCCGTGGACACCACGACGCTTGGCGGAATTCCATGCACGCTACAAGACGGAGTTCGCCGATGCGCAGGGACGACTCCTGCTGAGTTACCATCCGACGCTCTTTATAGCGCGCGGCTGTTAAACCTGCATGCTCGCGTAGACCTGGTCCATGTCGATGCAGCGGCGTAGCTCCTCGGCGAGTTTGTCGTAGTGCCTGTCCTTCATCTCGTGGTAGTCTTCCAGTCCTTCTAGGGCTCTGCTATCACGTCCCTGTGCATGCAAGATAGCCTGAATGACGCTCAAGTTGTCAAAGATCCCATGCAGGTAGCTCCCCCAGCAGAGCGGGCTTTCATAATAGCCCTCTTGCTCGCCAGAAGACAGGGTAGTCAGTGGCTTGCTTGTCGGTGTAGCCCCAGCGTGGATTTCATAGGCTCGCCCATGGGCTTCTCCATGAACGAAGTGGAATGTACACTGGCGCGTTACCTTACCCGACTCAATGGTGGTGCTGATGGGGAAAATACCTAAGCCCTTCACGGAGCGTGTCATTCCTTCGATGCCCTCGGGGTCATGGATGGATTCACCCATCATTTGAAAACCTCCACAGATGCCGTACAGCGCCTTGCCTGACTCGTGGTGAGCGAGTAATACTTCTTCCAGTCCACGCTGTCGGATGAACTCCAAGTCTCCTATCGTGCTCTTCGAGCCGGGGATGATGATGACATCTGCTGCGGCAAGATCCTGCGCATGGCAGGAGTAGCTGAGGTGTATACCGTCGCAGTGGCTCAGGAGATTGAAGTCCGTGAAGTTCGACATGCGAGGCAGCAGAACGACGCAGACGCGAAGATCGCCCTCCACATAGCTCTTATTACTCATGCTATCGAGCACGACTGAGTCTTCTTGCTCGATGAAGAGCTCCCTAAGATGGGGGACGACACCCACGACTGGCACACCTGTGAGGTCTTCAAGCATCTTTCGCCCATCGTTAAAGAGCTCGATATCACCGCGAAATTTATTAATGATGACACCCTTGATCAGAGCACGCTCATCTTCGGGGAGTAGGGCTAATGAGCCGTAGACAGAGGCGAACACGCCCCCCTTGTCGATGTCGGCTATGAGGTAAGTCGCTGCCTGCGCATGCTTCGCCATGCTCATGTTCACGATGTCTCTGTCCCAGAGGTTCATCTCGGAGATGCTGCCCGCACCTTCGAGGACGATGGGATTGTGCCGTGAGGCGAGGCGGTCAAATGCACGAGTCACCTCGCCAAAGAGGCTACTGCTGCGCGGCTTTTGGAAATACTCCTTCGCGCTCTCCGTGCCTATGGGCTTGCCGAGGAGGACAACTTGTGCGCACTGGTCATTGCAGGGTTTTAGCAGGACGGGATTCATCTCGACCTGACAGGCGACGCCGCAGGCCTCGGCTTGGACGGCTTGGGCACGACCTATTTCCAGCTCATCAGCTGTCGCGTAGCTGTTCAGCGACATATTCTGCGCCTTAAAGGGAGCGGGCGTGTAGCCGTCCTGCTTAAAGATGCGGCAAAATCCTGCATTGATCAGCGACTTGCCCACATCTGAGCCAGTCCCGACAAACATGATGGGGCGTAATTTTTCCTTCATTTTTCTAAGTAGTAAGGGGTGCAATTTTCTGGAATCGCGAGCTCGGAAAAATCCTTCCCAGTCACTAAGCTCATGAGTGCACGCAGGGTGATACCATGGCTGACGATGGCTATCTTCTCCCCGCTGTGCTCGCGCTCCAGCATGTGGAGGAAATCTTCCACGCGTGCGAGAACAGAGGCGATGGGTTCAGCACCTTCTATCTCATCGCCGAAGTTGATTCCCTCTGGCAGAGGCAGTCTCTCTAAAGGTCCAAAACTCCGCTCACGCAGTCGCTCATCTACCTGCGCTGACAAGCCCACGTGATCCTTAAAAATGATGCGTGCCGTGTGTCGTGCTCGCTCCAGATCGCTGGTGTAGAGTTTATCTACTTTCTCCTCACCCAGCTGCTCGGCTAGTGCCTCCGCCTGTGCGATGCCGAGAGGGCTGAGTGTGCCGATACTCTGCCCTTGGCAGATCATTTGAATATTTTCGAGGGTTTGACCGTGACGGATGAGGAGCAGTTGCATAGAATACAAGAGCCCTTGTAGCAGCCTGACTCGTATAAGTCAAGATAATTGCTACAAGGGCTCACGCGGGCTAATTAGATGATAATATCCTTGTTTCCCCAGAGTAGTTTGGTGACAGTAGAGAGTTTCCCATGGAAGAGTTCTTTAAGCATGCTTTTGCTGAATCCATAGCGTTGCATGAGTGTGATATCAGGAGGGACAATGAGCGCATGAGGATCTACAACAACATCAAGTAAGGAGGCTTCCTCACTCGTCAGCCATCGCTGTACTGCGGCATCTGCTACGCCAGTATGCGTGATGCGTTCTGACGCTATACTCATTCCCTGCGCTATTCTGGAGAAGTCGCACTCCTTTAGCTGAGTTCCCGCAGGTCGCATGCCTACGACTCGCTGCTCCATATCGACGAGCTCTAAGGAGGAGTTATTGTAGACTAGTATTTTCACATGCAGGTTCTCCTGTATGAGGGTGAGCAGGTCACCGGGCAACATCGAGAGAGAGCCGTCACCACTAAGTACAATAACCTGACGTTCGGGGTAGGCCAGTTTCGCGCCTATAGACATGGCGAGCCCGC
>CAYJNX010000107.1:0-8331 GCA_964371525.1 uncultured Akkermansia sp. | reverse complement strand
GTGTGGATACGCCCCATGAGGTGGTCCATGCGTGCTGACGCTCGTTGTTGCGGCCAGCGAAGGAGATATTCTGCGCCTTTGCGAAGTTCTGCCCGAGGAAGTGCGAGGTGCCAGCTTGGATAGCCTTGCGATCCTGCACCATGGCTTCGACGGTGAAGGTCTGAAGAGCTCCGGGGAAACGCTCATGCTCGGTCTTCTCACCAGGGATGGATGGGATGGCGAGCACGTCGCGCTGGAAGTCTTCGTAGACTTCGTGCATGAGGTGTGTTTCTTCGATGGCTTCCTGCTCCGTTTCGTGCGCGGTGTGACCTTCCTGCCAGAGGAACTCGGCCGTACGCAGGAAGATGCGAGGACGCATTTCCCAGCGCATGACGTTACACCACTGGTTCACCTTCAAGGGGAGATCGCGGTAGGATTCCGTCCAGCGCGCGAATGCGGCACCGATAACGGTCTCGGAGGTAGGGCGGATGACGTACTTGTCGGTGAGTTCGCCCGAGGGGATCATTTTTGTCTTACCTGTCTCAGGATCTTTCACAGCCTCAAGGCGATGATGCGTGACCACAGCGCATTCCGTGGCGAAGCCTTCGGCATGCTCCGCTTCTTTTTCAAGATAGGAGACGGGGATAAGAAGGGGGAAGTAGGCATTCGTGTGCCCTGTGCGCTTGAACTCACCATCCAGCTGCTGTTGAATGAGTTCCCAGATTGCATAGCCCCACGGCTTGATCACCATGCAGCCTCGTACTTCGGAGTTTTCGGCCAGATCGGCGGCCTTGATCACTTGCTGATACCACTCAGGGAAATCCTGAGCGCGGGTGGGTGTTATTGCAGTCTGTTGTGCCATAGGGCAGCGATGATAGCAGACTGCGCACTATCTGTCAATCTTCACTAGCCTGTGAATAGAGTCTCCACCACTTGAAATTGATATAAAGCAGCACAAGCATGAACAGTGATAGCAGCCACCAGCCTAATATAAAGAAAGCAAGGAAGAATATCACGGATGAAAATATACTAATCGCATGCGCTGTTCCCATCTGGCGCACATCCATGAGACCACACATGATCTGCCCTCCATCAAGCGGATAAATGGGGATGAGGTTAAGCATCGTCCACCAGAAGCTAATCATGATGAGGCTTCTGAGCAGCCCCATGATACCCACCGGAATGAAGCTGAGAGAAAAATAGGGTACATCCCCCTTGATATACGCGAGGACACGAGCGAAGGTGTTCCCCGTGTCGAAGCCGCCAGCTATGTAGATGATTCCTATGGCGATGAGGCCGACGAGCAGTGTGGACGCGGGTCCCGCTACGGTCATGAGCATGCCTTGGTATCGACTCATACACGCTTCGGGATTACAGCATTCTCCTCCGAGTCCCGAGAGCAGGACTTGCGGATGACCACCGCCAAAATAACGCCCCACAAGCGCGTGAGCCATCTCATGTAGCAGGAGGCAAAAAAAGCCCGCCAGTATAAAGTAGAGCACCGACATGAAGCTACTCACACATTCTATCCCCCACACCCCGCCGAACAATGCTAAGCTAATCCACACCGAGGGATGGACTAGAATGGGGGTACGAAGTAGAGTGAAACGGAGCACGTGGCTATGATAAGATTTTTATATGACTGTGACAAGTATTCTCTAAGTAATCCTGAAAAATGTCACACATTATCTAGAATTTCCTCTAGGGCTAGATTCCCTCTACTTGTCAGCGAGCTCATTCTATGATACGATGCGCACATGACAGACCTCCCAGCCTTTCGTTCCATACGCCAGCTTGCCATGCTGATGCAGGCTCACCGTGTCACGCGCTGCGTCATCTGCCCTGGTAGCCGCAACTCTCCGCTTGCCAATATCTTCGCGCAGATGGACTTTGAATGCCGAGGTGCCTTTGATGAGCGTAGCGCGGGATTCTTAGCTCTAGGCTGGGCTGCACAGGCGAAGGCACCCGTTGCCGTCGTCGTCACATCAGGTTCGGCTCTGCTGAATCTCCACCCAGCAGTCGCAGAAGCGCATTACCGTCAAGTCCCCCTTCTCGTCATCTCTGCCGACCGCCCCGCTGCGTGGATAGGGCAGCAGGATGGACAGACCATCACACAGCCTCACTGCTTTGGCTCGCTCGTACGCCTCTGCGCACAGCTTCCAGAGGATCAGGAGAAAGAATCTTCGGAAACACAATGGTATCGCAACAGGATGATTAATGAGGCTCTGCTCGCGCTCAACCACAGAACGGCGGGACCTGTGCAGGTGAACCTCCCCCTTTCCGAGCCACTCTGGGCTAGCTCCCCTAGCCCTATCCCACCTCAGCGTGTCATCGGGCGCACGGAGTTTGCCCGCATGAATGCTGACGATGAAGACATACTGACGCGGAAGGCTCGCGAACTACCACGCCGCATGATTCTACTCGGGCAGAGCTCGCTACCACCGCAGCTCTATGAGGAGCTGCATGACAAGGGATTCGTCATCATAGGTGACTGCCTGAGCAATGCGCATCAGCATATAGCAGCCATTTCGCAGGTGGATCTCATCCTAGGCGGTCGCCCCGATGCAAGCTGGTCTCCCGACCTACTCATCAGCTGTGGAGGACATATTATTTCCAAACGCTTGAAAAGCTACCTGCGCAGAACCCCACCACGCGCCCACTGGCATGTCAGTGCCGATGGAGCATTAGTCGATACCTTCTGCTGCCTGACACACTGCATCGAAGGCAGTGAGGACGAGCTCTGGGATCTGCTCGTGAACTTCCTGCCCGACATGCAGGCAGAAGATGAATCCGCGCAGTACCACGCACTGTGGTACCAAGCCGACGCGCGACTGAAAACGCCCAGCTATGATAAATTCAGTTTCAGCGGTCTACGACTCATCGGCGAACTCATCTCTGGTATATCGACCCCTGCCACACTGCATCTTGCAAACAGCCTCTCCATACGCCTCGCCCAGCTCTGCGAGATCCCCAGCATGGTACAGGTCGAGTGCAATCGTGGCGTGAATGGCATCGAAGGCACGCTCTCCGCCGCCATAGGCTACGCGCAGGGAGATGACACACGGCCGAATTACCTCATCATTGGCGACTTGAGCTTCTTCTACGACATGAATGCTCTCAGCCTACGCCCACGCCCGAAGAATCTCCGCATCCTGCTTATTAATAACAGCGGCGGAGCTCTGTTCAAGGCTCTCCCCACGCGCCCCATCATCCCGAGCAGCGAAGCTCACATCGTCGCAGCACACCACTTACGCGCAGCAGAGTGGGCAGAGAGCGCGGGCTACAACTACAAGCGCGTCCTGACCATAGAAGACTGGGCAGGCTGCCTCGCAGAACTCCACGCCCCCGTCACGGAGGCGTCATCCCCTATGCTCATCGAAGCCTTCACTGAGACAGAGGAGGATATCGAAGCCTTCAAGAAATTTTACCAACTCAGCAGTTTTTAACCCATTTTAACCCACACATCATCATATGACACGCACCTGGACCACCATCAAGGAATACAAAGAAATCCTCTTTGAACAGCACGGCGGCATCGCCCGCATCACCATCAACCGCGAACGCTATCGCAATGCCTTCACCCCCCTCACCACCGCAGAAATGAGCGACGCCCTGCGCCTGTGCCGCGAAATGTCCGACGTGGGTGTTGTCGTCATGACAGGAGCTGGCGACACCGCCTTCTGCTCTGGCGGAGACATGAATGTCAAGGGGCGCGGCGGTTACATCGACGACGCGGGTATACCGCGCCTCAGCGTGCTGGACGTGCAGAAGCAGATACGCTCCCTGCCCAAGCCCGTGATCGCCGCGGTGAACGGCTTCGCCATCGGTGGTGGTCATGTCCTACACGTCGTGTGTGACATCTCCCTCGCATCGGAAAACGCCATCTTCGGACAGACAGGGCCTCGCGTCGGCAGCTTTGATGCAGGCTTTGGCTCATCCTACATGGCACGCTGCATAGGCCAGAAGAAGACACGCGAAATCTGGTTCCTCTGCCGTCAGTACAATGCCGCAGAAGCCCTCGACATGGGACTGGTGAACAAGGTCGTCCCCCTCGACCAGCTCGAAGACGAATACGTCCAGTGGGCAGAAGAAATGATGGCACTCTCCCCCATCGCCCTGCGCATGATTAAGGCAGGACTCAACGCCGAACTCGACGGACAGGCGGGCATACAGGAACTCGCAGGCGACGCCACCATGCTCTACTACCTCTGCGACGAAGCACATGAGGGCTCAAAGGCCTTCCTCGAAAAGCGCAAGCCCGACTACAGCAAGTATCCTAAGATCCCTTAAAACCCTTTAAATGATCGCGTCTCGCCTCGCTACAAGCCCACTGCCAGCTCCTTTTCGCCTGCGCGTGCAGAAGGAGCAGCTACACTTCAGCTCAGCGAGACGCACCACGCGCGGCACCCATCACAGCCGCCCCCTCTACAGCATCATCTGCGAAACAGAGGATGGACATCTCGGTCGCGGAGAGGCCTGCCCCATCGCAGGTCTCTCCCCCGAGTATGTGGATGAGAGCTCCTATGAGGCATCCCTCCACGAAGCCTGCCGCGAGATCGAAGAGCGCCAGCATCTCCCCGAGCAGGCCTACAGCGAGCAGAGCTCCCTGCGCTTCGCCCTCGAAAGTGCCCTCCTATGCGCACAGGCTGGGGCACACCGCCCTATCTGGGAGAGCCCCTTCACACGTGGTGAATGCGGCATCCCCATCCATCACCTCATCTGGATGAACAGCATCGAAGAGATGGAAGGCGAGCTACAGGCAGGCGTAGACGCAGGCTTCCACTGCGTGAAAATGAAAGTAGGCAGTGCCCATCTTAATTGGGAAGAAGAACTCGCCTTCATCCAGCGCGCACGCGCAGCACACCCTGACTTAGAAATACGCGTCGATGCGAATGGCAGCTTCCCGCTAGACCAAGCAGAGCGACGACTCACCCAGCTCGCGGATCTCGCCGTCAGCTGGATAGAGCAGCCCCTCCCTCCCGCGATGAGCAGCGAGATAGCCGAGCTCACCACCCACTGCCCTGCCCCTCTGCGCATCGCCCTTGACGAACAACTCATAGGATGCCCGAGCAGCCAGAAAGAAGCCTTACTCGACCACATACGTCCCCATGGGCTTGTGCTCAAACCCAGCCTCCACGGCGGACTCAGCGGCTGCGAAGAATGGCTTCACGCCGCACGCTGTCGCGGCATAGCATGCTGGGTTAACTCTATGTTAGAAAGCCAGTTAGGACTCTCAGTACTAGCAGAATGGACGGCTCACTACATGCCTGATACCCTGCATGCACTCAGCAAGGGGAATCTATACTGTCATGACAGCATTTCTGCTGCATTTCCCACTTGCCAACTCGAAGGAATTTATCTACAATACAACATATAACACTTCATTCTATTATATGCGTATATCCCCACTTATACTTGGCAGCCTTAGTTCTATCGTCCCCCTCCTTCTTCTCGGCACACTCAGCCACGCTCAGAGCACTGACGCTCCAGAAGGCACAGTAGAGAGCAGCAAAGTCGCGGCGAACAGCGAACACCTCTCAGCAGACACCCTGCGCGCCATCTTCCGAGGCATGAGCCACATGATCAGCGATGTGAATAAACCAGAGGGAGACATGGTAGCCGTATTTGAAGTCGATGAAAACCTCTCACACACCATGCATACACCCTACGGTAGCCCGAAGCTAGAGAAGGGGCAGCTCTTCACCATCAGCCTCACTCCTGATAACTACGGACAGCCGAATCAAGTCGCCGACGATATCATGAAGATGAAAGAAGGCGACAGCGCGATACTGATTCTCGACACACTCTTCCTCTTTGACGGAGATGGGAAAAAAGGCGGCCGCATCATACGCCCCTGCACACGCTTCGCCCTCGGGCAGCCAGCAGATCCATCACGTACAGCGTCAGCAGTATCCGCTATCCCCTCCGCCCCCACTGTACCACAGCAGGCACTCCCCACAGCACCCCGACAGATCAATCCTAGAGCCGTCGCGCAGAATCAGCGCAGAAGCTCAAGCCGCAGCGTTAGCATTCAGATCAGAAATGGCGAAATGCAGCGCGTGGAGCACAGCATAGAGACTGACCCTCTGACTGGAAATCAGATCGAACGCATGTACATCAATGGCGTCGAAGTAGACCCACGCACGCGCAAGCCTCTCCAGCCAGCTACAGCCCCTGCCATCCCCACGGCTCCTAGCAACCAGCAGCCCACCTAAGCTGCACCACCTAGCTAACACATGAAACCCTCACTCCTCGCACTCAGCACCGCCCTCCTCCTCCACACGCTTAGTCTCGCAGCGGAGTTCACCATTGTACACACGAGTGATGTGCATGGGCGACTCGCGCCAGTCGAACATGAGGGGAAGGAAAACCAAGGAGGCCTCGCGAAGCGCGTCAGCTTCTTCAAACAGATGCGCGCGCAGGAGGAGAACATACTCATACTTGATGGCGGCGACCATTTCCAAGGCACTATCTACTACGACCTCTACGGAGGCAAGCAGGGAGCGCGCCTCATGAAACATGAGACACTCGACGCTATGACACTAGGGAATCATGAGTTTAACGCCGACGAAGCAGGACTAGCCGAACTACTGAAACTGAATGACACCCCCACGCTATCAGCGAACATAGAGTTCAGCGACCCCTACGTCCAAGAACGCGTCAAATCACATATAGTCAAAACAATAGATGGTGAGAACATCCTCATCATAGGCGTGACTACGCCAAATCTCATGAGCATGACGAAGAGCCAGAGCATCAAGGTACACGACGCTGTCCCTGTTATTGAGAAAATAGCCGCAGATGTCCCCCATGATTATCTCATCGTCCTCTCTCACTGCGGCTTCGCCTACGATAAACAAATGCTAGCGAAGCTCCCGCAGATCGACCTGATTCTAGGCGGGCATGACCATTATCAGCTCGCCTACCACAGCCCAAATGGTGCCATCATCCACAACGGCAGCTTCGGCACGCAGGTAGGAGTGCTCAGCATCGACACGAAAAGTAAGACCATAGACGCGCGCGTCGAGCTCATGGATGAGGACATCCAGCACGATGCAGAAGTAGACGCAGCTCTGCGCCTCATTGATGCAGACCTAGCAAAACTCAAAGCCCAAAAAGTCGCAGAGACACGCATCACGCTACAGGGCACAGAAAAAGAAATAGAATCCCAGCCCACCACCCTCGCCCAGCTCGTGCTGAAATCCATGAGCACGGCCTTCGACAGCTACGATGCCCTCATCGTCCAAGCAGGCTCTATACGCGCCTACCGCGACCTGACAGGCGATATCAGCTACACCGATGTGATGCAAATCCTCCCCTTCAAGGGCAGACTCGTTCAGGGCGAACTCAGGGGAAAAGACCTCAGAAGCATCTTAGAAAAAGGGAAAAAAACAGGCGAATCCTACCTCCACTTCCATCTGAAAGGCGGTGACATTCTTGATGATAAAGTTTACAAAATAATCACAAACGACTACCTCGCTGCGGGGAAAGACGGCTACGACGAATTCCTCCGCATGCAGAACAGCAACAGCACGACACAAGACTGCTTCGAGATCCTCTACGACTTCTTAAAACAGAACCCGACCATAGACGAAGCTACGCTTAAATTCTAACTTCAATAGAATAGCCTCTAGTCACGTGTCATATCAGAAGGCGCATTTCTGCGTTTCTGCTATGGGAGAAAACTCATAATGAAAGTAGTACTACAGCGAGTAGAATCAGCCTGCGTACGCATTGATTCTCAAATCATCGGAGCGTGCCAGCAAGGCTATTGCCTCCTAGTCGGCATAGAATCCTCTGACACGGAAAAGGAGCTCGACTTCATGGCGAAGAAGATAGCCCACCTCCGTATCTGTTCCGATGAGAAAGGTAAGATGAATCGTTCCATCCTCGACACTGGGGGGAGCATCCTCTGCGTATCGCAGTTCACACTCCTAGCGGATTGCAGTACAGGGAGACGCCCATCCTTCCTCTCTGCGGGATCACCTGAGGAGGCGAAGCGACTCTTCCACGCATTCGTGGAGACCCTACGCGCCTACGATATAGGCGTAGAAACAGGTATCTTCGGCGCGAATATGCAAGTGGAGATTCATAACGATGGTCCAGTCACCTTCCTGCTTGACTCAAAGAATTCAAAGCCAAATATTTAATAAATTGATACTTTTAGGGGATCTTGCGAAATTAGCAGCTTCGGATTTTGCATGCAGCTGTAAATTCTCGCCAAAATGCGGCAAAAGGCGTGCTGTTTCGCTCATTTTAGAGACTAGCTTTCTGCTCGGACTAATTTTGCAAGGTTCCCTTTAGGGGATCTTGAAAAATTAGCAGCTTCGGATTTTGTATGCAGTTTGGATG
>CAYJNX010000106.1:0-8349 GCA_964371525.1 uncultured Akkermansia sp. | reverse complement strand
AGAACACGCAGGGAGCGCTCCACCTCAGCGGTGAAGTCAACGTGACCTGGCGTGTCAATCACATTCATCTGGAAGTTTTCGTCTTCGAAAAGCTTGACACAGCCTTCAGTCTTGACCTGCTTCCAGTTCGTTGTAACAGCTGCGGATGTAATGGTGATACCGCGTTCCTGCTCCTGTTCCATCCAGTCGGTCGTCGCGGCGCCGTCATGCACCTCGCCGATCTTGTGGATCATGCCTGTGTAGAAAAGGATACGCTCGGAAAGCGTTGTTTTGCCACCATCGATGTGAGCTGCGATACCGAAGTTACGGTAGCGCTCAAGAGGGGCCTTGCGGTTTGGGCTGCTTACGTTAGCCATATTAATTGTAATGTGAAGATTCTATTCAGAGATTACGAAAAACTTCTACTGTCTCTATTACCAGCGGAAGTGAGCGAAAGCACGGTTAGCCTGTGCCATCTTGTGTACGTCATCACGCTTACGAACGGCAGCACCCTGATTAGCAGCGGCTTCCTTGATTTCGTTTGCGAGTGCCTTTGCCATAGGGATACCCTTACGGTTACGAGCATAGTTGATGATCCAGCGCATTGCGAGTGCTTCGGAACGATCGGGAGCCACTTCGAGAGGGACCTGATACGTAGCACCACCCACACGGCGGCTCTTCACCTCGACGCGAGGCTTTGCATTTTCGATAGCACGTGTCAGCACTTCGAGAGGTCCAACTGTGTCAGTACCTTCGTTAGCGATGTCAATTGCCTTATAGACGAGGCGTTCAGCGAGTGAGCGCTTACCTGCAAGCATTACCTTGCTGATGAGCTTACCAACGAGCGCAGAATCGTAACGAGAGTCACGACGTTCGATTTTCTTGTAGACGCGTTTACGACGAGCCATAATATTATAGTGTTAAGAAATTAATTATTTTGCTGCTTTAGGACGCTTAGCACCGTACTTCGAGCGACCACGACGACGCTTATCGACGCCAAGGCAGTCGAGAGCACCACGGACGATATGGTAACGAACACCTGGTAAATCCTTTACACGACCGCCGCGAACGAGCACGATGGAGTGTTCTTGGAGGTTGTGTCCTTCACCGCCGATGTAGGCGATAACTTCTTCACCGTTCGTGAGACGAACTTTGGCTACTTTACGGAGAGCGGAGTTTGGCTTCTTCGGTGTACGGGTCATGACCTGGAGGCAGACACCGCGGCGCTGAGGGCAGCTGTGAAGAGCACGAGACTTCGACTTCACTTCTGGTACGATACGTCCTTTTCGGACGAGCTGATTGATGGTCGGCATGTTTCCTTCTTGTTTATTGTTTGTCAGGTGCTTCAGCGATTTTTAACTAGCTCATTTTTAAGCGATCCTAGCCTCTCTCCGCCGTCTACCTGATAAATATCATCTGGGTACTATACTGCTTAGTATAGTGAGATGGGTGGACATTCTACAGGATTATCCACGATTATCAAGACTTTTCTATAGAAATAGTGATTTTTTTTCACTTACTAGATCACAGCGTCCAAATCCCCTTATTTTCAATAGCTTTGTACAGGGATTTTATCACACGCTCTCGGCTGATCCCAGCTTCACGCAGGGATGTTAGTGAGCGAGCACCGTCTCGCTTCGCTAGCCTCTTTCCATTCTCATCACAGATGAGCCCATGGTGGCGGTAGAGCGG
Organism: uncultured Akkermansia sp.; assembly: GCA_964371525.1. Classification (GTDB taxonomy): domain Bacteria; phylum Verrucomicrobiota; class Verrucomicrobiia; order Verrucomicrobiales; family Akkermansiaceae; genus Akkermansia. Next base: position 6,678 of record CAYJNX010000106.1, on the reverse strand, counting down.
GGTGGGCAGATCCAGCAGTGCCTGTATGACGCGGTGGAGGTGCGTGGAAGAGAAGAGATCCAGCCCGCGAGTCACATGCGTGATGCCCTGATAAGCGTCATCGAGCACGACACAGAGATGATAGCTCGCAGGGAACTCCTTTCGAGCGAGCACAGGGTCGCCCCAGTCGCGTGCGATTACTTCCTGCTCTCCGTATAGCATATCTTCCCAGTGCAATCTACCTAGCATCTCATAGGCCATCTCCATATGAAGCCTCCACGCGTGCGCATCACCACGCGACAGTCGCTCGGCGACGATGTCGGCTGAGAGTGTCCTACAGTTACCTTCGTACTGATAGCCTAGTTCCGCGTGAGGTGCTCTGCCGCTCTCAAGCATCTGCTCCTTGATCTCCGCGCGTGTACAGAAACAGGGATAGAGCACTCCCTGCTGCTTGAGTATATCTAGTGCGCGTTCATAGCGGGTGAAGCAGAGGCTCTGTCTGAGCAGCTCCCCATGGAACTCCAGCCCCAGCCATGTCAGATCTTCCCACATGAGATCCACCCACTGCTGCTTGCAGCGGCTGTCTATATCTTCGATGCGCAGAAGACACTGTCCACCCTCAGTGTGAGCTAGCTGCTGCGCTTCTAAGGCTGCGAGCAGATGCCCCACATGAAGCGAGCCACTAGGAGAGGGAGCGAAGCGTGTGCGTATCAATGGTAAAATTCCGCTTAATACTTAGCCTTCTGAATGATCTCCGCGACGCGTTCCGCACCTGCCTTAGCGATACGTGAGTTCGGGTAGATAGAAAGCGCACGGTAGTAGCAGGACATAGCCGAGCCTATCTCGCGACGCTTCTCACAGTCTTCTGCATCCTTCAGAGCCTGCACGAACTGATGGGCATCATTCGTGTAGCGGTTCAGCGCAGTCATGAACACCTCGTCTTTTTCGTAGCGAGGCTCATCCTTCATGCTTGCCATCAGAGTTTCGTACGCGGCGCAGGGACCGATACGTCTGTCCTGCTTCGCCACGGCATCGAGCTGACGCAGCATTTCGTCTATCGTTCCTACCATGGTCAGCGCGTCCTTGTACTGCACTTTCAGTTCTGCATCCAGTGCCACGACTTCGAAGCGATCCTGCTCATTATAAATCGTACGATATTCTTGTCTCGCAAAGAGTCGGGAGAACTCCGCCTTTTCAGGGTCTTTGTTATCGATTTCCATCAGCTTCTCTTCACCTTCGTCGAGGCGAGGATTAAGAGGCCAGATGACACCTGCTTGGTAGATCTCCTTATTAAAGGTTTCATCATCCCCTGCTTGTAGAGCCTTCATGGCATTGCGAAGGTGCAGATTACTCTGTCTCTTCTTCCCTGCGCAGTAGCTCATCAGCAGAGAGTCGTCGAAGTCCACATCGAGATCCTTCATCTCTGTCGCGATTACTTCGGCAGCTCCATAGTCGCGTGCATTCAGCGCGCTGAGACCACGCTTGCGCAGCGACCAGTAGTGAGAGATACGCATGCGGCTCTCAGCGGGGAAGGTGGTAACACTCTGCATGTATTCACCTATAGCCACGGCATTAATCAGATGCGCTGTTGCGTCGGCCATTTTATTCTGCGCTAGGAGATTATGCACGGCCTGTATACTCTGATCGACTTCACGACGCGCATTACTCGCGAGTGAATCCATCGTATTCACCGTCGGAGGCATGCCCGAGACATCTTGGAACATCTTATTCGCATCGGAGTTCTTATTAAGCTTCAGACGCGTGTCGCCATCATTGAACAGATGACGATAGATGCGCGCAGCGATCACGACATGATCGAAGCGACGCTGCATCAGCATGCCGAGCATCACACTTTGGTAATTAATCTTAGCAGCGGTCAGCGCGGCGACACTCTCCGCCTTATTCGTGACCTGCTCTGCCCCACTCGCGATGATATCCTTCTGATTGTAGGCTATCTTCGTCGTATTCATCGGAGCCTTCGCTTTCCCATCCTTAGGGGTGGAGTTCTGGGCGCGTACGTTTACATTATAGAGATCGTTTGTCTGCTTCTGGAGCTTCGCGATTTCTTCATCGAGTTTCTTGTTGCGCCGGTTTCTCTCATAGTTATCCTGCTGAGCATCGACACTGCTGACGATGGAGCTAGCAAGAGCGAGGCACTGACCACCGTCTGCTTCGTACTTGCCTGTTTCGTAGAGCTCGCGACCGAGCTTAATGAGCACATCGCTACCGACGACGTATTTTCTATCTTTGCGCTTCTGCTGTGTCGTGTCTAAGAGTCGCTGTATACTCTTACGGTAACGCTTCGACTCGTCGCTATCGTCTGGGATCTGGTGCAGGAACTTCTCGAAACGAGCACGCACGATGGCGTTGTTCCCTACATCAAACTTAGCCCCATTATAGGACATCGTATCGGACGACGGATCTAGGAGAGGTACCTCCATGCCGAATAATTGTGGGTTTGCAGGCTCGCTCGCCGATTGATACCCTCCACTGGGGTTACCGCTGGAGTTACCATCCTGTGTGACGGAGCGTCCAGAGGCATCAAAGCTCGAAGGCATCTGCGCATGGCAGAGCGGGACAGTGAGAATTAGAGCTGAAAGGAAAGAAGTTTTCATACAACGGCCATTTTGTTAATAATGAATATACCTTTTACTAGATCTCCGTTAGCGTCGCGCCCTGAGCGGCACTCTACTTTGAAGATAAAACGATCATACAAGGTCACATTCACATCATTCTGCGCGGACTTAGGAAGAAAGAGCGGCAGACGCTCGTCGGGATTATCCTCCATCGAGATGATAATCACATGCCCAGCGTCTCCCTCCTTGATATCCTCGACGCGTCCTTCGAAGACATAATTATTCCCTGTAGAGGCATAGCGAGAAGCCCCTTCTCTGTATTCCGCGATGCTAAAGCCCTTTGTAGGCTCTCCGAGATCTGTAGTACCGCTCCCTTTTAACAGTTTGTTAATTAAAAACAGTGCTGCGACAGCGACGATCGCGATGAGTATGTAGTTCGCAATTGGTGGTTTCTTACCACCCTTCTTTGTTGTGTTACGTCTTCTAGCCATAATTTTATGAAAAAATGTTTTATGAAAAATATTCTAATAAATGATTAATCCCAGCAGCGGCGGCGCACGCCCATGTAGCTGAGCCCCAGACCTACTGCTATATGTATCAGCAAGATGACAGTACAAAGATCAGAGGAGCTGAAATCTGTCTGCACGATACTCTTCACCGCCTTGAGCACTTCAGGCTGTATACCGCCTTCTATGCTTCCACTCCAAGCCCAGTAGGCGGAAATGAAGGGCTGTGTGAACATGGATACCATCGAGGGCAGCGCGAGCACCGCTCCTGATAGAGGGAGCTGGAAGCCCACGAGATAGATACTCAGCAGGGAGCTCTGCTCTGGCGTACGCGCGTTAGCAGATATGCCTAAGCACACACTCGTCATCGCAGCATTCGCCAGAATCAAGAAGAACAGGTGATTCATCCCATCACCTCGCAGCGGCCAGAAATGCTGAACAAAGACGTACATCCACACGCTCTGCACGAGCACGAGAACCCCGAGATAAATCACCTTAGAGCCAAGGTAGGCCAAGGGGCTCGCGCCTGCGAACTTCTCCTTTTCCATGATGAGGCGTTCTGCGGCGATCTCACGCGATGCATTATTCGACCCCATGAGCCCGAGGAGAATCACTTGGAACATAATAATACCTGAGACAGCAGAACCCACGCGAGCACGCACTTCAGCCTGCTGCTGCTGCTCTTCCACGACAGCGATCAGGTCTCCGCCCGAAGAATTAGAAATCACAAGAAGCGCATCCCCGCCCTTACTTGAAAATAAAGCCACGAGTATGGGGAAAAGCACAATCATCACAATCTGAAGAATCAGCTGCGAACGGTCACGGAATAGAATCGTGAAGCGTCTCTGCAGCATCTGAATCATCTGAGAAACCACATTCGGCAGCGGGTGCTGCTCGCTGCTCTCAGTACTATCTGTTACTGGAGCTTTCTGAGGCTCGGTCTTAGACTGTGAGGTACTGCTCGGTGCTTGGGCGTTAAGCTGCTTAGACTCGAATAAGGCCCACCTATCATCTAAAGCTTGGGAGTTCGACTCGTCCTCCTCTTTTTTCATATGATGGCGAGCGCGGTGCTCGCTTTCTAGCGCGAGGTAGTAGGCCTTTCTATGCTTCAGCCAGCTCTGCTTCCAGCCATCGGCTTCGCGGAGATAGAGAACGGGATAGACCTCTTCAAATCCCTGCACGCCAAAATAATGATTCAGCGACGAAGGCACGCCATGATAAGCAAGTGCTCCTGCATAGAGCACCATCAAGCTATCATACTTATCCATCTGCGCCAGACTATGTGTCACAGAGATCACGATACGACCATCACGGCGGCTCAGGTCATGTAGCAGATCGACGATCTCACGCTCCGAGTTAGGATCGAGACCGCTCGTCACCTCATCGCAGAGCAAGAGACGCGGGCGTGACACGAGCTCCATCGCGAGAGCGAGGCGACGACGCTGACCGCCAGAAAGCAGCTTCACAGGGCGATCCGCGATCTCGACGAGCCCTGTCTCTTCCAAGACATCATCAATGATCTTGTTAATCGTTTCTGTGTCGGCATCCACGCGTAGGATAGCGGCACTCTCTATATTCTCATCGACGGTGAGCTCTTCGTAAGCGATGCTGAACTGCGGTACATAGCCGACCTCTCCTGCATTAAAGTCTTCTTCGTCGAGGTCACGCCCCATCCAAGAAAACCCGCCATCGGTAGCGTCCTTGATACCAGCGATGGTTTTGAGTAATGTCGACTTCCCGCAGCCCGAAGGGCCGACGATAGCCATGAAGTGCCCCTGCGGGATGCAAAAGTTGACATCGCGAAGAAGGAAGAGAGACTCTTCTTCGCCTTGAGGAATTTCTAAGCTGATATGGCGTGCTTCAAGCATGATAGGGCGTTTATAAAGTAAATTTATGTTAAACTAGCAAATTATACTCTCCATGACAAGCGAAAAGGATGGCAGAAGCGGATTTTTCAGGTATTACGGTTAAAATCATTGACAAGAGAGTTAGTCACTGCTAAATTCGCAACAACTCACGATGGCTCACGCAACGGTAAAAAACATTCTATTAGCACTCCTGCTCCTCCCATCCTTGCTGATGGCTGGGCTCGCTGATATGTGCCGTCACCATGAGCTTCAGTGTTCACTCGATGCGCCCTCCTGCTGCCACGCAGCCGCCTCTGGCGAGCAGAGGCATATGAACCATCAGCACCACCATCACTCCCATGGAGAGCAAGATGGGCAGGACTCGCAAGATTCACATGATCCGCATCATTCACAGGAGCATCGCTCCGAGCATCATCATAGCTGCGATCACAAGCCCGACCCCATCACGAGTGAATCCCCCGATCGCGCGCTGCTACAGCTCATCGCCCTCCACGCGATCTTTGAGCTCGTACTCACTCTTGATTGGAACTCAGGGCAGGTTGAGCTAGCCCCCCTTGATACAGAGCCTCCACTAGCGCGAGTGGAGATACTGTCCTCTTACCGACCTTTATTGATTTGATAAAGGGTTCATCCTCATGTCCGCGACAGCAGTCGACGACATGAGCTCACTCATGCTAGGTATTGTTAAGCGCCTAGCACACCGAACCCTTTTTTATATTTTATCAAATCAATATTCTATTATGATACCCACACAGCATTGGGTGCTAAGCGTGCTTGGACTCAGTCTCGGACTGAGCGCATGCAGCGTCTACACCCCCGCCCCAGTTGATCTGGCGCGCAACACACAGGCATGGCTCGATCTGAGCCAGAAACTCACGAGCTCCAGCTCCTCGCGCAGTCTGAAGAAAAAAGACATGCAGCAAATCGGGCTTCTGCTCAATCCCGAGCTCAATGCCCAGCGACTCAGCTACGCGAAAAGCACCAGCATCGCGAAGTTCGCGGGGCTCTGGGAAGACCCCAGCCTCAGCACAGAACTCGTCCGCAACCTCTCGGAAAACGTGACGAACTACGGACTCTCCCCCAGCCTCAGCATCCCCGTCACGGGACTCCCCAGCATCGCGAAGGAGATAGCTGAGCAGTACAAGGAAGCCGACTACTGGAGGATGAGAGCTGCCGAGCGCAGCTTCCTCGCCCTCATCGAAGATCGCTCCATTGATCTCCTCCTCTCGCAGCGCAAGGAACGCCTCATCAACCAGCGCATCCGAGCCCTCCGTGCCGAGAGCGCGCAGATAGATAAGCTCGCCGAGCTCGGGGAAGTCAGCCTCGCAGAGAAGCAAATCGCGAAACAGCGACTCAGCGACCTCATCACCGAGCAGCAAAATGCAGAAGACAGCGTGCTCACCGCACGTCTCGACCTCGCTCGCGAACTCGGACTCCACCCCAGTCTCTCGACAAAACTCCACATCAGCGACTACCTCCCGAAGGGGACACCAGCCAGCATCGGTGCGCCAAAACCAGAAAGCATCCTCGACTCACCGGAATTAAAAGCCGCCGCGGCTGACTTCCAGACGAGTGAGTTGGAATTAAAAATGGAGATACGCAAGCAGTACCCCGAGCTCACCCTCTCCCCCTCCTTCGGAGAAGACGGCGGAGAGCACGAAGCAGGACTGGGCATTGAGTTCAGCATCCCGCTGTGGAATAGAAACAGAGAAGCCATCGCCAGCTCAGACGGAGAACGCGCCATCAAGT
>CAYJNX010000105.1:0-8443 GCA_964371525.1 uncultured Akkermansia sp. | reverse complement strand
CCTGGCGCTTCATCTTCTTGCTCATTTTTTCAGCCTTTGTGATGGCTGCTGCAAATTCTGTGGTGTCAAGCTGACCGTCCTTGTTTGCGTCGAGGCGAGCGAGTGGGGAGGTTGCGCCCTTAGCTGCGCGAGCTGCCTTACGTTCTTCGTCGCTGAGCTTGCCATCCTTGTCGGTGTCGTATGGAGCGATGGCTTCAGCCTTCTTCTTAGCGATCTCGGCCTTCTTGGCTTCGAGTGCTGCGGTTTCAGTAGCGTCGAGCTGACCATCCTTGTTCGCGTCGAACTTCTTGATCATCATTTCTTCGCGCTTCTTCATCATTTCAGCCTTCTTGGCTTCCATGGCTGTCTTGATCGCTGCCTTTTCAGTGTCGTCAAGCTGACCGTCCTTGTTTGCGTCGAACTTAGCAAGCATCATCTTCTCGCGCTGAGCTTTCATCTTGCTGCGAGCTTCGGTCATCTTAGCTTGGATCTTTTCTTCAGCAGCCTTGAATTCGGTAGCGTCGAGCTGTCCGTCTTGGTTTGTATCAAGTGCCTTGAGCATAGCTACTGGGGATGCACCCTTAGGGCCTTTAGGTCCCTTTGGTCCCTTGCCACCTTGAGGGCCTTGTGCCATGAGTGGAGCTGCTACGAGGGCGAGGAGTAATAGAGTTTTTTTCATATTATTCTGTTTGTAATTTTGTGTTTTAATAGAGTGAGAAGCGCGAGTCAAGCACCTCAACTAGCACTCAACGGACTTCCGCTGTCTACAAGAACGGATGCGGAAAGAATAATCTACAGAAAAAAGATTTTTTTTATTTTCTTTCGTGAATCACCACGCGCGCGCCATTCCACGCGACGGCCTGAACCGTGTGTGGGCTCGATGGCAGCAGCAAGCGCGATTCTTGAGAATCGTTTGCGAATGCAATATTAATCAATCGATTATCCTGATCATAAATTGCGTATGCAATGACATTCTTGCAGTAGCCCTCAGGGATGATGAGGGCAGGTCCCTCTACAGACAAGTTCAGTGCGCTATTGAGTGCAAGAGGCTTTTTCTCCTGCATCTCAGTGACGTTGTACTGACGCACGAGGTGGAGGACACGGCATTCATCTTCAGGGTACTTCGAGGCGTGCTGCCAGACTTTCTTAACGTCCTCCATCGTGATGACGATGGTAGTCGTCGCCTCATAATCTGGCTGATTCAAGGGGCGATTCATGGGGGCAAGCATGCCCGTCGTCAGGAAGAAGCGCGTCAAGTCGCGCTTGCTCGCATCGCAGAGTGCCATGAGAAAGTTGCATCGCCATTCGCTGGGGCTGAGCTTTTTCTTCTGCATGAGTCGCAGTCGTTCCATGAGCCGGGGTAGGAAGTTCTTATCCCCTCTGATCTGGGAGAAATACAAGCAGAGAGAGTGCAGTGGCGCTCGTGTCTGCGCGATGCTCTCTTCGTTACTCTCACGCATGGAGGCGTTCCACAAGCTACGTTCGATGAGGCTGCTCCTTTCATGAGATGCGAGCGCGCCATAGCCAGCGATTTGACTGGATACGACGGGGATCTGATCCTTCGCGAGTAGGGAGAACTCAGCGACGAGTGCCTGTAAGACTTCTGCTAGCTCTCCCTGCTGCGAGGGGACGAGGCTTGCCGCGCGCGCGGCGAAAAGCTGTGCGATGTACTGCTGGTTCACCGCGGAGCTAGGCTTGAACAAGAAGTCAGTGCTAGCCACGTGAGGTATAGTCGAGCGCGAGGTCACTTTCTCAGGGAATAGGCTGAGGCATAGGGGCGACGAAGCGGAGTAGCTACTCTGCCCCAGGAGCTGGAGGACTTCACGATACACAGCTCCGTACTCTGAGATCAGAGCGTCGGCGGCATCGGCATCCATCTCCTTGAGCAGCTCCTTCGGGAGCACGAGATTAAGTTGCCCACTGAGTATCTCCATATACTCATTGCTGGGCATCTTCTGGATGAAAGCCCATGCACGCTCTCCATCGCCTTGATTGTAAATACCATTAATCTTCCCTCCCTTCAGATACACTTGCACAGGCTTCTGCGCGAGATGCTCCTCAGTGGGGTAGTAGAAATAACAGAGCCCCGACAGCGAGGCTGTCAGCGTATTCTTCCCCGCGCGTAGAGGGATCAGCTGCCTCACCTGTGCCGCTGGATTGTAGATCACGAAAACCACGTCTTTCGGGGCATGGTCGACGTGACATTCCAGCGCGTCCCCCCTGCTCACATGGATACCGAATGGCTGCTGGCATACATCAGAGAACACACCATCATGCGTAAACTGATGCTTCTGCGTCATAGGCACAGCATGAAAGAGGCGATAGCGATACGCCTGCGCCTGCCCGAGACGGTCATTGAGCTCATGAGCCAGCTTGTAATCAGGCGCTTCACTGCTCTGAGCTTCTGCCAGATCGGCAAAGCAGCATAGAGCCATGAGGCATGCGGAGCTGAATAGGGAGGATTTCATCATCGTGATGTCGAGGTGGATGCTTCTTTATCGAGCCACTCCTTCACTTCATATAGAAGAAGGATCTGCTCGTCATCTAGATAATCAAAGGTGGATTTCCCACTTGCATCTATGGCAGTAGGATCAGCCCCTGCGAGCAAAAGAGAGCGAATGAGATGATCGCGCTTGTGTTTAAAAGCCCCCACGATCAGCGGAGGGCTGTAGCGAGGGTCATTAAAATCGAAGCCAGCCTGCTTGAAGGTCTCAATGACGGCCTCCGTCTTCTCATGCTGCGGGTAGGCGATCATGACCTGCAAGGGGTAACCATTAGTACTACAAGAGGGGGAGTAGTTCTCGCTCTTATAATAAGGAAGCAAGACTGGCAGAGCCTGCGTCGAGCCAAAATAGCACGCATCATGCAGAGCAGTCGCACCATTGCTACCGCGTGCGAGATGATCCGCCCCATTTTCCAGTAGGAGTCGCACAATAGGGGGATAGTCTAGCATCACGGCCATCATGAGCATCGTCTTATTCTGCGCTTCAGTCAGGGAGACCTTATTGACATCTGCTCCTGCCTTAATGAGCGCGTCGACGACGTCCTCTTTCTTTGCCATGATAGCCTCCTCTAGTAGCCAGCGTCCCAGCGACTCGCTAAAGCCGTTTGGGTCTAGTCCTTGATTAAGTTTGATTCTAAAAACACCGATTCTATTCGAGAGGATTAAATTCATCGCTTGATTGATATCCTGCTGAGAAGACTTAGACTCGGGGCGGGTGGGAAGAGGAAGTGGTGGATTAGGAGAGTTAGACGAGCTCCCACCAGCAGTGCTAGTACTAGTGCTATGAGGGTCAGGTACAGGACGCGCGCCACCTACCCTCACAGGTAGCGACTCCAGATACTCGAGCATCTCCGCTTTCTGATAAATACGCGCTATATCCTTCAGTGTACGTTTCAAGCCATCGCGTAGCTCAGGATCATAGCTCGGCAGGCGCTGACGCAGCTCGTCACTGACTATCCCTTCCTCTGCCATCTCGAAGAGTGACTTCACGCGCCCGTGCTGATCCAGTGCCATCTCTTCCGCCTCCTGCCACTCCATGCTCGCGCAGAGGAGGGGTAGAGTGAGAGCGAGGCAAGCTAAGGGAAGTGAGCGCATGAGGGTGGGGTAAAAATAAAAAGGAATCAGCGAGTGAAGAAATCCTTCAGCTCAGCGAGGTCAGTAGCCCCTAGTGCATCGGCGCGGGCGATCGCTTCACGCTGCGCGCGGGCGATATCCTTCACACCCTTGCTAGCGAGCGTCACCATCTGCGCCATTTCCTCAGCGGTGAATACAGCCTCTTCGCCAGAGCCTTGAATCTCGACGAACTCGCCATCTTCCGTGAGCACGACATTCATATCAACTTCCGCGTCCCTGTCTTCCACATAGCAGAGATCCAGCAGAGGCGTGCCCACTACCTTACCGACGGAGACGGCAGAAACCAGCTTCTTCGCAGGGCTCTTCGCGAGCAGACCCTTCGCCACAAGGCGGTTCAGCGCGATGAATAGCGCGACACTCGCGCCTGTGATACTCGCTGTACGCGTACCACCATCTGCTTGGAGGACATCGCAGTCCACCCATATCGTACGAGAGCCGAGAGCCTTCAAATCTACTGCGGTGCGGAGGCTGCGACCGATGAGACGCTGAATCTCTGTCGAACGCCCATCCACCTTTCCAGCGGAACTATCGCGTCGCTTTCTATCGAGGGTGGAATAAGGAAGCATCGCGTACTCCGCGGTCAGCCATCCGCCCTCCACGCGCTGATTTTTCATCCAGCGGGGGACATCTTCTTCTATCATGACGGAGCAGATAACGCGTGTGTTCCCAAAGCAGCAGAGAACAGAAGCCGTAGCGTGTGGGGCTACATCAAGGACAAATTCGAGGGGGCGCATCTCATCTACTTCGCGGTTATCGTGTCTAGTCATCATTGAAATACTAGCATAATGAATCGCTGCTCGCAACGAGATTTTTTGAAAAATACGAGGGAGGAAAAATACAAGGAGGCTAGAACAAGCTTGCTTTTGCGCCTTCTACTGACTTCGTCAGCATGATAAAGGGTAAAGATAATATCACTCATAATAAAGTTGTTACTTTCTATATATGAGTAACGCTATACCCCTAAGCGACACCTAAATGGATTTTTAAGGGCGCGCCCTTAAGCAGGATGCAAGGACGGCGTCCTTGCTGGGAGTGTGAGGGCAAAGCCCTCGCGGAAAAGCTGTGCTCACAGAGCACAGCAGCGTCAGTTTCTTATAGCCTGAAGTCGCACGCGCCCGCAATGTAAAGCCAGCATCGCCTCCACACCCGAAACTGACGCACCGACCACCGCGCGCTACAGCGCGACTATTATCTTCCGTGGATAACGCGAAGCGTCCGACCAGAGAAGACACAAAAACAAGCCTACAAGCTACCCAAGAGACAAATATATCCTCTGGAATGCTTGACGAGCCGTGAGCAAGAAAACGAGATTAACATACATCTCCAAAACAAGGCTTCCCTCAAGGCTGCTAAAATGAGATGTCTCTGCCCCAGAAAGGGGCAGAGACAAATTATCTGTGTGGATTGTTCACTATAAGATACAGCGCCATTGCTGGAACCACCTGTTCAAAGTATTTGTAGCAGAAGTTGTCGGTCGTGTCAAGTCTACAGACACTAAATGTTCATGAAAAAATTTTAATATAATGATGTGAAATAGTACTAAATAGATTATTGAAATATTTCTCAGTCCGCGCTAGCTACGAGAATAACGGTATTCCAGACGCTATCGCGTTTGCCTCGGTGAGAAATTTCCTGCCCTTTGGGCAGCAGTAAGAAGAGCGTCAGTTTCGGGCAGGGAAGCCATGCTGGGTTTGCCCCACGGGCGCGCGCGACATCAGGCTATGATGAAACTGACGCTGCCATGCTCTGCGAGCATGGCTTTGCTTTGGGGGCTAGCCCCCATGCCCCTATGGGACGCCGTCCCACACCCTGCCAGAGGAACTGTCCCTCTGGACTCCCATTTAGGTGTCGCTTGTGGGTGATGCGTTAGCTTATACTCTCGCTAAGGTCTTAGAGCCCTCTCAGTCCGTCACGTATCCCCTTGTCCAATGCCACGAATCCAAAGCGAATCTCCTCTTCCGTGATGCTCAGAGGCGGCATGAAGACGACGGTGTCCTGCGTCACAGGGCGTGTCAGCATCCCATGCGCGCGCATCGCTACACAGGCTTTTTCCCCCGCGCGCGCTCCTTGCAGATAGGGTGTCCCATCCGCGCGGACGATGTCGATGCCGAGCACCATGCCTGCTTGGCGTGTCGCGCTCACATGCGGGTTCTCCCGCTCTAGCTTCGCTGCGAGTTGCGCGATAAGTTCTATTTTCGCAGGGAGTTTTTCTAGTGTGCGCTCTTCTTCGAAGATGTCGAGGTTCGCCATCGCTAGCGCGCAGCCCAGTGGGTGAGCCGTGAAGCTGTGCCCGTAGTAGAAGGTCTTGTTCTCCTCATAGGGCGCGAGGAAGCGTTCGTAGACCTCTTCTGTGGTGATGCAGGCGGCGAGTGGGCTGTAGCCTCCTGTGAGGCCTTTTGCGCAGCAGAGGAAGTCGGGAATGACCTCTTCTTGCATGCTGGCGAAGAGTGTGCCTGTGCGTCCGAAGCCTGTCATGACTTCATCGCAGATGAGGTAGATGCCGCGCTGGGTGCAGTAGTCACGTAGCTCGCGTAGCATGCCTTTCGGCCACGGTGTCATGCGGTTCACGCCTTGGATGATGGGCTCGATGACGATGGCGGCGATCGTGGAGCTCTCTTCTTCACTGAGGGCGTGTAGCTCAGCCATGCCGCTCACGTGTCCGACTTCCATGCCGAAGCCCTTGAACTTTTCAAAGAAGGTACCGACTCCACCGAGTGAGGCTGCCCCCATGGTGTCGCCGTGGTAGCAGTTGCTAAAGGCGAGGAAGCGGCGGCGGTTCTCCTTTTCTGGGCTCTGTACGCAGCTCTGGAAGGCCATTTTTAAGGCGGTCTCCAGCGCGGTAGAGCCGTCATCGGAGAAGAAGACTCGGCTGAGTGTGCCGTCTGGGAAGTAGGAGCAGAGGCGTGCCGCGAGGTCGCTGGCGAGCCCATGTGAGAAGCCGAGGTAGCTGCTGTGGCAGATTTTCTGCGCCTGATCTTGCAGTGCCTTGAGGAGGCGCGGGTGCGCGTGGCCATGGATGTTCACCCAGATGGAGCTGTTCCCGTCGAGGTAGCGGCGACCCAGTGAGTCGGTGAGCCACACGCCTTCACCTGACTCGATGAAGATCATCTCACTTTCCTGCCCCCAGAGTGTGCCGGGGGTGAAGGGATGCCAGCAGTGCTGGAGGTCGCGCTCGCGCCAGAGCTGGGTCTGCGTCTGTCTCTGGGCTTCTAGATCGTGTGAGGTTGAATGGCTCATGGGTGAATGGGGGTGCGGGGAGGGGGATGAGAATTAATCTTCTTCTTGTTCCTTGTCCGTAGGCTCGCGCGGTACGAACTTCGTGAATTCGCCGTGGAAGCTCAGGTAGATGCTGCCGATTGAGCCATTACGGTTCTTCGCGAGCAGGAGGGTGGAGTCGTTCCCCACCTCTTTTCGCTCTTCCTCGGTGGTGGCGTAGTAGCCAGGGCGGTAGAGTAGGCCGATCATGTCGGCATCCTGCTCGATAGCTCCCGATTCACGGAGGTCACTCATTTGGGGAGTGCCTTTGCTCTTACCGACGCGGTTTTCTGGTCCGCGGTTCAGCTGGGCGAGCACGACAATGGGGAGACCGAGCTCTTTTGCCAGTCCTTTCAGACCACCAGAGATTTCTGCGATTTCACGTTCGCGGCTTCCCTGTGCCTGCTTCGTGTGCGAGCGCATGAGCTGGAGGTAGTCGATGCCGATGAGGGCGAGGTCGGGGTTCTTCTGCATGACGCGGCGCGCCTTCGCTCGCAGGGCTGAGATGGAGATACCAGGGGTGTCGTCGATGATGAGTTTACTGCTGTGGAGTTCTTTCATCGCGCTGTTAAAGGCCTTCATCTCGTTCTTGTTGAGGTCGCGTTTCAGGTTCAGCTGTGTGCGGCTGACGTGGCTGCGCGAGAAGAGTAGACGCTCGACGAGCTGGACGCTGGGCATTTCGCAGGAGAACATGAGGACGGGCTTCTTCAGGTCGAGAGAGACATGCTCCACGATGTTGAGCAGGAAGGAGGTCTTACCCATGGCAGGACGAGCCGCGATGACGAAGAGTTCCCCCGATTTCAAGCCGTTGATCTTCTTATCCAGCTTAGGGAAGCCGCTGCTGAGGCCGAGGAGTTCTTCTTTTTGGTTCAGCATGCGTTCGACATTAGACATGGCTTCGCGTATGTCGTTTGCCATGCTCCATTCGTCGGCCTTCACGGCACTCTGGCGAATCTTGAGCACATGCTGCTCCGTCTCGTCGAGTAGCTGGTCTATCTCGGATTCGCTCGTGTAGGCGGCGTTCGCAGAGTGATTACTAGTCTGGATGATGGCACGGCGAATGTACTTCTCCTTCAGCGTGTCGAAGTGGCTGGCAAATAGAGCCGTCGATGTCGCAAAGGAGAAGACATCGGTGAGACCCGCATGACCGCCTACGGCCTCGATGCGCTTGCTGTCGGTGAGTTCCTGAATGACGGAGGTCGGGTCGATGGGTACACCTCTATCGTAGCGGCTGCGAAAGAGCTCCCAGAGTATGCGGTGGGAGGGAATGTAGAAGTACTCCTCATTCATGCCTTCAGAAATAGCCTGAGAGATGACCCCCATAGGGTCTATCGTCATCATAGAGAGAACACTCTTCTCAATGCCGGGTGCCTGTGGCATGAGGAGGGCTGGCGAGGCATCACGCGTAGGTGATTTCTGAAGGTCGGCGGTATAGTTCTCAGGAGCCATAAGGAGAGAACATTTTAGCCTCGACACTCTCGAATGACAAGACAAAAAATATCAAATTCCGCCCCGCGTGGGCATCACTCCATGAAAACCGCAGGGACTGAAACTAGGCTTTTAATAGTTAAT
>CAYJNX010000104.1:0-8510 GCA_964371525.1 uncultured Akkermansia sp. | reverse complement strand
GCCAGCCGAGCTCGTCGATAAGGGCTTCCACGTGCAGCGTCGCTACGAGAAGTACCAAGCCGATGGAACATGGAAGGCGACCACAGAGTTCGCCATCGGTGACATCGTCCGCGTGACTGTCACGGCAAAGCCTCGCGAATCCAGCCAATACGTCATCATCGAAGACTACCTGCCAGCTGGCATGGAAGCGATGAATCCCGCCGTATCGGGTCAGTATCTGTCTCTACCCGCAGGAAAGAACGCGTCTCAGTACTACAGCTTCTCTAGCTGGATTACGAAGCGAGACTTCCTCAAGGACAGAGTACGCTTCTCCATCACACAGTGGAAGGGCACAGAACTACTGAGTGCCAGCTACCTCGCACGCGTGACAAAGTCCGGTGAGATGAAAGCACCAGCTGCGAAGGCAGAAGAGATGTACCGACCACAGGTCTACGGACTGGCACTTCCGCTTGAGATCAAGGTGACAGACTAAGAATTACTGAAAAATCTCAGCCACATTCCTCCTCATTTTCATCACGAAGATGAGGAGGATTTTTTTTGAGTTAAGGTTAACTTACTCATTGACTCTTATCCCGTGAGAGTAGAGCAGGTACTGCTTGCGGTATGCCTCCGCAATGCTCTCACGCAGCCATGCGGGGGAGAGAACTTCCATATCTGCCCCATGGGAAAGGATCTCTTGTTGAAAATCATAAGCAGGGCGCAGCTTGTAGCGCAGAATGCTGTAGTCGTCTCCCTCCTCCACGCATTCTTGAGAAGGGTGCAAGGGCAGGGCGGTGAGGTAACGATGCTTGTTATTCTCGTGAAAAACCTTGAGGCGCACTTCCTCTACATCTCCCTCATGGATAATGCCGTAGCAGTCCGCAAAGTAGGCGGAGGCATTAAAATCTTCGGGTATAGAGTAGCTGTCCACCGTGGGGTCTAAGCTCTGTATACGATCAAGGGCGTAGATGCTCAGTCGCTCGCCCATATCACTCTTAGCAAGCACATACCAGCGTTGCCTAAAGAGTTTCAGGCAGTAAGGTGCAATGGGAAAAGTGCTTGGATGATCCTTCCTGAAGGATTGGTAGCACATCATAAGCCGCTTCCCATCGCGCATGCTCGTCATAATGCGCGGCAGGTAACTGGCGTTTCCTGGGATACTCTCCAGCAAGATGCTTTAGCTAAGCTCCTGCGCGTCCTCTGTAATCTGATTGAGAGTGAGAGCCTGTACCAGCCAATCCTTGAGCTGGCTGTTATCATGCTCTCCCTCCTGCTCAATATGATAACGATAACCACCCTTGCGCTTGCAAGTAATCTGAATGCCAAAGAGCTGTGCAATCGCCGTCTTGTGGTTATGAAAACTCTTGAGGGGGAATTTCTCGCCTTTGAGATTCAAAGAAGAACCTGTCCAGCACTCTTGAATCTGCGCAAAACTCGCCCCATCGAAACGCAAAATAGTCTCAATGAGCCAAATATAGCGGTGCTGGAGGTCTGCTCATTTGGGCGAGCTTACGCATGAGTATTCAATTAGTGCTTACTGGCTTTGTGCTCACCTATCTCTTCAAGCAGGGAAATTCCGCCCTGACGTTGCTTTTTGTTGCGATGATGGCAATTTATGCGATGAGCAAGATGATGAAGCAGGCTCGCGACTTCCCACGCGCATTTAGATGGAGGGTGAGCTCAAGTTTTATCACCACTAGCTTGCTCATCGCGTTGATACTCGTCGAGCTCATCACAAGGCAGAATTTCTTTAATGCTCAGTACACTATCCCTCTACTCGGGGTGATCATAGGCAACTCCATGACCGCCTCTACACTCGCCTTAAAAACCTATAGAGAGCAGCTCCAAGCAGAGCGTGATCGTATCGAATGCCTTGGGATGCTAGGTATTCATCCCGAGGTCATTTTACGCCCCCTACTGAGAAGTGCTGTCGAAGGGGCATTACTTCCGACAATTAATTCTATGCTCGGCATGGGCATTATCTTTTTGCCTGGAATGATGACAGGGCAAATTCTCTCAGGCTCAGCTCCACAAACGGCGGTGATGTACCAAATTGTCATCATGCTAGCCATCTGTGCAACGGTCAGCCTGAGCACCTTTTTAGGCCTCTACTTCTCTCAAAAAACCTTATATTGTCACCGGAATTTGCTCATCAAATGATGAAAAAATCGAGAGCTCTGAAGAGCACCTTGCGAAATTAGTCCGAGCAGAATGAGTATATGGATTTCAAATTCTAAAGGCAGATACCCCTCCAATATTGTTCAATTCACGCTGAGGATTTTAAGCTTGCTAGGAGATCTTGGATATGCTAGGCTCATTGAGATTTCATTTATTGTAATTTGTATATGACTAAAACGACACTCCTTATCCTTTCTGGGCTCAGTGCTCTACATGCCTCTGCGGGCGAGCGCGAGACATTCGACTTTGATTGGCAATTTAAGTACTTCGGTCCTGGTGAGCCTCCTCGTATCAGCATGGCAAACGCTAGCAGCAGCGAAGCAGGTAATCCCGCGGAGAACGCCATCGACGGTAATCCCCAGACACGCTGGTGCGCCGCAAATGGTGATCAGGGGCACAGCTTGAAGATAGATTTAGGAAAGGTTCGTGTCATTAGATCCGTAGAAATTATCTGGGAAAATGATAAGCCTAAGAATGTCGCACTCAATCCCCATACTAAGGGGAAGTCGAAGGCTATTATCTTGAAGGATCAAGGTGCTAAGAGCGTCTTCGAGCTAGACGGTCCAGCTATCAGGGGTGCAGAAATCCGCGTCTCTGGCCTCAGTGCAGGCAGCTGGGCAAGCATTCGTGAAGTCATCTTCCGCGATGCTGATGGGAATGTGGTTAAGCCTAGCAAGGGCGCAAATACGACTCCTAAGGAAGCACGTTTCGGCTTCACGGCTGATGACTTCAAGTCCGTACAGCTTCCTCATGACTGGGCGATCGAGAGCCCCTTCCTCAAGGCTGAACCGAATGAAACAGGCATGCTTCCATGGAATGGCTACGGCTGGTATCGAAAGGACTTCACCATCCCTGCTGACTTCTCTAAGGAAAACGATCGCTACTACCTCGACTTTGATGGTGTGATGGCGAACCCTCAGGTCTACGTGAATGGACAGCTCGCAGGCGCGTGGGCATTCGGTTACAACTCCTTCCGCATCGACATCACTCCTTTCCTCAAGGCTGGCAAGAACGTCATAGCCGTCGAAGTGAGCAATAAGAAGCTCTCCACACGCTGGTACCCAGGTGCAGGTATCTACCGCCACACTTGGTTAGAAAAGACAGGACCTACACACCTCGCTCACTGGGGAGTCTTCGTGACCACTCCAGAAGTAAGCAAGGACACAGCTACTGTACAGGTACAAAGTACGGTGGATAATACGAGTGACAAGGAAGTCACCGTCGTCGTCGCACAGAGCGTCGGTGATGCCAAGGCAGAGCCACTTACGGTGAAGATCGCGCCTAAGAGCAGCCAGACCATTACGCAGAAACTGAAGCTTCCTAATCCCAAGCTCTGGGACACAGTCTCACCGAACCTCTACACACTCGCTACCAGCGTCACACAAGATGGCAAGGAAATCGACAGCAAGGAAACCACCTTCGGTGTGCGCACAGTCGAGTGGAGAACAGATGGCTTCTTCCTGAATGGTAAGCACGTACGCCTGCAGGGTGTCTGTGAGCACCATGACCTCGGCGCACTCGGTGCAGCATTCTACGCTGATGGCATGGAGCGCAAGATCGAAATCCTCAAGGAAATGGGCTGTAACTCCATCCGTACCGCTCATAATCCACCCGCACCAGAACTTCTCGACCTCTGCGACAAGCACGGTATCCTCGTCATTGATGAGCTCTTCGATATCTGGGAGCAGCAGAAATATGACAAGACAAATGGCTATCACGTCTTCTGGCCACAGTGGTGGAAGAAGGATGTAGAAAACTTCATCAAGCGCGACCGCAATCACCCCAGTGTCATCATCTGGAGCGGTGGTAATGAAATCGAAGAGCAGGGCACAGCACGAGGCGTGCAGGTCACACGTGAGCTGCGTGACGAGATGAAGAAGCATGACCCATCCCGTCTGTACACAGTCGGCTGTAACTTCGCGCATGCTGCGTGGAATGAGTTTGGCAAGTCCATGGATTCCTATGGTTATAACTACAAGCCTGGTCATTACCCTGAGTTTGTGAAGCGTCGTCCTAACATGTCCTTCTACGCCTCTGAGACTTCCTCATGCGTTGGCACACGCGACACCTACTTCTTCCCCGTCAGTTGGAAGAAGGGCGAAGGCTTCCGTAACTTCCAGGTGAGTGCCTATGGTCTCTACTCCCCAGGCTGGGCGAACTGCCCCGACGTCGAGTTCAAGGCACAGGATCTTACCCCACAAGTCGCTGGTGAGTACGTCTGGACAGGACATGACTACATCGGCGAGCCTACTCCTTACAATCAGGATACCTCTAACATCGGTAACTTTAATGGGGCTTCCGAAGCTGAGAAGCAAGCCGCGATGGCAGAGCTCAAGCGTATGGGGAACAAGGCACCTAGCCGCAGCTCCTACTTCGGTATCATTGACCTTGCAGGTCTTCCGAAGGATACCTTCTACCTCTACCAGAGCCGCTGGGCACCACAGGTGAAGCAGGCGCATATCCTCCCACACTGGAACTGGAGTGGACGCGAAGGCGAAGTCACCCCCGTCATGGTCTTCACATCAGGTGATGAAGCAGAACTCTTCATCAATGGTAAGAGCCAAGGCGTGCGTAAGAAGAGCGCTACAGAAGGCGGCACATTCACCCAGTCTAACGTCACCGTCGGTAAGAATGAATACCGCCTCACATGGGAAGACGTGAAGTACGAGCCAGGTGAAGTAAAGGTTATCGTGAAGAAGGACGGTAAGCCATGGGCGACCGCTACAAGAGTCACTACAGGTGAATCTGCAAAGGTCACCTCCGAACTCAGCCAGAACACCCTCGTCGGTGACGGTCGCGACCTCTCTTACATTGAGCTCGCACTCGTCGACGCGAAGGGGAACGTCGTGCCTACAGACAGCCGTAAGGTAAGCTTCAGCGTCTCAGGTGATGCAGGTAAGCTCATCGGCTTCTGTAATGGTGACCCTCTCGACCACAACAGCATGCAGGCACTGGATCAGCGATTCTTCAATGGCCGTATGATCGCCATCCTGCGCGGTGAACGCGGTAAGGCAGGCAACGTCGAAGTGTCGATCAAGGCTGAAGGTCTCCCCGAACAGAAGGTTTACGTCAAGGTGAAAAAAGCTACGGCTGAACAGCTGAAGAAGTAAATTGTTATAATTCTATTGTCATACCCATAGCAATTTTGCTTGCTATGGGTATTTTTTTGCTGTATTGTGAGTATTCAGAACAATACTATCTTCACCACACACTTGTATTGCATTATGAAAAATAAAATATTACGCATATCTGGATTGCTAGTCTTAACAGGCTTCATGAGTTCCTGCTACTATAATCCTGCGCTGTATCCGTCATACTCAGCAGGAGTATCTGTCTCCGCATCTTCTTACGTTCCTGACACGTCGCAGGTATGGGTATCTGCTACTTATGATACTAATGGTTTCCCAATCTATGGTTATAACTATGGCAGACCAGTTTATGGTTACACCGCTGCTGGTGCTGCTATCTTCACTCTTGGTGCATTGACAGCGCTGAGCTGTGTCCCAGACTGGGGCTATGCTGACTGGTATCGCGGTTCCTACCGCTACCCCAGCCATATCCGTCGTTATCACGCTCCCCCACGCTATCCGAAGGCTCACCGTCCACAGTATCGCCCTTCGCATAAGCCAAGCCATAACCCAGGTAAGCGTCCAAATAATACGACCATCATCAATAATAATACTGTTATTAACAAGAATCACGTTAATAAGAATAATACGGTTAGGCATAATTCGACGCACAACGTGAGGCATAACGCTGTGACGAAAAATAATGTGACAAAAAATCACGTAACGAAGAATAATCCTAGGAACAACTGGAAGCAAGGTCCTAATTCAAGTTCGAGACCTACGAAATCGAATGCAAATACGAAATCGCAGCATACTATTCGTACCAATACGCATAGTAATACTCGTACGAATACCAGTACCCGTACAAATACACGCACCAATACGCGTACGCATACTGATAGAAGCTCAGGCGGAGGCCGATCCAATAGAGGAAGGCAATAATGCTATTTTCAATATCCACAAAAAAGGCTACCATGACGGTAGCCTTTTTTAGTACGCATGAATAGCTGCGACATTTTGACGCTATGCTGTGACATTTTGTCCCGTTAAGTGTGACATTATGTCCTATTGATTCATTCGAGATGAGAGGTGAATATTTTATTGCTTTTGATTATCAATAAGATGGGTGTTGTTGAGCTTTTTCATTTAGCTGGCACGCTATTTGCATACACTAAAGTAGACAGGTACATTCCTGTCACGAACATTCTCAAAACACACAATCAATAGAAAGAAATAACATAATATGCCAAAAATCCTCGGAATAGACCTCGGTACGACCAATTCATGTATGTCAGTCATGGAAGGTGGCCAAGGCACAGTATTAGAAAACAGCGAAGGCGCACGCACCACTCCTTCCATCGTAGCATTCACCAAGTCAGGTGAACGCGTCGTCGGTCAGGCCGCGAAGCGTCAGGCTGTCACCAACCCACGTAACACCATTTACTCCGCTAAGCGTCTCATCGGACGTAAGTTTTCTGAACTCACAGAAGACGACAAGAAAGTGCCTTACGAAATCGTAGCCGCTGCAAATGGCGATGCGCACATTCAGGTAGAAGTAGGCGGTGAGACAAAGGTATTCTCCCCACAGGAAATCAGCGCGATGATTCTCGCGAAGCTTAAGGCTGACGCAGAAGACAAACTCGGTGAAACTATCACGGAAGCCGTCATCACTGTCCCAGCTTACTTCAACGACGCTCAGCGTAACGCCACAAAGGCAGCTGGTGAAATCGCAGGTCTGAAGGTACGTCGTATCATCAACGAACCTACAGCTGCCGCGCTCGCTTACGGTCTCGATAAGAAGAGCAACGAAAAGATCGCCGTCTATGACCTTGGTGGTGGTACATTCGACATCTCTGTCCTTGAAATCGGTGATGGTGTCTTCGAAGTGAAGGCCTCCGACGGTGACACCCACCTCGGTGGTGATGACTGGGACAATGCCATCATCAACTGGATCATCTCTGAGTTCAAGAACAGCGAAGGCATGGATATCTCCAAGCAGATGGACGCTCTCCAGCGCATTAAGGAAGAAGCAGAAAAGGCGAAGATCGCCCTGAGCTCCACCCAGAGCTACGACATCTCCCTTCCTTTCATCACCATGGACGCTACAGGACCTAAGCACATCATGCTGAACATTACACGTGCGAAGCTTGAGCAGCTCACAGCAGGACTTCTCGAGCGCACCTCACGCCCCGTGAAGGAATGCATCAGTGCCGCAGGTATCAGCTCCAGCGAAGTGAACGAACTCGTGCTCGTCGGTGGTATGACCCGTATGCCAGCCGTTCAGGAAATGGCTAAGCGTCTCGCTGGCAAGGAACCTCATAAGGGTGTGAACCCTGACGAAGTTGTCGCCATCGGTGCAGCCATTCAAGGTGGTGTGCTCATGGGCGATGTGAACGATGTTCTCCTCCTCGACGTGACACCACTCACACTTTCCATCGAAACGATGGGTGGCATCGCTACCCCCATGATCGACCGTAACACGACCATCCCAGTCCGCAAGAGCAATGTGTTCTCCACCGCAGCTGACAACCAGCCAGCAGTAGACATCCAGATCTGTCAGGGTGAGCGCAAGATGTTCTCCGATAACAAGCCACTCGGTAACTTCAAGCTCGACGGCATCCAAGCAGCACCTCGCGGTGTCCCTCAGATCGAAGTGACATTCGATATCGACGCAAACGGTATTCTTCAGGTCACAGCGAAGGATAAGAACACAGGCAAGGAGCAGAATATCTCCATCCAGGGTTCATCCGGTCTCTCACAGGACGAAATCGAACGCGCGAAGAAGGACGCAGAAGCACACGCTGAAGAAGACCGCAAGCGCGCCGAAGACATCGACACCATCAATAAGGGCGACTCTCTCGCACACAACGTCGAGCGTCAGCTCAGCGAGCAGGGTGAGCAGATCCCAGCCGAGATCAAGCAGCCTATCGAAGAGAAAATCGCTGCTCTGAAGGCAGCAGTCGAAGCGAAGGACATCGAAAAGACCAAGACTCTGACCACAGAACTCGAAGGCCTCCTCTCCAGCCTGAATCAGGCAGCCCAGCAGGCACAAGCGCAAGCAGGCGCAGGTGCAGGCGCAGCTCCTGAGGCAGAAGGAGACGGACCTCGTCAAGCAAAGGGTAAAGTCGTAGACGCCGAAATCGTCGACTAATCACTAGACTAGTAAGCACCCCCACACATGGGGTGCTTACTAGCGCATCCATTTCTAGCATACAAACTAAAAACTAAATAACAATACCATGATTAAACCATTAGGACAGCGCGTACTCATCCAGCGAGTAGAAG
>CAYJNX010000103.1:0-8533 GCA_964371525.1 uncultured Akkermansia sp. | reverse complement strand
GGGACAGGGAGTCTTCGCCGTAGTAGTAGCCGTGGGACTCGATGTTTGCTTCGTCACAGACGTAGATGCCGTACTCGTCGCAGAGGTCGTAGAAGTAGGATGGCTGCGGGTAGTGGGCGTTGCGCACGTGGTTGATGTTCCCACGCTTCATGAGGAGGATTTCCTTGCGGGCTTCTTCTTCGCTGACGGTGTGACCGTTCGCGTGCTGGCTTTCGTGGCGATTCACGCCCTTGAGCTTCACGGGTACGCCGTTGACGAGGAAGCGTCCGTCGATGAGCTTCACGTCGCGGAAGCCTACCTTCTTCGAGATGATTTCCGTGACATTCCCCTGCGCGTCCTTCACGCTGATGAGGAGGCGGTAGAGGTTAGGCTTTTCTGCACTCCAGAGCAGAGGGTTCTTGACCGTCGTGGCGATGATGACCTGACGCTGGCTGCCTGCGGCGAGGGTGCCTGTGGCTGGGCTGAGGTCGGCGACTTTCTTGTTCTGCGCATCGAGGAGTTCTGCGCTCAGGGAGAAGCTGGATTCCTTGTCGCCGAGGTTACGCATGTCGACTTCAACAGAAAGGTTGCTCTCGCTGTAGTCGCTGCTGAGGCTCTTTGACATGAGGCGATCCATGATGTCTCCGCCTTGCTTTCCAGCAGCTACCTGTGGGAAGTCAGTGTGGACGAAGAAGTCACGTACCTGTACCTTCGGTGTGGCGTACAGGAAGACATCACGGAAGATACCAGAGAGACGCCACATGTCCTGACATTCGAGGTAAGAGCCGTCGCTGAAGCGGTAGACTTCCGCGGCGATGACGTTCTTACCAGGCTTGAGGTACTTGGTGATGTTGAAGGCGGCAGCGGTGCGGCTATCCTTTGAGAAGCCTACTTTCTCGCCGTTGACAAAGAGGTAGAAGAAGGAGTCCACACCGTCGAACTGGATGAAGACTTCTTTCCCATCCCAGTCAGCTGGGAGTTCCACGTCACGGCGGTAGGAACCGACGGCGTTAGGTTCTGTCTTCGGGATGGTGAGGTTCTTCTCTGCATCGTTGCGCGGTGGGGTCATGACGAAGGGCCAGTTACGCACGAAGGGGTACGGCTGGTTCATGTACATGGGGATGCCGTAGCCGCGCATTTCCCAGTTGCTAGGTACATCTATTTCATTCCATGCGCTCACGTCGTAGTCAGGCTTGTAGAAGTCCACTGGGCGGTCAGAGGGCTTGGGCACCCAGTTGAACTTCCAGTTCCCATTCAGGGAGCGCACGAGGGAGGAATCCTTACGGTGACCTTTCAGGGCTTGCTCTGTGGTGGCGTAGGGGACGAAGAAGGCGCGAGAGGTCTCGCGGTTAAGATGTAGATTTTCGGGACTTTCCCAGTCAGGATGCGGTTCGTAGGGCGTCGTTCGTCCTTGCCCTAGTACCACTGTTCCTGTCATGGCGAATACTGCTGTCATGACTTTAAACAAATTCATACAGGGATTAGCTTAACATATGCAGATTGTCAACGCAAGCTAAAAGCTCTGACATGGGGAGCTATACTGCCGTACTCATTCATTACTAGTGATCAGCGAATTAATATATCTATGATAAAAAAGCCCCACCCCCAATACAACGAAAAGGGTGGGGCTCATGGCGGGGTGGGCTTAGCTTGCTATCAAGATGCCATCCACTATAGGTGACGCGGTCATGGGAACGTCTCCCCATGGGGTAGCGTCAAAGTGCTCAAAGTGTTTCCAGCAGGGTGTTCGTGTCCTCAAATACGGTGGCGACTCCTGTGAAGAGCGTGCTGTTTGCGTCTGCCTTTGTCTGCGCAGCTTTCACGCGTGTGTTATAGGCATCGAGCTGGCTCTGGTTGCGGACGTGGTTCGCCTGATTTAGCTCGGCGGTGGTTTGGTTGTTTATCGAGTCTTGGAGGCGCGTCGCGAGGTCTTTCTCTCGGACGAGCACGCTGCCGCTGGAGACGAGGTTCGACTTTGCCGCGTCTAGCTGTGCGCGGGCGAGCTCGCTCTGCGCGTTCCGAGAGGCGCGCGTGGCGTTCCCCAGCGCGATGTCTATCATGGCCTGCGAGCGTTGCTGCCCCTCTTTTTCCTGTATGTCGGCAAGTGAGCGGAGCTGCTTGCTGGTTTTATTCTTCGAATCATAGCCCTGAAAATGGCTCAGGGCATTACCCGCTAACTGGACTGATGCTGCTATTGTTGGAAATCCCATGCATGTGAGTCTAGCAGCAGCGATGGTAGGATGTCCAGTCCCTGTAACGCAACGCGCGGTGAAAACCCCATGGTTTCCACCGCGCGTTGCAAGTAGGTAAATTCTCTCTTCTCCCTTGATTACTGGGAGTTCTTCGCGTGGAAGAGCTTCTCCACGTACTTCGCAATCATATCCACCTCGATGTTCACCTGCGTGCCCACCACCGACTGGTGCAAGTTCGTACGCTCCCAAGTATGGGGCGTGATCCAGAACTCCAGCTCCGTCTCAGCGATGATCTGAGCAATGGTCAGTGAGATACCGTCTATGGTGATGCTCCCCTTGTCGATGATGTATCGCTGATACTCCGCAGGGATACGCACACGTACCATATGATCCTGCCCTACTGGCGTGATGCCTGAGATCTCAGCGATGCTATCGACATGCCCCATGACAAAGTGTCCGCCGAAGCGCCCATTGCCACCCATGGCGCGTTCGAGGTTGCAGATCTGCCCCTCCTTCAGTGAGCCGAGTGCTGTCACACGCATGGTCTGGGTAAGGAGGTCGAACTCCACTTCATTCCCTTCGATGCGGTCAACTGTGAGGCAGCAGCCGTTCACCGCGACGGAATCACCGAGTGCGAGTTCAGAGGCAAAGGGGATATCGATGACATAGCGCGCGCCACTCTCCACCGCTTGGAGGCGGAGCAGCGTGCCCGTGCATTCTACAAGTCCAGTAAACATAGTATTAAAAGTATAGGGTTATTATTATAAGAAGAAAAACATGAGGAACATGATCACCGTCGGGATCAGAGCCCAGCGTGCGAGCTGCAAGGCATTAATGCCAGCAAAATGCTTGCTCAGGATGGACTGCCCCGCGAGGTTAGGCGCATTAGCGATGACGGTCAAGCCCCCACCCGTCACAGCACCCGCGACGATAGCATACTTCATATTATCCTGTAGATTCGGCACTGTACTCGCGAGGAAGGTCACCGCCGCATTATCATTAAAAGCGGTCAACACACTGGCGAGAGCCATGGTCGGAGCCTCACCCAGCTCCGCGAGAGCCTGTAGCACAGGCTGCATCCACCAGCCCTGAGCACCACCGAGGATGAGCAGCCCCGCGAGGAATACCCCCACGAGCAGCGGAATACGC
This sequence comes from uncultured Akkermansia sp., assembly GCA_964371525.1. GTDB lineage: Bacteria > Verrucomicrobiota > Verrucomicrobiia > Verrucomicrobiales > Akkermansiaceae > Akkermansia. The sequence goes on along the minus strand of CAYJNX010000103.1, from coordinate 5,213 downwards.
AGCGTGAGTGCCTCCTGATGACGTCGCGAAATGCGGTGAAAGATCACAAAGCCCGCGAAGCCCACTAGGAAGATGGAAGGATAGTGTGCGTAATACACGGTGAAGACGAGCATGGCCACAGATAGCGCATAGACCCAGATAGGGATGGGCTTCGGTGCTTCATTTTCCACTTCGGGATTGCGTGCGAGCTCGGCGGCTTGCTTCTCGGCAAGCTGCTTGAACTCACCTCTGAACATCCAGTAATACAGCGCATTCGCGATGAAGATACCCAGCATCGCCTTCCAGCCGAAGTTAAACATCATATGCAGCAGCGACCACTCCCACTTCCCCGCGACCATCACAATAGGAGGAGCGGCGAAGTGCGTCAGCGTACCGCCGACAGACACATTCACAAAGAGCAGCCCCAGCGTCGCGTAGCTGAAACTCAGACTAGGTTTCAGCGAATATATCTTCTTACTCAGGATGATGGCCGCCAGCGTCATCGCCGCAGGCTCTGTGATGAACGAACCGAGAAAAGGTGCAATAGTCAGCACGCTGAGCCACCATGCGAGTGGCGTCTGCTTCCCGAGATTCGCCACATGCTGCAAGGAGATCTCGGCGATGCGGTAGATAGGACGAGAAGCTGCGACTATCATGATGACCGCGACAAAGAGGGGCTCTGTGAAGTTCGTATCCAGTCCCACGTACTTGCTAAAGTCCCCCCATGAATAATAACTAGCGCAGACGAACGCGAATGGAATGACCCAAATGGCAAAGACGAGCTCAATCTCGCTGAGCACATGGCAGACGCGCGCGCCCAGCGTGTGCGTATCGCCACCCTCGATGCCCTGCGCCTTCAGGCGTTCCTCTTCGCGGTGCTCAAGACTGTGCGCGAGCTTCAAGAAGAGAGGCGCGAGAAAGGTATGGATGATAGCCCCGAGGAAGACAAGGCTGGCGGCGAGATTAAAGGGATCTTGACCGACGCGGTAGCAGAGCTTATCCCAGAGACCGAGATCTTCTTCGCCACCAGCATAGAGAGGAAGAGGGTAAGGCAGTTTGCTATATTTATCCCCCTGCTGGGTCTGCGCATCCGTCCATGCGACACCCTCAGAACCAGCGTCGGTGGGGGAGCTGCTAGCAGGAAGGGCTGTGTCAGTGGCTGATACATCAGCACCGAGCTGTGCTGGGAGGGTAGTCTCTGCGCTAGCGTGTGAGGCGAGGCTGAGCATAATGAGCATCTGAAGGCAGACAAGGAGTCGACTCAGACTGGAAACAGGTGCTTTCTTGATCATGGTTTAGACGCATCATATCACAAGGAATCAGGACTGAAAAGTGAAAACATCAAGCCAGTGATTATTGTCAACGATTATTATGTGAGTAAAACGCCACGAGAGCCCCCAGTTGCACGTAATACCCGAGCTTCAACATTCGCACCATGAATCTTTAGAAGCATAACTATGCGTTTTCTTCTTGATTCCTCCCTAGGTTAGACTTAGCATAGAAGGGTGAAAAGACCCTCCATCATGACACGTGCCGCAGGGCTGCGCTTACGCCGTAAGAAAGCAGCGAAGGTTCGACGCGGGCTACTCTCGCGTATGCTGCGCTCCTCACGCCAGCACTTATCGAGCTTTAAGCATCTCGATGTCACAGCGATGAAGATGAGCGTACCCGCATGGTCAGCGCAGAAGCACGCACGTCTCGCCGTTGTCGCCGACCTACATGTATCGCCTGAGATGGGGGATTATCTCGATGAGATTGTCCAGCAGGTGCTCGACACTCAGCCCGATGCCATCCTCTTCCTCGGAGACCTGATGAACGGTCACAACGATCTCGAATCCATGCCACTAGAAAAGATAGCAGAGCACCTGAAGCCATGGAAAAAGCTGCCTCTCTACGGCGTGCTGGGAAATCATGACTACTGGTATGATGAAGAAGCCGTGCGGCGTATGCTTGAGGAAGATCTCGGCATGCAGCTCATGGAAGGGCGCAGCACCAGCCTCTGTTTAGACGACGGCACGCGCGTGTATCTCGGCGGCATACGCTGCCTCTACACCTTTCAGAAAGATGCGGGGAAAATACCCAGCATCCCGCAGAAAGCACTCCGAGACGGCGATCCCTTCATCTTCCTGAGTCACACACCCTCGGGAGCCTACCATGCACCTGCGGGGACCTTCATCACCGTGGCAGGGCATAGCCATGGGGGGCAGATATGTCTGCCGCGCGGTGGCATACTGGCGAGCTCAGAACCGCGCGTGCCGAGAGAACTCTCAGTGGGATTCCATGAAGAAGTGAAAGGGACGCGTAGTGCGCTCTACACCAGCCGCGGGCTGGGAACAAGCGTCATCCCCCTACGCCTCTTCTGCCCTCCTGAGATTCTTCTCCTAGAGCTAGAGGGGATCTTGCAAAATTAGCAGCTTCGGATTTTGCATGCACTTTGTGTGATAATTTACGGCGTTTGGGTTTGCTTCTCGGGCGCGTTAATCAATGGCGGGCGTGTAGCCCTCTTCCTCTGGGACAGCGATCACCTCTTCCAGATAATAGCCCTCTTGCGCGGGCTCCACGATGGCGGCTCTGTAATGCGTGTTGCAGTACTGACGCGCTAAGTTCTGATCCTTGATAGATTCATAATAGGTAGTCTGCGCATGATCGCAGCCTTCATGAGCGAGATCACCGCTTTCACGACAAAGCCGTACGCCGAAGCCTGCCTCTAAAATGCCCGCCGTGCGGGGGATTTCCTGAGCACTGTAGTGAAGCTCCTGTGCCGCGCGCATGATACCTACCCAGATGGGGAGAGCGAGTTTTGACCCATAGCCCTTATCCATGATCGTGCGCGGCTTGTCAAAGCCCACCCAAACAGCAGCTGTGAGCTCGGAGCTAAAGCCACAGTACCACGCATTGTGATAACGATTCGTCGTGCCCGTTTTCCCAGCACTGGGAGCAGTAAAGCCTAACTCCTCCGTCGCAGCAGCTGTGCCCCCCGGTTTCGTGATCTGTTCAAGAATATCAAGAGTCTGCGCATTCGCGCGCTGAGAGAAGACGCGCGTCTGAGTACTCTGCTTACGCCAGATTTCTCGCCCATAACTATCAGTAATGGACTCGATGATGTAAGGAGTAGGACGTACACCACCATTTGCGAAAGTCGTGTAACTCGTCGCCACCTCGTAGGGAGTCGCCTCCCATGTGCCGAGGTAAATGGTGGGACCGAGCTTTTGCTTACGCGGAAGATAGTAGCCCGAGAGAGTGGCATAGCGGACGATATTCTCCAAGCCCACACGATTGCCGACGCGCACAGACATCGTATTGCGACTCTTCAGCAGCCCCCATGAAGCAGGCTTGCTGCCGAGGAAACGCCCATCAGCATTATTCGGACTCCAGCGCGCTGCACCCTTAATCTCCCCTGGGCTGATGCGGTTGTCAGAAATCATACTACTGGGACTACCACCATGCTCGAAGAAACTAGCATAGACAAGCGGCTTGAAAAGCGAGCCGACCTGACGACGGCTTTGCAGCGCGCGATTCAGCGGGGACTCAATACTGTCACGACCACCGACAAGAGCGAGGAGAGCCCCCGACTTATTATGAATGACAACACTCGCACCCTGAATGTACTGAGGCTGAGGAACAGCTTTCGCATGCTCTCCCCCTGCGTCCAGCATATTCTTGCGTAGCCGCTGATAAGCAGCGCGAGTCTGGTGAGGGTAGCCCTCACTAGCCTCAAGCTCATCGCTGAGATAACGATCAATAGCACGCATCGTGGCATCCTGAAGATCGAGATCCAGCGTGGTACGTATAGTGAGACCACCAGCATACATCGTTTCACCGACGAGCCCAAGCTCATTTGCTTCGAGACTATTGAGAATCAGATTTACCTCTCGGCGAATCGCCTCTAGCGCGTAATTGTCATGCCCCTGAGGCTGAGGCCACTGGAGATTGATACTCTCGCTGAGAGCATAGTTGTACTCATTTCGAGTAATCTTCCCGTGATCAGCCATGAGCTTGAGCACCTTATCACGCTGAATTTTAGCCGCCTCTAAATCACGATGAGGGGAAAACTCATTGGGATTACAAACAATCCCTGCCAGCAGCGCCGCCTCACCAATACTTAACTCGATAGGACGCTTATTAAAATAGCCACGTGCCGCCTGCTTCAGCCCGAGGAAACTGTGACCCCAAAAAATACGATTAATATAAGAAAGCAAAATAGTATCCTTATCATAAGTAGCTTCAATACGGCGAGCTAAAGCAATCTCTAGAAACTTGTGATGGAAACTACGCTCCGTGTGATAATAAGAATTCTTCGCCAGCTGCATCGTAAGCGTCGAACCACCCTGAGTGACACGCTTATGCTTGAAAAGCTGTGACATGGCACGCGCGACACCCTTAGGATCGACCCCCGAGTGGGTGAAAAACCGCCTATCCTCCTGAAGAACAAGCGCATCGATAAAATAGCTAGGAACCTCCTTCTCCAAACTAACAATACGACGGCGATTCTCACCGTGCAGCGTACCAATCTCCTCCCCCTTACGATCAAGAACAAGAGAACGCTCAGGCATGAGCAGCACCTGAGTGATATCATAACGCTGCGCGAGCAGCATATAAGAAGCGATGAGAATGACAAAAACAAGAAAAGCAATAAAAGCCAGACTCAGAATGAAAGAAATGAAAGGAAGAATCGCCTTTGGGAAAAGATTTCTGAGAAGATACAAAAGCACATTACGCGGGTACCAGAAAATACGCGACAGCGCATAAAGCGGGCGCATACCCTTCTTAGGAGGGCAGGAAAACTCCACCCATGGAGCGTGCTTACCAGGAATGAACTGGCGAGGGCGCGCGCTGCTGCGGCGGCGGGGGCGAGACACACGAGACTTAGGAGCAGCGGGAGTCTCCTCATACACACTGTAATCATCCTGCCCAGACTCGGCATCGTGCGCTCTTCTGTACTCATCGCTCATGATCTAGAATAAATATCTGAGGAATTATGCAATAACAAGGCAGAATTTGCAAGAACGACTTATAAGAACACAGTAAAATAAGCAGCTACACATAGCGCATGATATGCGGATGCTAAAACACACAGCAAGTCCACAAAAACAGCGAGACACCTAAAAAGATTCTTAAGAGCTCGCTCTTAAGCAGGGTTCAGGGACGGCGTCCCTGATGGGTCTGGGCAAGGCCCAGAAGGGAAAGCTGGGGTCGAAGACCACAGCAGCGGCAGTTTCATCATAGAGGGCGGT
>CAYJNX010000102.1:0-8542 GCA_964371525.1 uncultured Akkermansia sp. | reverse complement strand
CGTGTACGCCGAGTTTCTTACAGAGGCGGATGTCTTCTACCATGCTGGATATCTCAAGCTGGCTGTAGTGGAAGTCACCAGAGCGGGGGCGTATGATGACGTTGAGATCTATGCTGAGATGCTTCTGCGCGGTGATGATTTCTCCGTAGGAGGGGGTCAACCCGCCTTCGGGGAGGGCTGAGCAGAGTTCGACACGCTTAGCTCCGCCTTCTTGTGCCGCGATGGCACTGTAGGCTGAGTTCGCGCAGACTTCAATGAGGAAGGACTGATGAGAGTGAGGCATGATAGAGAGAATATTCTATTGGGGACCTTGCAAAATTAGCAGCTTCGGATTTTGCATGCAGTTTGGATGATAATTTACGGCGTTTGGGCGCGCATAGCGAGCTATGTAAGCCCAAAAAGCTGTAAATTCTCGCCAAAATGCGGCAAAAGGCGTGCTGTTTCGCTCATTTTCGTGATCACCTTTCTGGACGGACTAATTTTGCAAGATCCCCTATTGTCTCATCATACTCCTGATCTGCTCTCAGATCAAGCTGGAATGCGCATTTTTTAACTCCTTCAGTAATGCCTGAAGGTCAGCGAAATTCCACTCCGCGCGACTGAGATCGCTGTGGCATGTCATGCGGTTAGCTATGGCTGCGCAGGGGATGCCCGCATTCTGCGCGGCGCGTGTGCCATTCTCCGAGTCTTCGATGATGAGGCATTGCTCTGCGGCTAAGCCGAGGGCTTCTTGTGCCGCGTGGAAGAGGGCGGGGTTCGGCTTCACGGGGTAGCCGTCCGTGCGGGTGAATACGGCGGCGAAGCGGTCACTGATGCCTAGTTTTTCTAGCCAGCCCGCGACCCAGCGTCGTGAGGATGAGGAGGCGACGGTGAGCTCAATGCCCTGTGTGGCGCACCAATCAAAGAGTTCAAGCGCGCCAGCCATGAGTCCGCTTTCTTGGAGATCGGCTTCGATTTCCGCCTGTCGAGCGTTCGTTTCTGTATCCCAGTCGTACTCTTTTCCTGTGAGGGATTCGAGATGCTTCGCGGGATCCCAGTGGGTGTAGCCCGCTCCGAGGCAGGGAGCGTAGGTTTCTATGCTGATCTCCTGTCCTTCGCGCGCGAAGAGTCGCACCCATGATTGGTAAATAGCCCATTCCGTATCGACGAGTACGCCGTCGAAGTCGAAGATAATGCCGCGGATCTGCTTAAGATTTGCCTGAGTCATGTGAGGTGGAGGTACTGGGAGTACTGGGTCGCTTGAGTAGCGAGGCTAGCCATTCCTTGAAGCTGCGGTGTGCGAGATTCTTGCGGAAGAGCCAGATGGTAATGAAGATGTAGATGATGTTAGGAATCCACGCACTGAGCCATGCTTGGATGATGCGTGACTCACCCAGTGTCGGAAAGACGCGGTAGAAGAAGAGCATGAGTGCCGCGAGAATGATGGCGATGCCTATGCCCTTCATCGCGCCGCGTCGCTGGAATGTCACTGCGCTAGGGATAGCGAGGAATAGCAGGATGATGCAGGTGAAGATGCGCGCGATGCGTACATGCCATTCGGTGCGCTTGCGTGCGCGCTCTTCCTTCGTGCCTGCTCCTGAGGAGAGATGGTCATAGAGGATGGAGGTGCTCAGTGAGTCGTTACCGCGGTTCTGGCTGGGGCTGAGGATCTGATAGGGCTTTTCCTCATATTCTAGGGATAAAAGCGGATAATATTCATCATCTTCGGGGCGAGCACTATCAGAGTTCATTACCTTTCGGATGTAGACATTGCTAAAGTTCCAGCGTGCTGTCGCCTTGTCCCATTGAGCTTTGTCTGCGCGTAGCTGGTGCAGTACGCGGCCTGAAATCTTCGGGTCGAATTGCTTGATCTCTACATCGACCATAGCCTCACCTGGGTTCTGTATGGTTGCAGGCTTGTCTATATACCAGATGCGTGAGCTGCGCTCGTGCTTATAGATGAGAGATGCCGCGCTTCCGTCTTTTTGGACATTGCGTTTTAGCACGAGATCACGGTAGAGTGAACCGTTCGGTGCCCAGTGGAAGCCGAAGATACCATACACAAGCGCAACTAGCGAACCGAAGATGAAGATGGGTACACAGACGCGGATGAGGGAGCGACCAGATTGCAGCATACCTGTCAATTCACAGAAGCCTGATAGGCGACTCAGTGTCCATAGTGCCCCCATGAGCAGTGTGTAAGGCAGTATCTGGTAGAGGAACATGGGGAGCTGCGTCACATAGAAGATCAACGCCTGATAGAGTGGATCTTCAAAGCGACTGCTAAATCGCTCCATATTATCTGTACTGTCCGCTATGATGTAGATGACAACGAGTATCAGCGTGCAGAGGAGGAAGTAGACGATGAACTGCCGCGACATATATCTATCCATCGTGCCGAGAAATCTATAGATAATAGACCCGATGAAAGGGATGAAGCAGAGGAGGAGGAGGAGGAGGGGGCGTAGCTTCTGCTCGATGGGATAGCTCTCGGGCATGCCTGAGATTTCCCATTTCATCTGTTCTAGTTCGTAAGGAACGAGAAAGTAAGCGCAAATGCACCCGAAAATAAAGAAAAATAAGATAGGTAAAGAGCCTCGGATCATAGAACGGATGCTATTCATCATGCTGCACTAGCTTGTTGAAATTAGACACCACGTTCGAGACGCTCTGCGAGATATTCTGGCAGTCCTACAGCGCGAACTGCTGCTTGCGCGCCCGCTATATCATAAGCGACGCGGCGGAAGGTGATCGTGTTCTGGTCTGTGTCGTAGATGACATAGCATGAGCGTGGATCACCATCGCGCGGCTGTCCTACAGAACCTACGTTGATAAAATACTTCATCCCCTGAATAGGCGAGAAGCTGACTTCACCGAGTTCATTAAGCGGCTTGAGAGTTTCCGTATCGTCGTGCGCACTCTGACCGTCAAAGTAGAAAATCTTTGGTACGTGAGTGTGACCATGAAAGCAGACTGGGGAGAACTGCTTGCCAAAGTTCGATGAAGCATCGCTCGCATTCAGAATATAATTCCACTTCTGAGGCTGATCTGATGAGGCATGCACCATGGAGAAGGCAGAGCGCACGAAGCTCTTGAAGGGGAGTCTGGCTAGCCATGTGAGCTGGTCTTCATTCAGGCGTGAGCGTGTCCACTGCATGGCTTGCATCGCCATGGGGTTCATATTAACGTATGACTCGCGTACCACTTCCTCATCGTGATTCCCTTTGACAGCGGGGCAATTGAGACTGCGAATATAATCAAGGCATTCAGCGGGATAAGCATTGTATCCTACAATGTCTCCGAGACAGGCTACATCATTGCAAAGTTGCTGCTGTACATCTCCCATGACTGCCGAAAGAGCATGCATATTAGCATGGATGTCACTAATAATAGCTGTTCTGGGCATAAGGAGAGTGTTAGCGATTCCGTCGGAGTATAAAAAAGTAGGGCCGGCGGGGTTCGAACCCGCGACCAAGGGATTATGAGTCCCCTGCTCTAACCGCTGAGCTACAGCCCCGCCGAATTGTAGCGAATTATGAAACGTAAATCAAGTTAAAAATCACTCGTGCGCGATTTTTTTATTTTACAGAGATGAAATAGTAAGGAGAAATGTAACAACTGTGTAACAAAGCTGCTTCCATGTTGACTTATTCCAAACTCTGTATTATCTTTTATTTAGGCATCCGATGCGCAGCACGCTGCCTATACCCCAATCATAAATGAAATTAGGCATCTCGCCTTTTCATGGAAAGGCGAGAAAAATGATCCCCCTAGCTCATACCCAGCTAGGGGGATTTCATTTGTCAGCTGTTGTGATATTACTTTCTTAGGGCACTTCTTAGGTCTTTTGATGTCTCAGTTTAAACCATCGGTATGTGCCGATGAGCAGGTAGAGACTTACACATGCGAAAGCGCAGATGAAGGGTCCCCCGAAGATCCCACCCATTACCATGAAGAAGGGGGTGTCTGGAGCGAAGGAGCCAAAGAGATAGAGCGAGATGAGGAAGAAGAAGTTATAGCCTCCATACATCAGCAATGTGATGAGATAGTTCAGAAACAGCTCCTTGAATGCGAAGCATCCTTCGCGCTTCTTGACGATAACGCGAGCCATGAGCGCAGGCACGAATAGGATGCAGGCAATGAATAGGATAGGTATGAGATCGCGCCTGATGTGGAAGCTCGCGATTTCTGACTTTTTCTCGACTGTAATAGGTGTGAAGCTAGCTGATTCAGCAGAATCAAGAAACTCAGGGTAGATGCGATCGAGGGTGAGTATGTAACTATCCTTATCTTCTGACTCGTGGTTACGCTCAAGTCTGATATCAAAGGTCACGTCCTGTCCTGCGCCTGTCAGGGTGACAGGGTGCTTAGAGCTTATACTAGGGGAAAAATCGTTGGCATTTTCCGTTTTCTTCACAAGCTGAAAAGTATCTACCCACTGCTGGTGCTGATCTTTTGATAGACGTAGGTAAAAGCAATCAGCACCGTTAAACTCGTGGCAGTATACTACTTCTACAGGCTCGCCGAACCATGGCTTGTAGCGTTCCCAGAAGCCGCTAGCGCTGTAGGCCTGTATGCCTATGATGATATAGAGAACGAGTCCTAGAAGGATGGCGAGGATGGGGTGTCGCGTGTTCATGTGTTAATTAATATGAGGTGAGATGTTTCATATATAGAATAATAGAAAATGTCTTATACAGTAGCAAGCTTATTTCTTTTTGTATGACAGATATAGAATTAGAATAGCGTATAGCTGTTTTATCTTGCATCTTCGCCTTGCTTTGATAACATATAAAACAAAAATTGATTTATGAAATTTAAAAAAAGCAGTATATTTATCTTACTAGCAATTTCGCTTAGTAAGCTCGTCCACGCAGAGACCCCAGAAACAGATCTCTATAGTAATGACATCGCTCCAGAGTGGGAGAGTATCACATGGGAAGATTCTCAAGGGGCGAGTAAGACATTCAAGCCTGAGAGCTCCGTGACACTAGGTAAGGCAAGTGATCAGGCGACTCAGAATTACAATATCCATTTCACAGAGAATGTCAAGCTCGACGGTCTCTATATGGAAGAGTATGCGAACTGGCACTTCACGAGTAACGAGGGCGTGTCACTGGGAATACCCGATGGTCGATTCAGCGTCGTAGGGACACTCACGCTTTCTATGGAGCTAGTGACGCGCCTGATAGGCCTAGAAGCACATGGTGAGATACGCATTATCAAGGGAGGTGGGCTGCTGGCGCAGACCTACGATGCGATGGGATCAAGCCTTTACATCGAGTCGGGGGCGAGCACTATCTATGACGTGAACCTGAGCGAGGGTGCGGAGATTAATATAGGCGGTGACGGTATGCTGCGCGTCGGTGAGGTGCGATTGCAGGACGCTAGCCTGCGCGCTGGTGAGCTATCTATCTACAGCCCCGGTGATTATCAGCAGAATCCAGCTCTGACGGTGCAATCTCTAAATGAAGATGAGGCGGCGCAGCTCACGGCGAAGGGCGGGGAATCAATGCGCCTTCAAGCGGCGACCCTGCGCATCGGCGAGGGGCAGGCTACGGTGCAGAACTCACAGCTGATCGCTTGCAATGTCACGATGCCGTGGACGAGCGGTGTTCTGCGTATCGTGGATTCTGTTTTTTACTCACCGAGTACGACTTTCAATATGGTCGATGGAGCGAAGCTTGAGATCAGCGACCCTGGTATGGAGCTCATGCCCCTTAGTATAGAGGAAGAGGAAATCACCTTGGCTGACGGTAGTAAGCAAGTCATTTCTGTGCTTCACGTCGAGCGATTTAACTGGAATCAGGATCACACGCGCGTGAAAGGCGTGCTCTCTCTGATGATCAAGTGGGGAGATGCTCAATCTGATCTGCTCCTAGAGCCTCTCTGCAAGGCGCATGATGCGAAAAAGATCGTCGGCGTATCCTTCCCTGATATTAAGTTTAAGAACAATGAGCTGACAAACGCCTCGCTGAATATCGCGAACAGTAAGGAGCTCTACACGAAATTCCTTGGATTCGGGCAAGATGCAAAGGGGAATCTCGTCATCTACGGGCAGATGAATGCTGATTAATCAATCCTTCGTAAGGAAGAAGCGTACCAGTAGGAAGTTTACTGGTACGACGATCACGTAGATGGGGAAGGGGAGTAGATCCGCAGGCTTGGTCAGTACGGGGATGCTATTGAGCAGGAAATCGGGGAGAATAGCCGTATTCATGCTGACGATGAGCTCGCCGACTTCAAGTTGAACGAATATATTCAGGAAGAGTAGGTGTAGCCCGTAGTTAATCGCATGTGCGAAGGCGAAGCCTGCGCCCTTCTTCACCGAGTTTGAGGTGCGGAAGGTCCAGCTCGTGCTGATAAGGTAGTTTGCGATGAAAGAGAGCGCGTAGGCTATGGAGTAGCTGACGTTCAGTGCGAAAGCCTGAGATTCGTCAATACCCACGATGGCATTAATCCCCATGTAGATGGCGAGGTGAAGCAGTGTAGCACCGACGCCGACGATGAAGAAGCGGATGAATTGCCCACGCATGCTCTGCGCAGCTGTCTCAGACTGAGGCTGTGACTGTCCGTCGCTCATGCTATATCTGAGGGCGAGAAGTAGAATTTCAGCAGCTCGATCTGGTCATCGAGGCTCACGAGGTAACCATCGCGCGGGTCTAGCCAGTGGAAGGAGTGGATGGAGCTGCGGCGTGATCCCGAGGGCTTAGCGGTGACTTTTTCCTCTTCCGTCAGTTGAGCGAGTCGTCCGACGAGTTCGGGCGCAAGAGCCTTGATAACATCTTCCGCCGTAAGAGGAGGCATCGCAGGGATGAGGTGAGATATGCCGATGGGGATGCATTTTTCCACGTCACCGATGATGCGCTCTGGAAGGTAGAACTGGTACTGAGCCAGCGGTGAGAAGGGGAGCTTCCCTTTCCCCTTCGGAGGCTGAACGCAGCAGTGAAGGAGGGGGGAGTGAGAAGGGCTAGGAAGAGCGAGCTCAGGAATGTAGACGTTAATCACGCGGCCGAACTGGCGGTTGATGTCTGTGTGGAGCTGGAGGCGGTTCTGTATATAGACAGAGTCGCTCTCGGTGATGAGTTCGCTGTTCTCATCAGCGCAGTCATCAAGAAGGTCGCAGGTCGTGACGAAGATGGTGATCTCGGACTTGATCTCCATGATCTGGCGATGAACAAGTTCGCAATTCTTCGTGTCGACTTCTACCTGTTCTTGCGCTGCTAGAGGACCGAGTTCCAGTGCAGGGTCGACGATGACAGTCATGTGCAGATGCTTACCTGCAATGAGGTGAAAGTTATCCTCAGAAATCAGATAGTCGAAATATCTCTTCTTTGTCCAGATCTTTCCTAATACGGTGTTAGCGCCGATAAATGCAGTTTCTTGACTCATAACTTAGTAGACTCTTGCGCAGAGGGGCAAGAGTCTATCATGAAATGAATCGTATGGCAAGTGTAACTCTATTAATTTATTAGGAATTATCTTAAATTATTGATGGTTAAGTAATGATTTGCGTAGTTCTAGGGCTTGGTGCATTTCTGCAACGTCATGAACACGGTGAAGATCCGCCCCTCTATCCGCTGCCATCAGGCTCATGCTCACAGTCGCCAGCGGGGAGCGCCCCTTCTGCATGTCGTGCAGGATGGTGCTGAGCATGCGCTTGCGAGACAGTGCCATGATAAGTGGCATCTCGGGGCTGGGTCGTAGCTGATCTAGCTTAGCGATGATTTCGAGGTTATGCTCGAGCGTTTTGCCGAATCCTATGCCAGCATCGAGGCAGATGGAGCTGCGCTTGATACCCGCCGCTTCCGCGAGGCGCACGCGCTGGATGAAAAACTCGCGAATCTCGCGAATGACATCTTCGTAGTGAGGGGCCTTCTGCATGGTCTGGGGCTCACCCTGCATGTGCATGAGGATGACACCGCAGCCGTACTGCGCGCAGAGCTCGCGCATCTGGGGGTCAGCGAGACCTGTAATATCATTAATAATATCCACCCCAGCTTCGAGTGCAGCGCGGGCGACCTCGACATGTCGCGTGTCGATGGAGATGAGCGTGCCATGGAAGTTATCACGTAGACTCTCAATGACAGGGATGGTACGTGCGAGTTCTTCCTCTATGCTGACTTCCTTCGCACCGGGGCGCGTGGATTCCCCCCCTATGTCGATGATGATCGCTCCCTGATGGATGAGCTCTTCTGCGTGCATGACTGCCGCATCGACATCTTGATAACGCCCCCCGTCAGAGAAGGAGTCAGGAGTCGTGTTCACTATCCCCATGATAGCTCCCTCCATGGGAAGCTTCCATGTGCCGCGTCGTAAGTGCCAGTTTCGTTGCATATTCCTTACTGTAGCAAAGGATGCGCAAGATGGCAAGTTTTGTTTTTCATTGATGATTTCTGTCTGTCTGAGCTCAGAATCGCGACGCAGTACCACTTTATGCGGAACTCAGGATCAGACTCATAGCACGCTATAATGCAGAAGGAGAGCCACTCACCAGCAGTCAGAAAACGCTCATCAGCAGTCAGAAAACGCTCATCAGCAGTCAGAAAACGCTCATCAGCAG
>CAYJNX010000101.1:0-8552 GCA_964371525.1 uncultured Akkermansia sp. | reverse complement strand
TTGTGGTGATCAGGTCACGTAGGATAACCTTTTTTTTATAAGATGCAAGACAAATATGATAAAAAATTACAACTTTGGGTAATTTTGGGATTTATTCCCCCTCTACCACAGTTGGGAGTATGGGGATGAGGGGGAGCTTCACCGAGGGATCGTACGCAGGCAGCCCCATGCTTCTCCCCTCCTGCACGACGCTTTCTATGGTAGCGACCGGCTGGAGCTTCAGGTAGACTTCATCGGCTTCGATATAGCGAGCGTCCTTGTCATAGCGTGTCCATAGCCAGGCACGCCAGTAACTAATCTCGGTAGGGACGACCGTGCTCGCGAGTTCGTAGCCTTCTTTCACTGCGGTGACGGTGAGGTTCTGCTGCTGCTCTACCTCGGCGGTGACGGGGCTGGTCTGGGGGAGTTCCTCACCATTAACGATGATGCTTGCGCCTGCGGGGGATGTGGTGAAGGTGATGCTTTTCGTCGCTGAAGTACAGGATGAAAGGCAGAGCAGAAGCGTAGATATGAGCAGGCGCAGGCGCATAACTCTATCTTAAGCTAGCCTGACCACTACTGCAAGTCTAATTCATTTTCTACACCTGACAAAAAATCTTCTAGTTTTTACGACATCAGTCTGATAAAGTGCTCATGTGAGCGCAAGCAGCATCAATCAAGGAATGCATCAAAGAATGGTGGCAGGAGCAGCCATGCAGCAGAGCATGCGCATCTTGCAAGCGAATGTGACCGAGCTCCAGCAGCTCGTCACCCATGCGCTAGAGGCGAATCCCACACTTGAGGAGCGTGAAATAAGCGTCGATACGGACTCCCCCGAGGCGCAGACTAAGGATATAGCACAGTATCATCTACTAGAACAGCTCAGCGAGAAGCCCAGCCTCACAGATCACCTCCACGAGCAGATCATCCAAGATGATCTTTCGCCAGAACTGACAGAGGCCTGCCTCTATCTTATAGACAGCCTCGATGGGAGAGGCTACTTAGATGCACAGGATATCCCAGAGGAAAAAATCTACGCAAAGGCACTCAAGACGATCCAGCAGCTAGAACCCGCAGGTGTCGGAGCGCGCAACCTGAGAGAATGCCTGCTGCTTCAACTAGAGCAGGCTGGCGAGGGCGAAACTCTCGCAGCCGAGCTGCTGCGAGAACACTGGGAAAGCCTCGTACAGCACCAATACGCGCGCGTCGCGGCACAACTCGCATTAGAGGAAACTAGCGTAAGAGATGCCGCCGAACGACTAAAACGCCTCCAGCCCAACCCTGCGAACGACTACGCAGAAGTAGACTCCAGCATCATCCTACCCGATGTACTCGTCGAAGAAGGCGAGGATGGAGAATTACTCGTCAGCCTGACAGGGGAATACATACCGCAGCTAGCGATCAGCGCAGACTATCGCAGCATGATGGCGGAGAAAGCCGAGAATAAGGAACTGCGCGAATACCTCAGTCGCTGCTTCCGCGAAGCGCGCGACCTCATCTCGGCTATAGAGCAGCGACAGCATAATATCCTGCAAGCCGCTCGCGCCATCGTCGTACGCCAAGAGGAGTTCTTCCGCGTCGGAGCATCCGCCCTGCGCCCTCTGAAGATGGAGCAGATCGCAGAAGATACAGGCGTACACCTCTCGACGATCTCGCGTGCCGTGCGTGGGAAGTATATCAAGTGCCGCTTCGGTGTCTTCGAGCTGCGTAGCTTTTTCCAGCACGAAATTAAGAGCGAAACAGGCGAACAAAGGTCAGTCAGCTCGGTGCAACGGAGAATTTCCACACTCATTTCAGAAGAAAATAAGCAATCACCGCTCTCAGATAGCGAGCTGGTGTCACAGCTTGCTGAAGAAGGTATTTATGTCGCACGACGCACAGTCGCCAAGTACCGCGATCAGCTCGGAATCCCCCCAGCGCAGCAGAGAAAATAACGAGAACTTGTAGAATTGGCGATTTAAAGCCGTTCTTAGGAGTGAGGCCGCTTGCGAGATTGCAAGCGGTCTTTAAATAAAAAATAGAAATACAATTATGAATAAACTACTAAGCGTACTCCTC
The DNA here is from genome assembly GCA_964371525.1 of uncultured Akkermansia sp. Lineage (GTDB taxonomy): Bacteria > Verrucomicrobiota > Verrucomicrobiia > Verrucomicrobiales > Akkermansiaceae > Akkermansia. Next base: position 6,515 of record CAYJNX010000101.1, on the reverse strand, counting down.
TGTTTAGGTTTTGCACTTTTAAGCGCAAATGTAGCAGAAGCTCGTGGCGATCACCGTCATCGTCAAGTCGTCAAGGTCTCCCATCACGGGAAGCATCATGTGAAGCATCACAGCAAGCATCATGCCAAGCATCACTATCATCACAAAAAGCACCATATCAAGCATCAGCATCGCCCTGCCTGTCGCCCTGTGTATCGTCCTGCTTGCAGACCAGTATATCGCCCTGTCCATCGCCCCGTGTACCACCGTCCTGGTGTGCGCATCCACATCTCCCTGTAAGCTATGACGGATAAAGACGAAGGTGACACAGCCGACATTGGCATTACCTAAGGCCCTTCTGGATCGAGTAGATCTAGAAGGGCCTTATTGCTTTCTGATGCACAGAGTGAGTCCCCCCCACCACACACGACGAACCATGTAAACTTAAAGCGGGGAGGATAATTTTATGACAAGCACTCGCTTAGGCCACCTTACGGCGGCGGCGTGCGACCAAGCCCGCGAGTGCCAAGAGACTGAGTGTCGCGCTGCTAGGCTCGGGGATGTAGAGCACTATGTTACTACCTGTATCTACCATGCCTAGGGCTTTGATGTTGTAGGTATCTGTGCCATCGGTGATAGCAAGCGTAATGTTGCCGTACCATGTGGCAAGATCAGCTACACCTGTAAGCTCAAAGAGCACCATGCCGTCCTCGGTATCGTAGACTGCCTTAAAGTCGATCATTTGAGCCTCGGTGAGCACCACATCAAGCGTGTATTGCCCCGTGGCAGATTGTAAAAGAGTATTCAAATTACTCAGCTGATAAACAAGCGGATCGGTGAGTGTGCCGCCTTCGCTTGTTTCAAAGCTCGCGTACGTGGTTTGGTTCACACTAGCTCCGGTGATACTAGAGCCCGTGGCATTAAACTTCACGCCTGCTTCTACAAGCACACCCGCTTCAATCGAGGAGTTCATCACAACAGAACCTGCCCCCAGCGTCAGCTGGCCACCACCCGTTTTCAAAGTCACGCTAGTTAGCGTGGAGTTGAGGATGGAGGAAGAGTCCTGATAGCCTACGATTTCTGTACCCGAGATACTGGCGTTCTGAATCGTGGAGTTCGATAAGTTGATAAGGTTTGAACTGGAGATGGCTGCACCATCAATCACCACGCCGACAACTTGGTCATTAGCTATATAGCTAAGTGCAGAGCCACTCTTCACCGTGATGCTGGCTTCTCCCGCTGCGCGGGTAGGCTTCGTTGCAATTGTAACACCAGAATCCATCTGAAGCGAGCCGCTGATAGCCACACTGGCATCCGCACTATTCAAGGCTAGGGTGGCCATGTCCGTGGCTGAGCCAAGCGTAAGCGCGCCTCTAGTAGCAACTACGGTGCTGCCATCGCCAGCTATTGTGCCTATGTTGCTGCTTGCGCCGTCAAAGGAGATAGTCCCCCCATTTGCTCCTGTTAGTGTTGCTTTCGCAAGGGTGACGTTCTGCTTGATGGCTAAGGTTTCACCCTGCGCGCCGGCTACAAAGTTGACATTTGCGCCATCGGCAAAGCTCAATGCTGTATAAACGTTCACCTCGCCTGTAGCCTCACGACCATAGGCGATGGTCGCCCCCTCATTAAGAGTGACTCTCAACACGCCAGAGTGATCGGTGGTCGTACTTTGGTTGTAAAGCTCTAGTGTAGCACCTTTGTTCACGACAATGTCACTCTGCGGGCTGGCATAGCCTGTGGCTGAGAGACCCTTGCGCAAGATGAGGGCAGAGGCAGCTGTACCATCCTCCATACCTACAGTGATGAGAGCTGAACCATCGCGGCTGGAGATGCCTGAGTTGAGATCCAACGTACCATAGATATTCACGCTGTTGCGCTTGTTCCACTCGCTCACTTGGAAGGAGCCTTGAGGTCGATCGCCATAGAGTGCTCCTGAATTACCATCTACACCATCACCACCTTCTGCACTGAGCCTTTCACCCGTGACCTTAAGAGTAGCACCCTCATCAATTTGCAAGCTGGTAACAGCTGTAGCACCCGTCATCACGATGCTATCCACTTGGTACGTCCCCTTACCTGTAATCGTGGTCGTTTCCCCACTCAATGCGAGGCGCACTTTATCATCAAGAATCGAGCCTTCACCTACACTCACGGTGTAGCCCTCTGTCGTACGATAGTAGTCAGAGGGCAAGGTTGTGCCTGCGCCATCCGAGCCAACCACGCCATCTTCAGTAATGGTAATCGTGCCCATATCGTCACCTACCCTGAGGACCATGCCCGAGGCGAGGGTGTCCTTAAGACCACCTGTGTAGGTGCCGTTACTCACTGCCAGTTCGAGGGTAGAGCCAGAGCTAAAGTTGATGTAGTCAAGGGTGCTTAAGTCGGCATTGTAGCCTAGTGCCAAAGTAGCGCTGCTGGCCACGTTGACGTCACCTGTACCCGTTGCACCTACTGCACCAAGCATAAGGCGGCCACTGTTCACCACAGTACCACCTGTGTAGCTGTTGCTTGCCGACAGGGTAAGAGTACCTGAGCCATCCATCACGAGTGAGCCTCTGCCCCCAATTATACCGCTAGCAAAGTGCCAATCGCCAGCTCCTTCAATGCTGATAGAGCCAGGATTGACTGTTCCCTCTACAGTGATCATAGCACCTGCATCATCACTGAAGGTGACGTGGTCACCTTCATAAAAGCGCGCATCATTCACGCTGCCTTGCCAGTCGCGACCAGTAAAGCTAGATGTCCAAATGCCCGCACCTACCCCCCAATCGAGCATGGCTGCTGCGGCGGCTTCAAGAGTAATATTGACCAATCGTTCATCTGCATGAAGACTGTAACCACCTCGCCCTGAAACACCAATCACACTTATACCTTCAGTGACTAAACTATCATAACCGTAAAATAAATTGTATAAGCCCGAGGCCAAGCCTGTGACATCAATCGTCGCACCTGAAAGATCAGCGCTAGTTGCGAAATAAATACTGTAGCTGCCGCCTAACCCATCACCCTCAGCGTAAGTGAAGGTATTATTGAACACCAAAGTGCCGTCATCAGCAGACGATATATAGCCGCCCCGAACACCCACTTGAATCGTCTTAGTTATAGCCGCAGCGCTGCTGAGCTCAAGAGTACCACCATTAAGCACTAAATCACCCTCAAAAGCATTTAAGCTAGTACCCGTCATCGATAATGTACCACTCACATGGAGTGCCGTAGTACCCGTAAGTTGACCTTGTAGGGTCAGTGTACCACTGTTGAATTGTGCTGCCGCGCCCGTGAGATGGAGGTTTTGCCCGATAGTAAGCGAGCCGCCCCCCTCAAGAACAAAGTTATTACCAGTGACGTTGATGCCATTAATAGTCGCGCCAAATGAAGCAGACTGATTGACGGAAGAAATTACAAAACTATCAATACCGCCTGCACCAGATATGACGCCATTATAGTTATGGATTTGAGCAAAGTCAAAACGGCGCGTCTCACTACCCGTGCCAATAGCCAGATCACCGACACCCGTGAGTTTAGCAAAATCATAAAAACCACCCCATGTCGTGGTAAAATTACTGTTAGCCTGCAATTCTAAGGTATTGAAGTAAGCCCATGTGTTAGGTCCCATGCCGAAGTTGTCCCAAGTGCCGCCATTGAGTATCACATTGGTGTTCGAGTGGTCCCCCGCCGCGCCCCAAGAATCGTCCGCGTCTTTAGCGCGTGACCTGTAGGTGAAGGTTGCGCCCGCGTTCACGACTATGTGGGAGAAATTCATGGTGGCTTCTTGCCCATTAGCCGTATTTTCGCCAAACTGCACCGTACCCTCATTGATGGTTAGGTAACCTGTGGTATTCAAATCGGTAGAGGCTTTAATCGTAAGCGTAGAGCTACCATTTTTAGTAATATTACCATCGCCTTCAAGTGAGGAGCCTACAATATTCCAATTATCTGCACCGTTAAAGGTGATGTCACCGGGGTCTACCGCCCCGTCAAGCGTAATTGTACCGCCACCTGTAAGGGCTTCAGTAATTACAGTATCGGGAGTCCATGTCGCGCTATCAGCATAGGCGCTAAACTGCGCGGAGGCAAAAGCCACGGCTGCCATCAAGGCCGCGCGTAATACTTTATTGAGGTGTAATTTCATAAAAAATGATCTGGGTTGATTTACTCTGAGTGCAAAATAATAGCACAATAGCATAAACTTACAAGAAAAATATGACTTCAGGGCACTCTGCAAAATTAGTCTGGGCAGAATGGGAATCTCGAAGAATGAGCGTATCAGCACGCTCTTTAGATTTATTTTTTATGCTTCTTCTCTGTTTCTAAAAATGTTTTATAAAGCTCTATTTTGCGTTGAAGCGAGCTAAGGTCTGATTTTAAAGAATTTAATTTATATTGTGTGCTTTGGATATTTTCTTTCAATTTTTTTTCATCCTCAATTAAGGCAGCTAACTCCTTTTCAATATCTCGGTCTATATGATGAGTTATCCCGTTTTCTGGGGTAGGATCAAAAGGTGGAAAATTGTTGGGAAGCTTATACTCTACACCGCCTGTAGTACTAGAGGAATCCGCTACTATACGAAGGGACTCATTATTATTAGAATTGCTCATATCAGCAGTGACATTAAAAAACGGCAAAAAATAAATTATAGTTTTCATAGCTATATGATATGTATATTTTTTAAGAAGAAAGCAAGTATATAATTTCATGTTACATTATTGTTACATAGTTACCTCTATATTCTTCATCGCGCCAGAATTATGATTATAACCGTGTTTAAATAAGGATTTATTATCGATATTATTAATATTGAATAAATAAGAACGTTTAACTATCTCTCTTAAATTAGGATCTAATTTTCCATCCGAATCCATCCCCGATTTAAATATATCTATGTAATTATCTAAATTTATAAACACATCATCAAACACCTCTAACTCTGGATGTTTCTTCAATATTTCGCGTTGATTTTTAATAAATCGATTATACGCATTTGTTTCTTTATGGTTCACCCCCTGTGCATTATAGAGTAATTTCTGTTCTCTGTGATTTCTCCGAGTATACGCCTTCCGTCAGGGGCTCTGAATTCTTCGATGATGAATTGCTCGTTACCTTTGTCGGGAACTTAGGTTATATAGAGTATCAAGTTGATCATCTACGTGGTGTTGCATCCATTCTACGCTTAAGATTCAAACTCGGCACAAACGGTAATCCCTTTTCAAAATAAGATATCATAAATAAAGAGCAATGGATTATGTGCCCATTGCTCTTTATTTCTAGTATTTATTGCTCTGTAAACTCTGGTAAAAGGGCTAGTGCTTCATCGATTTTTCGTAAATTGCGTTTATGTGCTCCAGCATTAGGATTTTGTATAGCTTTGGATATTGACTTTCTATTTGTATTTCGCTATGATACTCTTTCCTATATGAAATTCATTGTATCTATTTGCCTTGCTCTCATACTAAGCTACTCTTTTGTTAAAGCTACTGATCAAGATAATCAACAACGGCTTGAGGCTGTCGAACAGCTTATCGTTCTAGCAGAAAGCGGAGATGCAAAAGCTCAGTATGAACTTGCTAATTACTATTTTAATACTAGCGATAAAGAAGGAAATGCAAAAAAAGCCTTCGACTGGATGAAACGATCCGCTGAACAGGGCAATGCTGATGCTCAGTGTGAACTGGGATTCTACTATGAATCAGGCATGGGTACAGATATAGACACGGAGAAGGCGCTCAGCTATTACCAAAAGTCCGCTGCACAAAATGATGGTACAGCTGGACAGCGCATTCATCTTCTTGAACTACCACTAAGCCCAGAAACCCCACCAGTATTGCCTGACAATTTCAAGGTGTCACGAGAGTTAGAACGCTATTACATGGCACTCCTAATTAGTTTCTATGAAAAATCAGCAGATAAGCTCGAAAAACAACGAAAGTTTACGACTTTAAATAAACAGTATACGGAGAGTGAGGTTCGCTACTTCTTGCCTATGATTGACCTACCACAGTCGTACTCGGCATATATGAAGAACTGGAGAGATGAAGCAGACATCATGATGGAGGCATTTGTGACAGCTAAGGATAACGACTCTGCGTGGAAGGCATGGAATACAGGTATGGAGTCGCTCGAAGCAGTTAATGCTCGTTATCCTGACATCGCCAATATACTTTCATATTCAGCTGCCAAGCAGTATGTGAATCAGAAATACTCTATGGATGTCAGAATGAAAAACCTCAAACTCATCACATTAGCACTAGGAACTAAGCATCCAAATTATATAGAGTATCAAGTTGATCATCTACGTGGTGTTGCATCCATTCTACGCTTAAGATTCAAACTCGGCACAAACGGTAATCCCTTTTCAAAATAAGATATCAAGAATAAAGAGCAATGAGTTATGCACCCATTGCTCTTTATTTCTAGTATTTATTGCTCTGAAAACTCTGGTAAAAGGGCTAGTGCTTCATCGATTTTTCGTAAATTGCGTTTATGTGCTCCAGCATTAGGATTTTGTATAGCTTTGGATATTGACTTTCTATTTGTATTT
>CAYJNX010000100.1:0-8743 GCA_964371525.1 uncultured Akkermansia sp. | reverse complement strand
CCGCGCGCGAAGCGCGACACTTATCTTCCGTGGCAAACGCGACAGCGTCCACCGCTGTAGGTGTACGCTTCGCGCCCTCCACGGCAGAGAACAGCTGCCCAAACCCGCCAAGGGCGTCGCCTTTGTATCCCAGAGAGGAGTTGAACTCCTCTCTGGACTCTCACTCTAAGTGTCGGCTTGTTATACGCTTCACTATCCCCGATAAGACATTGACTTATTCACTCAAATGTGTACAATGAGTCCAGCACTCTTTGCTACACCTCTCGTTTGCCAAAATGATGCTTTCCTATTAACACTTAATTACAATCTCCACTAAGATGAAATTATCTATCAATCGCTCTCTGCGTCGCGCGCTCTACTCCGCGATGCTTTCTGCTGCGACCTACACTACCAGTATCGCAGCTCTCTCACTTTTTGCTGGTCATATAGTGAGCTATAATCTTCAGGCTCAGCAGTCACTTGAGCTTGCAGGCGGTACGCCCGATATGCCCACCGATATCACATGGGCTAATGGCTCAGACGGCTTCACAAATAGTGATACATTAGCCCCTGCCAGCTTTAATTCGGGTGACAACGTGTCATTCGGAGGCTCGATAAACGCCACACTGTCAGAAGCCATCACAGTAGGTGTACTCGAGTTAAGTGACGCTGATACCGACTTGTCTATAGATGGCGATCATCACTTTAGCGCAGGCAGCGTGAATATTAACGGCGGTGATTTAGTGATAGCGAGCAGTGCCACACTCGGTGCGACATCAGGCACAGGCGGCTCACTGACCCTGAATGGCACAAGTCGCTTTAGTGGCAATGTGGACTTCGCGGGCGATATCACCATCGCTAGCGGCACTACTACCTTCGGCACAGGTCAGTATAGCACGGAGACCTTAGCGGCTAGTTCGATTACTGTGAATGCAGGCGCGCAGTTAAATATTCATCATGGCTCTGCCGATTTTTCCGCTACTGATATAGAGCTGAAGGGGGCTACCCTGCACAGCGTCGACTTGGATGCAGGCGACGGCGTACGATTTGACACACTTAAAGCAAGTGGTACAAATACCATTTCCCACGCATGGAATGGTACTTTCTCCTTCGAGAACTTGACAGGTGGGGGTGAGATTAACTTTAGCCCGAACGTGACGGAAGAAGGAGCTGCGTATCCAGAAGATGGGCAGCTGCAGTTCCGTAGCGTGACGAATTATAACGGTCTGCTCGACTTCCCGCAGGGCGATAGCCGGGATAAACTCGTCTTCACGGGCACAATTAGCCAAGAAGCTGGCAACACCATGACTATTATGGGATCTCCAGGACGCGGCGTCACGCTGGACGACGTCGTATTCACAGGTGAAGGCGGTATTGTTGCTGTTTCTAACACTACTATCGAGGGTAACGTCGTGCAGCTCAGTGGTTATAATCAGATGAATGGTTTTAGCTTTAGCGCTGAGGGTGATTCTCTTAATGTTTTGAGCGGAACCTTGATGCTAGTGACTGGGGACTACAGTGACTCTCGCGGTGTCGTGCGATTCGGCGCGGCGACTGTAGAATCTAGCGCTGTATCAGTAACGATGGCAAGCAAGATCGAGCTGGGGGCTTATGACGCGACAGCTTACAGTGCTAGCTTGCCTGATGGCTATACCCAAGCAAGTGCAGGTACTGCAGAAAGCCCTATTTATACAGTTTTTAAAAACCTCAATGCCGATGGCGTGATATTAAATGGGAACATCAGCGATGTCTCGGGTAGCGTGGGGGGGGTTCGTATCTCTGCTGAGTTTGGTTCTAATAGTAGGTTGACGCTCAATGGCGATAATAGCTTCTCGGGCGGTATTGTGCTCGACTCATCTGGCAGTGCTCTTACGCTTGGCTCAGCAACAGCCGCGGGCACAGGAGCGATTGACGTAGAAGATGGAAACTTGAATGTGGGGGGGCATGCTATTACGAATACCATCAATTATAAACGCGGCACATTATCAGGCATGGGATCTTTTGCAGGGCAGCTTAACGTTCTAGGTCCCCTCACACTTAATGGTGCGAGTGGTCGTATGAGCGTTAGTAGTGGATCTATTACTCTCGACGGTGTATGGGATTACAGTGCAGCCATTGAGAATGAGGGTGAAGTAAATTTTGCTGAAGGACTCACTATAGATTTAGCAGGGGCTAGCTTCACTCATAATGCGCTGAATAATGCCTATGAACTCACCCTTGTGAATAATATAGATCATTCGGCGTATGTTTTCGATAATGAATGGCTTACTGCTGAGGGTGCTGTTGATATCACTAAGCTAAGCGGCATCTTCACCGGGGGACGTACCTTCAGCTTTAATGATGGCGTACTAAGCTATGTATCTAATGCGGCCTCGCATATGATTACTGAAAGCATGGCACTATCTATAGGCAGCACCATAGACGACGCCATTTTTGCGAACTACGATAATGTCAGCATCGAGGCAGATGGGGTGGTTCTCACTATTGGTGAAAGCCTCGTGATCAGTGAGCTGAGCTCGAATACGACTTCTGTTGATATAAGCGGTGATGCCGCAGATACACTCACGGTAGATACACTGACCGTGGCGGGGGATCTTGATGTCACTGGTGTTAATTTAGACGCTAATATAATCAGCATGGAAAATGACTCAACTCTATCAATAGAAGGGGGACTGAATGATGCTATTGTCCAGATGGCTGATAGAGCTGATCTCACGGCGGCTTCTCTGGATGCTGCTAGCGTGACGATGACGACTAGGGGCGGTATGATCTTGACATCTGCTCTAGCTAGTGGCAGCGTCTCTCTGGATGCCGTGACAGGCGGAGCGTCCAACATTCTGTATCTCCATCTCTCCAGCGAAGGCACAGAGTTAAGTCATGATAACTTCGTAGGCACCATCGGCATATTTGAAGGTCTACTTATCAGCGATGTGGCGCGGGTACAAAGCCTTTATAAAAGCACTCTGTATGAATTTGCGCAATTATCGCTTTCCGACACACTCAGCGGTGCTCAAGACCTCAGCAAGATTGCTGGTGAGGCGGCCAGCAAGCTTTCCATCACTGCTGCGGGGAACCTGAGCGCAGATGACGCTGATGATGTCACTCACGCAGAGCTGACCCTTTCTTCTTCCTTTCGCGGCACGCTTCAAGTCAACGGAGGCTTCATAGCAGCTAGCTCAAGCATGGGTAGCACGGGATCCGTCATCCTCAATAATGCGGGAATGCTCTTCAATGAGACATCAAGCTTTGCAACGAGCGTAAGCATAGCCGATGGCGCGACAGCGACCCTCCGCGCTACAGCTGGCAGCGTAGGAACGATTGCTGGCGCATTCACAGGCGGGGCAGATACCCACATTACGAAGACCGATGGGGGAGACGTGATCTTTAAAGATATGACTGGCTACCAAGGCAGCCTTTCTGTGACAGGTGGTAAGGTCACCATTGATTCCTCCGTCACAGGCATGGATCGTTTTGTCCTTTATAGCGGCACGACCCTTCAGCTCGCTGGTAATACAGGCGGTGGCGACAGCGCGAATAACATCGTCGCCTCGAGCTACCTAGGCTCCTACGACGGCGAAACCACGCTGAACATCGAACAGGGCGCGAACCTGATGATCACTGGCACGACCACCGTGGGTGCTGGTAACCTCGACAGCGGTGGTGCCTTCACCCTGACACGTGCAAGCGGATCAGGAACGGTGAATGTGCATGGAGGGCTGACGCTGAACTCGGGCATCTCTAACCAAGACCAATCGGGAACCATAGCCGTGAAGTCCACAGGCACTTTAACGCTTACTCAAGGCCTCTATGGCGAATCTAAATGGGGCACGATTAACGTCACCGTCGAGAGCGAAGGCACCATGGAACTGGGCAATCAGAGCACAGAATCGAGAAAATCGCAGGGCGGAGGAGATGGGAACATCGTCACGAACATAGCAGCAAGCGCGAACATCATCGCCATAGGCAGCGGTACAGTAAACATGCTCAACACCCTCAGCCTGAGCGGCAGCGGGAATGTGAATCTCAGCGCAGCTGCGGCAGTCACCGCCGTAAATGTAAATGACGTCATCTCGAACTTCGAAGACAGTGCAGCGGGGCTGAGCATCGCAACTCTTGAAGGACAGAGCTTCAACTTCAATGCGGCGAACACCTACACAGGAGGTACTAGCATCGCAGGAACAGGTACTGTCACCATGGGGAACGCCTCAGCACTCGGCACAGGTGCGATCGCCATCTCAAGCGGCACACTCGATCTGAATGCACAGGCCGTCGCGAACGACATCACCTTCAGCGGTGGCAGCATCGCCAGTCTCCACACCCTCACAGGAGCACTGACTATGGAAGGTGGCGAGCTCACACTGAGCGAGCAAATCGCTGGCACAAAAGCCATCACCATCAATGGAGGGAAACTCACCCTGCAAGCTGGCTTAGACGCAGAAGTAGGCGCGGCTCTGCTAGGCGAGCGCACCGTCTCGGTCAACGGCACGGAAGACAAGTTCGGCATACTCGACCTCTCAGGCTACAACGTCAGCAATGCGATTGAGATCACTGGGCATGGACGCATCGACAACGATGGTCGCAGCTCAGGAGACGTAATCATCAATGCTGACAGCACAGGTGAGCTCACCTCGACCACATCAGGCACAGTCACGCTGATGGACACGACCTCCATAGCACTACTGAAAACAGGCTTCGAGCAAGGCGTAGACTCCACCATCACGGGATCAGGTAAAGTGGCACTGGCAGCAGGAGCACAAATCGCGCTTAACAACGCCAGCGACTACACCGGAGGCACGACCCTGACCAGCGGAGCAGACGCTAGCAGCGTCACCACCCTGAGCATGGGGCGCAGTGATGCTCTCGGCACAGGAGCAGTCAGCGTAGACGGCTTCTCCACACTCGCAGTCGCGGGAGAAACCCAGCTGACGAATGCCGTGACACTCACGAACGGAGGACGAGTCGAAACGGCCAACATCCACCTCACGAACACCGCTGGAAAAGAAGGCCGCGTCACAGGCGCGAACAGTGCCGTGCAGAGCAGTGCTGCGGGAGGCTCGATCACAGGCACAACACTGGAAAACACCGCCGTACAGCTACGCGCTGGTCTGAACTACCATATGACAGACGTGACACTGAAAGGCGCGTACAGCATCACAGCGACATCTGCGCTCACACGCGCAGGCACATCGCTGACCATGAATACAGTCCACATCGAAGCATCCGTCGGTGCGAACACGCTGACCATCCCCGGAAGCACGACAATCATCGACACCACGGAACGCGATGATCAGGACATGTACATCTATGGAGTGGAAGTAGCAAGCGGACTGATCTCCACCACAATAGCGGGAGAACTCAGCCTCAGCCTCACACTGGCAGAAAGCGACTTTGACATCTTCATGGATCGTTATAATACGGTGGATGGGCTAGTCGGCTTTGAGCTGAAAGGCGTGAGTGACATAAGCATGTGGTATGGCGATGTCGAGATCAGCGTCTTTAATGCTGATGATGCGGCTGAATCACTGGTTGTAAACGCGCTGGGCGAGACAATGAACGGAGGAAACGTCGTACTCTACATCCCAGAGCCTAGCACAGCGACACTGAGCTTACTGGCACTGGCAGGACTACTCGCACGCAGAAGACGCAAGACCGCGTAAGAAGCATAACAGTGTAAAAAACGAAATATCCAAAAGCCTAGCCTCATCTACAGGGGCTAGGCTTTTATAATAGGCGATGCCCTGCGCGCTAGCGTTAAATGGATTTTTAAGGCATTTTGCATGCCAAAATGAGACGAAGAGAGTCCAAGACACCTCTTGGACGCTTCTCGCGTAGCGAGAACTCTGAGGAAAGCCCTTAAACAGGATGCAAGGACGGCGTCCTTGCTGGGTCTGGGCAAAGCCCAGAAGCAAAGCCGTGGCACAGCCACGGCAGCGTCAGTTTCAGATAAAAGTCAGCCACACGCGCCCGCCTAGCAAACCCAGCATGGTCATCCGCGCCAGAAACTGATGCTCCTCTCACTGCGCGCGACAGCGCGACACTTATCTTCCGAGGCAAACGCGACAGCGTAACACCGCTGCACGCTTCGCGTAGGCGACGGCAGAGATCAGCTGCCCTGCGGGCAGGGGAGGAGGGGACGTCAGTGAGGGTGCTGATACGATGCTGTGACTTCAGCGCGGGCGTTCTCAAATTTTGTATGGCACTGCCGTCTCCGTGGCTGTGCTACGGTCTTCCTTGGGCTCTGCCCAAACCCGCCAAGCGCGTTGCCCTTGTATCCCACCAGAAGAGCTGAGCCCCTATGGACTCCCACTCTAGGTGTCAGCCTATTGTGGGGATAGAGGGGGAATCTACGATCACGGTCTACCATGCGAGGGGCTAACCCACACTTCCGTTTTTACTTCTTCGCTGGTAGCAAACCTTGCTCGATGAGCAGTGCGTCGTTGTCTGGCTCACGTCCCATGAATTCCTTGTACAGGTCGTTTGCCGACTTGCTATCGCCCTGACTCAGTATGGTCGCACGGAGATCTGCGCCTGTCTTCTTATTGTTCACGCCTTCTTTTCTGAAGCGTGTGAACGCATCCGCACAGAGGACTTCTGCCCATTTATAAGAGTAGTAGCCGGCTCCATATCCACCACTCATGCAGTGGGTGAGGTCGTGCATGATGCTGGAGCGCAGTTCCGTGTAGCGTGGGCTCATGTTCTTGAGCAGCTCATGTGTGGCTTCGTCCAGTGTGCGTCCCTTGAAGTGTTTGTCATAGTTCATGTGCATTTCTAGGTCGAGTTTTGCGACGCCGAGCTGCCCCATGGTGTCGGCCGCTGGGCGGTAGTGCTTGCTCTGGCGGAGTTTCGCGATTTGCTCATCGCTTAGAGGCTCACCTGTTTCATGGTGTCGCGCGTGCTTCTTCAGGAAGCTAGGCTCCCACGACCAGTATTCAAAGAGCTGGCTAGGCATCTCGACGAAGTCCCATGCCACATTCAGCCCCGTGTGTGCGCGCAGTGTCGTGTCGCCTAGAAGTCCATGCAGGGCATGCCCAAATTCATGGAAGAGTACCTTCACTTCATAGTGCGAGAACTGGGCTTCTTTCCCATCTATTGGTCCCGTGAAGCTGCCGCAGACGACTCCGAGGTGGGGCTTCGCTGGGCTGCCATTGCGACCAGAATCTCCTGCACGCAGTGGTAAGAACCACGCGCCTTCGCGCTTCACGCTGCGGGGGTAAACATCGATGTAGAACGCTCCGAGCATTCTGCCTGTCTTCGTGTCGTAGATTTCAAAAAGTCGTACTTCTTCGTCCCAGACTTCGACTTGATTATCTTTCGCTTTCTGGGTCTTGTCGGTGATGCAGACTGTCTCGACTTCCTTAAAGGTGAGCGACAGTAGCTCGGAGTACACGTCGAGCATGCCCATGATCATCTGGTCCGCACCGAAGTAGGGGCGTAGGGTCTCGATGTCGAAGTCGTTTTCCTGCTGGGAGAGTTCATTCGCATAGTAGCGCGCGTTCCATGGTTTCATGGCTTCTACTTTCTTCCCTGTGCGCTCGGAGATGAAGTCGAGCAGCTGCTGATTTTCCTTCACGAAGGCTGACTCGGCTTTCTTCGTGAGGTCATCGACGAAGGCGAGTGCCTTCTCTCCTGTCTCTGCCATGCGGCGTGCGGTGGTGAGGTCAGCGTAGTGCTTGAAGCCGAGGAGCTGCGCGAGCTCGTGGCGCAGGGCGACGATTCTCTGCACGATGGGCTCGTTCTCATGCCCCTTCATGCGGCCGATGGTTTCCGTGCCGCGCCAGCAGATCTCGCGCGTGGACTCGACGGCGCAGTCGCTCATGATGGGCCCGTAGCTGGAGTACACGAGTGTGATGAGCCACTGTGGCTTTTCCTTCGTGCCATAGCCCTTCGCGAGGGCGGCAGCGGCGGCACTCTGCATCCAGTTTTCGCTCATGCCTTCGAGCTGGGCTGGGTCGGTGATGACATGTTCCCATGCGTTAGAAGAGTCGAGGACGTTCTTCCCGAACTGGATAGAGAGCTGGGAGAGTTCTTCTCGTACCTTTGCGAGCTGTTTCTTCTTTTCTGGGCTGAGATCCGCGCCACTGTCGCGGAAGCTATCGACAGTCTGCTTGACGTAGCGGGAGCGCTCTGGGTCGAGCTGGCTCGCCCATGGCTGGGCAGCGGCGGCCTTGATGCTGCTCCACAGGGCTTCGTTTGCGATGACCTTGGTCGTGAACTGATCGCTGAGCTTGGAGATGGCTTCCAGTGACTCGCGCACAGATGGGCTGTCGGCGACGATGCTGAGGTGGTAGACGGAGAGGAAGGCATTATTCATATCATCCTGCAGGGATTCCATGACTCCAAAGGTGTTTGCGTAGGTCATCTGCTCGGGCTTGAGAGCAGTGAGGGTGGCGATCTTTGCCTCGGCTGCTGCCATCAGGGACTTGAGGGTCGCTTCGGCTGTCGAGACATCCATGGCAGACCAGCGTGGGTAGAACTCACGCATGAGAAGGGGGGATTCCTCGCTGGTGACATTCAGTGCGAGGGCGGGAGAATCGGCAGGGAGCTCCGCCTGCAAGGGCACAAGGTGGAGCATGGGCATTAAGCTAAGTAATAGCATGGATTGCTTTGTCATACCCAGTTAGACTAGCAAAACAGAGCTGCCCTAGCAAGAAAATAAAGGGGCAGAGGAAGGTATGACACTGGCTATCATCATGACGACGCGCGAAAGAAATATGGCACTGCGTCAGAATCGCTGCGTGAGCGCGAAACCTCAGCCCTCAAAAAA
>CAYJNX010000099.1:0-8778 GCA_964371525.1 uncultured Akkermansia sp. | reverse complement strand
CAGGAGTATCATTCCCCAACCGTGATCATTTAAGAAGACATGAACACACACTCATCGACTCCGACGGCGGGAGCAGCAATCGCTAGCTCATATTACCCTGAATCACAGGGACTTTACGATCCATCAAACGAGCATGACGCCTGCGGCGTCGGTATGATCGTCGACATGAATGGGAGGGCTACTCACCATATTGTCAAACAGGGCATCGCCATTCTCAAACGTCTTCTTCATCGTGGCGCGACAGGCTCCGATCCAGAGACTGGTGATGGTGCAGGCATCCTGCTCCAGATCCCTCACGAGTTTTTCTCTAAGAATCTCAGCATCAGCCTACCAGAAGCAGGCAGTTATGCTGTCGGCATGTGCTTCCTACCTCAAGATGCAGCCCTACGTAGCAGCTGTATGAGCGTCCTCGAACGCGTTCTCGGTGAAGAATCCTTCACCCTCCTGAGCACACGCGAAGTTCCCGTCGACATCCACAGTATAGGTCAGCTCGCTCAGCAAAGCGCACCTCATATCACTCAGATCTTCATCGAATCTAGTGAAGAGTCCCTCACAGGAGATGACTTAGAACGCCGCCTCTACATTCTCCGCCGCAGCATCGAAAAAGAAATGATCGCCCAGCATCCCCAGCTAGGCGATCTTTTTTATGTCGCGTCTCTGTCCGCACGCACCATCATTTACAAGGGGCTGCTCATGGCACCACAGCTGCCGAAGTTCTACCTCGATCTCGCGAATGAAGACTTCAAGAGCGCGCTCGCCATCGTCCACCAGCGATACTCGACGAATACCTTCCCCAGCTGGCCACTCGCCCACCCCTTCCGCTACATGGCGCATAATGGAGAGGTGAATACCCTACGCGGTAATCTCAACCAGATGAGCGGCGTAGAGAGCCAGCTCGCTAGCCCTCTCTTCGGCGAAGAGATCAGCAAGATCCTCCCCGTCATCCCCTCGGGGCAGAGTGACTCTGCGAGCCTCGATAATGCGCTAGAGCTGCTTGTCACCTCGGGACGCAGCCTGCCGCACAGCATGATGATGCTGATTCCACAGGCTTTTGGCGAGCATTATTTCCTCGGAGAAGACTTACGCGGATTCTACGATTACCACGCGGGCTTCATGGCACCATGGGATGGTCCTGCTGCCGTCTGCTTCAGCAATGGCCTCGGAGCAGGGGCTGCGATAGACCGTAATGGTCTGCGCCCTGCGCGTTATGAGCTGAGCCGCGATGGTATTTTCGTACTCGCGAGTGAGGCTGGTGTTCTGGATACTGATCCGAAGGAGGTCGTGAAGCGTGGCTGCTTGCGCCCTGGTGACATCGTCTGGATAGACTTCGAAAAGAAGCGCATCAGCTACAATGCTGAGATCAAGACCCAGATCGCGCGCCGCCGCCCCTACCGCCGCTGGTGCCAAGAGAACCGTATTAAGATCCACGGCTTCTTCGACAGCGTCGCCGCACCACAGGCCGAGAGCACAGAGAAAACACTCGCCAAGCAGCAGCTCTTCGGCTACACCGAAGATGAGCTCAAGCAGTTCATCCTCACCATGGCGAATACAGGACATGACCCCGTCTCCGCCATGGGGAACGACGCAGCACTCGCGATTCTCTCAGATCGCTCGCAGCTGCTCTTTAACTACTTCAAGCAGCAGTTCGCGCAGGTGACGAATCCTCCTATCGACCCTATGCGCGAGCAAATGGTCATGTCACTGACGACCTTCATCGGTAATCCTGCGAACATTCTGGAGGAAACACCCCAGATGGCGCGCATCATCAAGCTAGATCGCCCCATCCTCACCGAGGCTGACCTCGCTGCCCTCAAGGCGAATCACCAAGAAGACTTCCGCTGCGTCACCCTGAGCACGGGATTCTCCTCCCTGTCACCTCTGGGCTTACAAGAAGCTCTCCTAGAGCTCACTCGTCAGACGGAACAGGCGATCTCTCAGGGCTACCGCATCATTATCCTGAGTGACAGAGAGCTCAGCGGAAACGAAGCCCCTATCCCCAGCCTACTCGCCATCGCAGCGGTGAACGGCAAGCTACGCGAACTGGGTGTACGCACCAGCACAGGGGTGATCGCCGAGACAGGCGAAGCTCGCCAGATCATGCACTTCGCCCTGCTACTCGGCTACGGAGCGACTGCCATCTGCCCATGGCTCGCTTACCGTAGTATAGGAGCTCTCTACCGCGAAGAAAAGCTCGCTGCTGAGATTTCCCCCACGAAGGCACTGGAAAACTACCTCGAAGCCATCGACGCGGGCCTGCTGAAGATCATGTCAAAGATGGGCATATCCACCCTGCGCTCCTACCGCGGCGCACAGATATTCGAAGCTATCGGCCTGAGTGACGCGGTCGTGCAGGATTACTTCCCTGGTACATCCACACGCATAGGCGGCATCGAACTCTCCGACATCGCGCGTGAATCTGTCAAGCGACTTCAATCTAGCAAGGATCTCAACTCCGATCGCGCAGACAAGCTCGAAGACGCTGGTATCTATAAGTGGAAGCGCGGTGGCGAGAAGCATATCTGGAGCACGAAGGTCATCGGACAATTCCAAAAGGCCGTCCGTAAGGGTGACTATGCTCTCTACAAGGTATTCTCCTCACTCGTCAACGAGCAGGACGAGACACGCTGTACGCTGCGCGGGCTCTTCGACTTCGCTGAAGCTCCCACCATCCCTCTCGCAGAGGTAGAGAGTGAAGCGAGCATCATCCGCCGCTTCGTCTCGGGGGCGATGAGCTTCGGTGCTATTTCAAAGGAATCCCATGAGATGATAGCCATCGCCATGAACCGCCTCGGTGCGATGAGTAACTCGGGCGAAGGCGGCGAAGATCCCTCTCGCTTCCAAATCCAAGAGAATGGAGATGACCTCTGCTCCGCCGTAAAGCAAATCGCCTCGGGGCGCTTCGGTGTCACCGCAGAATATCTCGCCCACGCACGCGAACTTCAGATCAAAGTCGCGCAGGGCGCGAAACCCGGTGAAGGCGGACAGCTCCCCGGTGGCAAAGTCGATGCCGACATCGCCCGCGTGCGTCATGCCACCCCCGGTGTGACACTCATCTCCCCTCCTCCTCATCATGACATCTATTCTATTGAAGACTTAGCAGAGCTCATCTTCGACCTGCGCAATGCGAACCCTGACGCACGCGTCAGCGTGAAGCTCGTCTCCGAAGTCGGTGTCGGTACTGTGGCGGCTGGTGTCGCGAAGGGTGGAGCAGACATGGTGCTCATCTCTGGTCACGACGGTGGTACAGGTGCTTCCCCCCTCACCTCCATCACCTACGCGGGTATGCCATGGGAACTCGGTGTCGCCGAGACACACCAGACACTCGTGCTCAATAAGCTCCGCGACAAGATTCGCATCCAGACAGATGGTCTCATCACGAATGGTCGCGACGTGGTCGTCGCCGCCCTGCTCGGTGCGGAGGAATACGGCTTCGCCACCTCCATCCTCATCGCACTCGGCTGCGTCATGGCACGTGTATGTAATAAGAACACCTGCCCCGTCGGCATCGCGACACAGGACGAAGGACTGCGCCAGCGTATGCGCGGCAAGCCTGAAAATATCATCAACTACCTCCAGTTCGTCGCCCGAGAAACACGCGAATACCTCGCAGCTCTCGGTCTACGCAGCATCGACGAGGCAGTGGGTCGCACGGATCTACTCCAAGTAGACAAGGCGCTCGATTACTGGAAGACGAAGCATCTGGACTTCTCACGCATCCTGCGCCCAGAGCCTCAGAATATATTCGCATCAGAAAAGCAGCAGCCCGATGTGAGCATCTTTGACGAACAGTTCATAGCTGACGTCATGCCAGCGGTGGAACAGGGTGAACGCGTCCGCATCAGCCTTCCTATCAGTAACACCGACCGCGCCATAGGCACACGCCTCTCCTTCCACATCGCGAAGAAGCATGGCGACGCAGGTCTCGCAGAAGATAGCATACAGCTGGATCTCACAGGGACAGCTGGGCAGAGCCTCGGCGCATTCCTCGCTCACGGTGTCACGCTCACCCTCAAGGGTCAGGCGAATGACTATGTAGGCAAGGGACTCTCTGGCGGTAAGATCATCGTCACCCCCTTCGAAGGAAGCAGCTACGACCCAGCGGAAAATGTCATCGCGGGGAATGTCCTCCTCTATGGTGCGACGAGTGGAAAGCTCTTCGTCCACGGACAAGTGGGCGAGCGTTTTGCCGTGCGTAACTCAGGGGCGACCGCCGTCATCGAAGGAGCAGGCGACCACTGCTGCGAATACATGACAGGCGGCTGCGTCGTCGTCCTCGGAGAAACAGGGCATAACTTTGGCGCAGGCATGAGTGGTGGTCTCGCTTACGTCTGGGATGAGAATCACCTCTTCGACCGCTACTGTAATCTCGACATGATTGACCTCGATCCCGTCTGTGAACCAGAAGACGTGGCTCAGCTACGCGGGCTCATCGAGGAACATGCCGCGCTCACAGGCTCGGCACGCGCAAAGGCTATCCTCGCAGACTTCGAGCAGCAGCTGCCGAACTTCGTGAAGGTATTCCCCATGGAATACAGACGCGTCCTCGGTCAGATGACGAAGGCTGATGCCGAAGTACAGCGCGCGGAGACACATAACTAATAGATTAAAAGCATCGGATTCCCCATACACAATATACAAGGTATGGGCGAGCATAGCAAACGATGAATCAAGGAGTGCAGGGTATGACCCTGCACTCCTTTTCTATTTCTCACATATAGCTTAAAACGCTTTGCAAAATAGGCATTGACACGTGCTCGCCTTTCCTGTACGCTTCAGGCATTATGGCAGGTATTGTTGTAGCTCCAAGAGCACGTATTTTTCATGGTCACGACTGGGTGTATAGCACAGAGGTAATCACCGTCTTCGGTAACCCTGTAGCTGGTGATGTAGTATTGCTGAAAGATCAGCGTGACAAGTACCTTGGCTCTGCCATGTACAACCCTCATTCACAAATCATCGCACGCCGTTTCTCTCGTCGTAAGCAGGATCTTGATCGCGAGTTTTTCATCCGCCGTATCAGCCAGTCCATGCTGCTGCGCGAGCGCTACCTCCCCGGTGAGAAGCTCATGCGCCTCGTATGGAGTGAGAGTGATGGTCTCCCTGGTCTTATTATCGACAAGTATGATGATGTCTATGTCATTCAGACACTCACCGCCGCGATGTACCTGCGCCTAGGTCTCATCCGCGATATCCTCGTCGATCTCCTTGAGCCTCGCTGCCTCATCGTGCGTAATGACTCCCCCATGCTCATCGCCGAAGGACTGGAGCAGGAGACTTATGTAGCCTATGGCGAAGAGCCTACCCCATTTGAAGTAGAGAGCCGTGGATTAAAATTCCTTGTCGATCTCGCCACAGGGCAAAAAACAGGTCTCTACCTCGACCAGCTGCAGAATTACCAAGATGTCGCGAAGTACGCGAAGGGCCGTCGTGTCCTCGACTGCTTCTGTAACCAAGGTGGCTTCGCCCTCGCCTGCGCGAAGGCGGGAGCAGCTCAGGTGACGGCAGTGGATATTTCCGCCGATGCCATGGATGCGGTGAAGCGTAATGCGCAGCTCAATGGCGTGGAAATCGACTGCGTGACAGAAAACGCCTTCGACTTCCTGAAGCGCGAGAGCGATCTCGTGCGCCAAGGTGGTGAGCCGAAGTGGGACCTCATCATCCTCGATCCTCCTAGCTTCACCCGCAATAAGAAGAGCCTGAATGGCGCGATGCGCGGTTACAAGGAAATCCACCTGCGTGCGATGCAGATGCTTCCACTCGGAGGCATCCTCTCGACATTCTGCTGCTCCCACCATGCGAGCACTGCCCTCTTTAAGCAGAGCGTAGGCGAAGCCGCTGTGGACGGACGCAGCACACTGCGCCTCATTGAAAGCCATGGACAGGCAGCAGACCACCCCGTCCTGCTGAATCTCCCCGAAACAGAGTACCTGAAGGGCTTCACCTTCGAGACCGTCCCTGGACGTTAATACGAGATTCCCTTCCTCTTTTATCAGCTCGCTACTGTGATCTCAGTAGCGAGTTTTTTTGTACTAGTGACGCATAAACTACATAGCTACACACTTTTTGCGAGGATTCAGGAATAAAATCTATCTAGTTTTATAAAAATCTAAAAAAGTTGATTTAAAATATTGACAAGAAAAAAAATTGTTATATACTGTCGTCGCCCTGTATTCCTACTACAATACTAGGGATAAAGAAATACCTTATAAATCATTCTAACTATCATGCAAATTCCCATTAGAAAAAGACGCACTCATCGTAGCGTCGTCTCATTGATTAGCGCATTACTCATCAGCTCCACCGCCGCACAGGCCGCTCCTTCCATGCTCAACCCTGTGGTCGGTCAAGAAATCACGGTTGGACAATCAGAATCAATCTCGGGTAATCTCACCTACCCAGACGCAGACTACAGTGATCTGTACTTCATCGGCGTCGGTATACTCGGTAACATCAACATCGCCGTCGATGAAGTCCTGCTCACAGAGGCTCAGGAAATCATCGTAAATAATACAGGTGCAAACTCAGGGGCGATAGGCCTCGCCATAGCAGAAGCCACCGTCGGAAAGATCGAAGGCAGCATATCCGCCACGGGTGTATCCGCGACACATGGCTTACGCATCACGGGTACTGAGTACATAGGAGCAGCCGCAGGTACGAGCGCTTATGTTTCTGAAGTGAGTGGTCAGATCTCCGCGACATCGACAAGAGGTTCATCCGTCGGTATAGATGTCGCGAACGGACGCATCGAAAACATCACAGGTGCATCTATCACAATAGACGCGACTCTGCCAGCTACACGTGAAGTACAGCGCGACAACGAAGGCATCCTCCTCGGGCTCAACTCAAGCATAGGAACGATCTCGAATACCACGATAAACGCCACAGTACACGCAAACAACAACAGCGCAGCTCTCAATGGCGTCAGCGTCGAGGACAATTCATCCATCGACAAGATAGATAATCTCACTATTGTCGCTACGAACAACAGCGACAGTGCGTCAGCGGTCGGTATCAATATCAACTCAACGGGCACAGTCGGTAAATCCGGTGGCATTAATGCCAATATCACGGTGAATGTGAACGACGGTCTCGCCGCGTTCATCACCACAAAAAAACCTGAAAATCTGGGCGTTATCTCGGGCAACTTCGAGATGAATGTGTACAACACCTCCGGCGGCGCAGCGCAGGACTCCTACAGTGTGGGCTACCTGCTCGGCGATGTCATAGGAAGCACCACGAATAGTCTAGGCTTCTCCGCGACGAACGAACTGGGCGAATCAAACTCCGAAGGCATTCTCGTCAACTGGAACGAAACGAGCATGAACATACACCGTAACTACGGCTACTCGACTGGTGTCGTTATCATGGGGCATCAGGCAGGACTCGAAGAGACAGTACTGGGAGCAGGCAGCGAGATCAACACCTCTGTGACAGAAGGCTTCGCAGTCGCTGCATGGATAAGCGGGATGAATGTAGAAAAGGGAGCCCTACTCGGCAACCTCTCCGCTACGGCCACAAAGGGCTCAGCCTTCGGCTTGGCTGGTACGGCAACGGATCTCGTAGAGGACTGGATCATCACTCAGAACTACAACTCTAGCACCTTCGGCGACATCTCGGGGAATATCTCCGCGACAGTAGAGCAAGAAACGGCTGGGACTAAGGTCGTGGGTGTGCAGCTCGGTAATGTATTCATGAAGGATGGAGAGCTTCTCGCCATCGACACGGAGATGACGGGATCTTTCTCAGGGAACATCAGCGCAGAACTCAGTGATTCTACGAATGCGGACGGCAGTCTCCAAGGCACATCCGCAGAGAGTATCGTGGCTGGTATCGTCGATATGGGGAATCAGACGCTTAACTTCGATGGTACAACACAGGGTGAGAACAACGCGCTCGGTACAAGCGTCAGCGCGAAGATCTACAACGAAGAAGGCGGAGAGAAAGTACTCCGCGCCTACGGCGATGCCGTACTCACACTGGATGGCGGTATTAAACTCTCCTCTAAGGGAACAAGTGCAGCCACGGCAGCGCGCTTTGAAGGGAACTTCACAGCAGGAACGAGTGCCACAGGCAGTGGGCATCAAAGTCTGGACTTCGAGAAAGGACACTTCGATGTCACCTCGGAATCATGGAACGCCTACGCAGGAATCACCGTCGGTTCAGTCGCTGGCTCAGACGTCACCTCCATGTACCATACAGCTAGCGTCACGCTGAATGATATCGCATCCACCGTCGGGAGCACGACCACCTTCGACAGCAACAGCCTGACATTCTACGCGAACTCCATGTCGGATTCATCTGTCATCGAAGCGATGGCTGGTGTCTCACTTGAGCTCGAAAGTCTCACCATCGTGAACATCTATCTCGCAGGAGACGACAGCATGTACGAGACACTCTACTTCCTCGACGCGCTAAAGGCTGACTACTTCGACGCTGACAACACAGGCATCACGTACAATCTCTACCTCGACGGGGTCGAATACGAGCAGCATGACGAGTTCAAGATCGTGCATGACTCGACAGGCATCTACCTGAGCACGGGAAAATATATCCCCGAGCCTAGCACCGCGACACTCAGCTTAGTCGCACTCGCAGGGCTGCTCGCTCGCCGCCGTCGCAAGAAGTAGCATAGATAATCCATAGCAACAAAAAAAACTCCACGAGCGCTCTAACAAGTACTCGTGGAGTTTTCTGCTTTCTCAGCACAAGATAATTCACATGTATAGCTGACGCAATACCCATAAGGGCACCTTGCAAAATTAGTCTGAGCAGAATGGT
>CAYJNX010000098.1:0-8838 GCA_964371525.1 uncultured Akkermansia sp. | reverse complement strand
CACACGCTCTTCTGGCATGGAGTCCCATGCACCGAGGATGGTGTAGACGACCTTCTCGCCCTTCTTCGTTTCGAAGGTGGCACGAGTCCCCATACCTGTCACACTGAGATCCACATCGCTGAAGTCAATTGGATTCGCCTGCGCAAGAGCGCGGGAGAGCTCTTCTGAGCGACGCATGAGGATGGCGCGTGTCGCCTTCGCATCCTGATAACCGCCGTTTTCACGAAGGTCACCTTCCGCACGCGTGACTTCGAGGTCGCGCTTGTTCTGCGGGATGCGTACGTTCACCAGTTCATCAAACTCGGCCTTACGAGCTGCGTAGGAGCGCAGGGAGACGAAGGTAGTCTGACGTTCCTTCACCTTCGTACGGCTGAGGACGACTTCTTGGAGACCTGGGTGTACCTTCATCATGTTTGCAAGGATGAGGTTACGGTCGAGGTCAGCGAGAACGGATGAGTCATAGAGAGCCTTCGCGAAAGGACGTGCCTCTGCTTCTACAAGCCCCTGAATAAGGTCAGGTGCGAGCTGCTTATCGTCGATGAGCAGATTGCGCAGACGCAGAGCGCGGTTAGGACCGCCTTCTGTGCTGTCGCGCTCGATCGCATTGAGAATGGCTGAGCCGAGAGCTACCTTGTTCTTCTCGAAGACTTCCTTCGTGAGATTGGCGCGCTCGCGGAATACCCAGATAAGTACGTCGGGGCTGAGGCTCTGGCGGAAGATACCGTTGACGATGTCTGCGAAGAGCTGATCCTTCTCACCCTTCGCGATGATGAAGTCGGCCACAGGAGCGATCGTTTTCGCACCTCCGAAGAGGAAGATATTTGTCGCGTAGGCTACCCAAGAATCGGCAAGTGTCGATGGGAGGCAGTCATAGACAAGACGCTGACGCTGCGCGGTGAGCTCACCGATGTAGCGAACGATCTCTTCAGAGGAGATCGTCGCGAGCTTTTCGGAAAGAGTCGTCGGTACAGTGATGGACTCGGCGGCGAATGCCTGCTCGATCTTCTCACGTGCTTCTGGGCATGTGGCGAAGCGTTCCATGATTTCGTCACGGATGATGATGAGTTCAAGGACGTGCTGGGGCTCGACGCGATCGCGTTCGATGTCCTTTTCCATCTCCTTCACCAGCTTAGCGACGAGCTCGTATTCACCATTCAGCACATCGAGACGTACGAGGTCGAGAATGCGCACGCAGGCTTCCAGCGTGTTCGCTGCACAGTAATCTTCATACAGGGCTTCTGCAGCACTCGTCGAAGAACGCAATGCAATGGCTTCACCGCGCTTCGTAGGAAGACGGAAGCCAGGATCATCACGCATCGCGACGCGAGCGCGCTCCCACCAGCTCTTCCATGAAGAGGCTTCAATCACGCGACCTACGAGGAACTTTTCCAAGTCTTCAGGGAACATAGGAAGCACCTCATCTATACCCTCACGTAGGGAATAGTTATGCGAGAGTACAAGACGGATAAAGCCCAGCATACTGTCCTTACCCTCTGCTTGCTGACGAATCCCCTCGGGATCGTCAAAGCAATTGATCAAGAAGTGACCTTCAGGAAGTGGTGTCAGCTGATTAAAGACAAGACGAAGACCAAGGATATGGTTTAACTTCTGCTCGAAATTAATCTTTATAACTTGTTTGGTCAGAGACCACGCTGCTACCTTGCCTACACCCCATTCGCCATGTATCACATACTTCCCTGGGGAAAAACGATCGAGTCGTGTCGCAAAATCCATAGGGATCTTGCCAGAATTTACAAATTTTTCTAAATCGGCATGCATACGTGTGACTATAATAACACAGGATCTGTCAAGGTCAACCCCTGATTGCTGAATAATTTTACCAACAGCAGAAATTAAGTAGCTTTTCAGGCAGTCAAAAAATTAATATTCAGCACATTAAACTTTCTCAAACTCAAGCCAAGCGTAGGGACGATGAAAGTCAGGATCGCCTGAGCAATCGCTCGCTGTTGTCGCAAAGAGCTGCGCAGGGCTATTCAGAATGGCGCAGGCGGCGACACGGCAGTTATCGAGACTGATACCGAGCTTTTCTAACTCAGCAAGAGGAAGTCGCGCTTCACAAGACCAGCCATCGGAGCGCAGCTCCCCCTTAGATACAAGCGGAGGGACAGGGTATCCTTCTTGGAAGAGCACGCGCGGTGCGGAAAACACCTCTGACCACCACGCGCCATTCGGACTGACGTTGCACTCGATATAGCAGCTTAAATCTTCGCGTGCGATGAAGAACTCAGCAGCATCATACATCCAGAGATTTTCTTGAAACGCGCCTTCTTTCGCGTCGGGGTGCACGAGAGCTGGCGCATCGCAGCTCGCGCGGTACACAAGATCGCCATCTTCGAGGGTGAAGGAATAGCGATACGGAGCAGACAGGGGATTACCAAACCATTCCTTGCTTATTTCAGAACAAGGGGATTCTAGGGAGTCGAGAGAGCGGAGGGCGATATTCATGACTCTAGTACTATACACCAAGCCCAGCCCCTAGGCAAGGCTCAAGACGCGTCACTATTCTAATAAGACCCACGCTTCATGTCACACCTTCATATTAAGTCTGGCTTTTTATTGACCTTGTGTGAGGAAGTATGCTATACATGACTTGTATGCAGGATCAGTCTTACTATTACCTCAGTCATGACAAGAAGCCCATGGGGCCTCTCAGCCGTCCACAGTTGGAAGCGAAGCTATCCATGGGAGAAATCGAACCAACAACCCTCGTCGCCGCCGTCGGAGGGACTGACTGGGTAACTCTGGCTGACTTACTCGGTATAGAAAACAAGCAAGATCCCCCCCCCTCCTCTTCTATGAGTAGCAGCTCCACTTCACTGAGCTGCCCTCATTGTGAGAAGGAACAGGACACCGCCTTTAATGCCGCACTGCTGCAATGCACGGAGTGCAGTAAGGTCGTCGCGCCTGATCCGACCTCCTCACTATGGGCTCACTTCATGAGCAGCATGCGACGCTACGTCTGCTTCAAGGGGCGCGCGACTCGCAAGGAGTACTGGAGTTTTGTTTTATTTTACCTCATTTTTAGTATCCCCGCAGGATTAGGTCTAGCCATCTCACTGCTTGTCAAGGTTGTCCCCATGGCGCTAAAAATACAGGAAAATAATACGCCAGAGGCGATGCAGGCTCTCGAGGCTAAACTCGCTGAGATGACAAGCATGGAGGGGATGATGCAGGCAGGTGGCAGTGTGCAGCTCTTCTTCATTCTCACGGTAGTCGTTAGCTATCTCTTCATGCTGCCTTACCTGGGGTTGACTATACGTCGCTTCCACGATGTGGGTATCTCAGGATATGTGCCCGTCCTTGCGACCATCCTTGGTCTTGTCACGCAGTTTTTAAGCGTATTCTTCGCATTCGAGGCTGATGATATGCCTTTGCTCTCTGTTTTCTCTACGCTACTGACTGTGATCATTCTCGTTTTTGCCTTCATGGACAGTAAGAAAGGGAGCAACAAATACGGACCTTCGAGCAAGTATCCTCATTCTTAATCAGGTATTGCATCATACGAACACGATTTAGCCTTGAGTGCACGGTGGCTTTCTTATAGGATGAGGGCATGAAATGGAGTGATATTCAAGCAAATCTTGATGATCTCTACTCCCTCTGTGCCCTCGCTGGCTCACTTGAGTTTCATGAACTGAGGCGACTCAGACATGAAGGTCTTCTCGCAGGGGGAGATCCCCTCAGCGAGGACATCTTACAGACTGGAGGCTTCCTTCGAGAAGGGGGCAGGCTGAGGCTGTGCTCTCCGCCTTCGCTTCGAGAGCTACGCGCCCTGCTTGCGAACAATCCTGCTCTGCGAAGATCTGCCACAGCCATTGATGAATGGCGGGCTTCCCAAGCCCCCGTACCCGGTAGTCCTCTGCTGCGCGCGCGCGCTCGGCAAGCCCTCGCACTAGGTGATCAGGCGCTGTTTTCCCATGTCTTTCTCAACTACGGCGGCGCGAAGCAGCTAGGCTGGTTCCCCGACCGCGACCATCAGATCTTCTGGCGTGACGTGCTAGGCGATCAGCTACTCGATCATGATCTCATTGAGGATGTAGCCGCACGCATGGAGGTCATCGTGCTACTGTCACGTAGGCGAGCTCTCGGGCTCATAGGGGAACTGCCCGCATTCCCCAGCTATGCCGAGCTTCCTGTAGAACTAGCCCACCTGTGTGCTGAGCTGGAGGGATTCTGGCTCGCACGCCGCGGCGACATCCACCGCCTGCGCGAGCTTGTGCAGCAGCAGGCTCATGCGCGTGTGGCACAGGCGTCTTGCCTGATGATGGAGGGGGATTTTCACGAGGCGCACCGCGGCTTTAGTGGCTGCTTCACGCACACGCTTGTGGGCTTACAGATCATCCAGCATCAGCAGCTTGAAGCCACACTGATTCTCGGTATCTTGAATGCCATCCTACGCAAGGCGAGCGCGAGTGTCGTGCAAAAATGGCTCACCGCAGCGGAGCAGTCACTTATTGATAGCATGAGTCCCGCCTCCCAGCATCAGCATGTGCTGGAAGAACTCGAATTACTCGACCTCGTGCTAAACAGGGATTACCTGCCTTCGAGTATCCCCCCGCCAAGCGAGCAGCCTTTAGTCTTTTTCCTGCGCACTCTCGCGCTTTCACAGCTCCCTCACTCTACGGACAAGCCCTCGGCTGACGATATCCTACGCTGCGTCCAAGCACTCGCAGCGGTTGGGGAGGGGCTATTCGCGCATTACCTCAGCTCCTTGGCTCTGAGTCATCATCTGGTGCAGGACGCGAATCAGCTACAAGTATTACTCAGTTTCATCCATCAGGACATAGCCCCCCTCCCCCTCAAAGCTAAGCGGAGAAGAGCTGGAACGGTGGCGGCGCAGCCCCCTACTGAGAAGTTTTATTGGGATATTCTGCTGTCACCGCAGAGCTCGGAGATTCAGTCTATTGAGGCACGCTTGCTCACACCCTACCATGAACGAGAGAAACGCGGTCGTCATATCGCGCTAGAACAGATCAAGATGGGGCACTATGATGAGTACCTCTGTGAGCAGGACAGGGAGCTCCTGCCCTACATCGAGCAGGACTTCAGCGCTAGCCAGCCTAGCTGGAAGCTGACGCGCCACGCCTTTGCTTCGCTTGCGCAGCATCCACGCGTACGCATAGGGCAGGTGGGATCTACCACGCGCGAGTCCGTCATTCTCGAAGCGGAGCAAGCACAGCTCCAAGTCCAGCTACGTGATGAGGAAATGATCATACGCATGCCGCGCGAATCGGATTTTTATCACCTACAAGCGCAGCCCGATGGTCGCTACCGCATCCTCTGTCACAATGAGCGACTAGAGAAACTGCGCATCGCTCTCGGCGCGAAGCCTGAGCAGAACAACTTCACCCTCCCGAAGAAGGCACACCCACGACTCTTTGAGAACTTCAAATCCCTTCACGCCACGCATAGCAGGGATGAGAACTCAGCGACAGAGCCCATGATGCCCGAGCAACTCGCCCCCCAGCTACTCCTACATTACCATGCCGAGACGCTACACCTGCGCCTCAGCTTCCGTATCCACCCCGACTCGCCTCTGTACCACAAGAGCAAAGATGGCGTGGAGCAGGTCAAGGGCAGGCGTATCCAGCGCGTGAAATCCGATGAAGACAGAATACTCGACGATCTGCTTCTAGAATGCCCCAGCCTAAGAATAGCCCCTACCAGCCCACACGCATGGAGCTGGGACATATCAGGGCTGCCACACTGCCTCCAGTGCTATAGCGAAATCCAAGCCTACGTGCAGCGCGGCGCAGCCCTGGATGTACGCTGGCAGGGTGGCGAGAACTTACAGATACTGGGCAATCCCTGCCGCGCTATCGCCCTCCAGTTCTCGGGATCAAGCCAAGATTGGTTCTCCGTCGCAGCTGAGTTAGAGCTAGAAAATGGTACGCTCTACAGCATCGATCAGCTGCTACGTCTCTACGAGCAGCGCGTGGGCTCTTACCTGCCTCTGGGCGAGGGACAGTTCCTACCGCTCCACTCTTCCCAGCTACGCCAGCTTCTATTCCTATCCGAGAGCAGCCAGAGAAAGGGTGCCGTTCACCTCATCCCCCGCAGCGCGCTACTGACGCTCACCGAGCACTGGGATGCGGAAGATCTTCCTGCGGATGTGCTCGCTCAGGCATCGCTGCTACAGACGCTCCCCTCATGGCAAGCCAGCGAGCAACTCCACGCCACGCTACGCCCCTACCAAGAACAGGGAGTGCAGTGGCTCATCGCCCACGCGCAGCGGGGCTTAGGCTGCTGCCTAGCAGACGACATGGGGCTGGGTAAAACGATACAGATCATAAGCCTACTGCTTAACCAGCAGGAAGACGGCGCGAGCCTCATCATCGCGCCTCTCTCCCTTCTGCGCAACTGGGCAAGCGAGATCGCGCGCTTCGCCCCCAGCCTGCGCGTGCACCAGCTCAGCGAGATGAAGCAGGATCTAGCAGAACTCTCAGAACTCGCATCAGGCGATATCTGCCTCGCGAGCTACGGTCAGCTCCTCCACCGCCCTGCCCTCGCAGAGCATGATTGGAATGGTCTCATCCTAGACGAAGCTCAGGCGATCAAGAACCCACGCTCGAAGCGCGGCTACAGTGTGAGAAAACTCCGCGCCTCCTTCCGAGTCTGCGTGACAGGCACTCCCGTAGAAAACCACCTGAGCGACCTGTGGAGCTTGATGCAATTCCTTAACCCAGGCCACATGGGCAAGCTGCACGCCTTCCTCCAGCGCGCGAAAAACCCCGAGAGCAGAGACATGATTCACTCACTGCTCGCCCCACTCATCCTCCGCCGACGCAAGGAAGAAGTCCTGCAGGATCTCCCGAGCCTCACGGAAATCACCGTGCCCATCACCCTATCGGAGAGCGAGCGACATCTCTACGAAGCTGTGCGCCGCCGCGCCCTGCGTAGGCTGGGAGATCAGGATGACTCATCCTCCCCTCTCTCCGTGCTTGCTGAGCTCACCAAGCTACGGAGACTATGCTGCCACCCCAGCCTCATCCATCCCGACTTCACACGCTCAGCGAAGCTGGACAAGCTCATGGAGCTGCTGCATGGGCTGAAGGAAAATGCACACAAGGTTCTCGTGTTCAGCCAATACACGGATGTCTTAAAAATCGTATCGAGAGAAATTGAGGAACAGTTCGGCAGCGAGCCACTATGCCTTGACGGCAGCACACCCGCCGCAGAGCGCGACAGACTCGTCCAGCAATTCCAAGCCCCGCAGCAGCACGAGCATGACTTCTTCCTCATCTCTCTGAAGGCCGGTGGCAGCGGTCTGAATCTCACCGCCGCCGACTTTGTCATCCTCCTCGACCCGTGGTGGAACCCCGCAACCGAGTCGCAAGCAGCCGCGCGTGCTCACCGCATGGGACAGCAACGCCCCGTCACACTCTATAGGCTCGTCTGCAAAAATAGCGTCGAAGAACGCATCATGAAGCTGCACGAGCAAAAGCAAGAACTCATTGACCAGCTAGACTATCTCAGCCAAGGCGAACTCCACGAGCTCCTCTGCGACGATGCCATCGATCATAGCTGCGACCATAACAAATAGCGAAATCGCTTGCCTCCCTTACGCTGCTCTGTTATATTCCTACTAAATTAATGTAATTTAGAAATGAAAGAAATCATGAATGAAAAGCAGTGGCAGCACTTCATGCCACAGTTCGATAGGAGGGGGCAGCAGACGGATGCGTCTTCGCAGTATTGGTTCGCGTGGGATTGCGTCGAGCTTCTGTACCACCGCGCGCTCGTGGCGTGCAAGCAGCTCTGCCGTTTTATTTTCTGCCGAGGCTAGGAACAGCAGCCCAGCCTAGGAACAACAGGAGCTAGATACGCACTCCCCCTTCTCTCCCTCTTCTGGCTGCACTTGAGTCAGCTTCAAGAGGAGGTTTGCCATGGGCTCGCGTGAGGCGACGTTGATGCTGTAGTGCGTCCATTTTCCATTCTGACGAGCCTGCACGATGCCAGCACGCACAAGGATCTTCATGTGATAGGATAGAGCAGACTGCCCCATATCTAAGCGATCCGTCAGATCGCACACGCAGTGCTCGCCTTCACCTAGTATCGCGAGGATTCCCAAACGTTTCTCATCACAAAAGGCTTTAAAAATTAAAGCGGCATCGGCGAAGGAGATATTGTCTGAATTGAAATCTATCATGTAGAGAAAATCATACCCGCTCGTCTCAGATCTGTCAATGCTCAGAACGCAAAAGTCTTGATCATGTCACAGGAAAGGAGTAGGATGTTGTGCAACACAAACCATCACTGACCAGATGACCACACCTGCCATGCCCGCTCGCCCCTCCCGATTTGACCCCGAAGCCCTTGCTCAGGGAGTACTCGCAGGGAACACCGCCCAACTCGGCCGCGCCATCACCCTCATCGAGAGTAACGCCGCACGCGACCAAGAGCCAGCCCGTCAGCTCATTGCGAAGCTGCTCCCTCACGCAGGCCGTGCCATGCGCGTCGGCATCACAGGCGTACCTGGCGCAGGTAAGTCTAGCTTCATCGAAGCCTTCGGCACCTTCCTTTGCCAGAAAGGGCTGAAAGTAGCCGTGCTCGCCATCGACCCCTCCAGCACCCTCTCAAAGGGCTCTATCATGGGTGACAAGACACGTATGGAAGAACTCTCTGGCCATCAGAACGCCTTCATCCGCCCCAGCCCCTCGGGTGGCACGCTCGGTGGTGTCGCGCGTAAGAGCCGCGAGACCATGATAGCCTGTGAAGCAGCGGGCTACGACATCATCCTCGTCGAGACTGTCGGTGTCGGACAGAGTGAAACCACCGTGCGCTCCATGGTCGATATCTTCCTTCTTCTCCTCATCA
>CAYJNX010000097.1:0-8859 GCA_964371525.1 uncultured Akkermansia sp. | reverse complement strand
GTTTCCTTGCTCGCGGCTCGTCAAGCATACCAGAGGATATGCTTGACTCTTGGGTGGCTTGGTGGCTTGTTTTCGCGTCTTCTCTGGATGGACGCTATCGCGTTATCCACGAAAGATAAGTGTCGCGCTGTCGCGCGCGGTGAGGGTAGCGTCAGTTTCAGGTGCGGACATGATGCTGGGTTTGCCCCACGGGCGCGTGCGACTTCAGGCTATGTGGAAACTGACGCTGCCGTGCTCTGCGAGCACAGCTTTTCCTTTGGGGGCTAGCCCCCATGCCCCCAGCAAGGACGCCGTCCTTGCATCCTGCTTAAGGGCGCGCCCTTAAGAATCCATCTAGGTGTTGCTTATGGGTGAGATTGTCTTTTTCCTTTCTCAGGGCTGCGGCTTTTCCAGATGTGCGCCCAGTTCGTAGATGGGTGACTTGCCCGACTCCTTTGCCTTATCTGTCTCGGCTGTTTCGGCTTTCTCGAGCTCTTCGAGTGCCTTGGCGAGTTCTCTGCGCAGGCTGCCTTCCTCTCCGATGATGCTTTCGACGTGGCTGTCGAGCAGCTGCTTCCACTCCTGCGCGAGCTCTGCGGCTACTGGCTGGTGGATGGGGTGACTCTCGAGGAAGCGCGCGTAGTCGCTCTGGAGTTGCTTGAGCTCGCGTTCGATGCGTTCGGCTTGCAGTTCGAGTGTGCGACTGGCGATCTGCTTGAAGTCTTCCCCGCGTGTAGGCAGGTAGTAGATGGGGGCTGCTGGTGCGATGAATTTTTCTTCCAGCCCTGGGATGATGAGCTGGAGTGGCTGGTAGTTGCCGCGATTCGCTTCTGCCGCTTCTTCAGCGTCGGCTACTTTGAAGTATGCGTCAGGGTACTGTGTTAAGAGTGTGGCTAGGCCGAGGTAATGCCGCCCGAAGCTTGCTTCTAGCAGTGTTCCCATGCCCGAGAGGATGTTTTCTGTCGGTGGCGCGTCTTCCTGTTCTTTCACCGTGAGGGTCATGGGCTGGGGGAGGAAGCGTCCTGCGTACCAGCCCTGCTCCCAGTTTTTCTTATTGAGACCACATAGGTTCAGGTTGCTCGCGAGCCTGTCGGAGAGGAGGCGCGAGAGCTGCCCCATGAGGTCCCACTGGAGCTCGCGGTGTAGGTCTGACTCGATGTCCTTTGGGATAGGGAAGTAGTCAGCACTGGCACCTACTGCGCCTAGTTGCATGACATTAGTTGTCGAGGGCTTCGTGCAGCGAATGGCTAGCTGCGTGACCACTTCGCCTGACTCTGCGGGTAGATGGTGTAGCGTTATGTAATGATCGTCGTTGGCGTAGACGATGTAGTCCTCTGAGAAGTCGCAGTAGGCGATAGGGAGGGTCTTGCGCGCTTCTTCCTGACTGAACATGCTGTCTGGTTCAATCTTGCGTAGGTAGTCGCGTGGAATGTGCTTCAGATTGCTCGCTTCGGTCAAGCTGCTCATGAGCTCCTTTTTCTGCTGTGGAGTGAGGGGTGCGACCACGATGAGTTCCTTATTCTCTTCATCGAGGCAGATGAGGATGGATGCGTTGCGCGCGACGACAAAGCGGCGGGGGAAGAGGAGCTCGCGGCCCTTGATGGATTTTGCAGTGAGCTTCCCTTTGAGCTTGTCGGGAAGATCATCTTTCACCTGATTGAAAATAGCTGTTTTTTCCTTACTTGTCATCTTCTTGTAGTTAGCCGCCAGAAGGGGCATAGAAGATGCTGATAGTAGTAAACACAAGGTTGTTAAATGTGATAGGCGCATGGATAA
The DNA here is from genome assembly GCA_964371525.1 of uncultured Akkermansia sp. Lineage (GTDB taxonomy): Bacteria > Verrucomicrobiota > Verrucomicrobiia > Verrucomicrobiales > Akkermansiaceae > Akkermansia. Next base: position 7,104 of record CAYJNX010000097.1, on the reverse strand, counting down.
AAGTTAGCATAGGGCATTCTGCTGTGTCAATGGGAAAATACTCTGTGAGCACACTTGTTTCGTGTATTCTTTGCTAAGCTATGCTAAAAACGAATTGCGAGAACCTGCCTTTAGTTCAGGCTGCGTGTGTAGCTACTAAGCCAGCTTTTTGAGGCTTGTTCGAGTTTGTCCATCATGTCGGCGATGTTTGTGCTGCCGAGTTGTTTGTCCGTGCCGGCGATTTTTTTTGCGCGGGCTACCATGCTGTGGTAGTTTTTCTCGGTGATCTGGGCACAGAGTTTTCTTCTCTGCGATTTGCGCGCATGGTAGTGTTCGATGCCGGTGAGTTGACGGATTTTCTCGGCATTGTCTCGTTTCGCTGGGCTTTTTAGTTTCAGTTCGTCTGGTTCTGCCCAGTGCAGGAGGATGAATTGCATGGTGCAGGGGTTCCCATAGTAGAGGAGCTGCCGCGCGGCGGTGCGTTTGTGATGGTGGCGGTTCAGTTTTGCTTTCAGTCGTAGGTAGTGTTCGTAGGGTTTTGCGTCGGTGTCGGTGATGAGGAAGATGGCATCATAAGAGCCCATCTGGTAGTAGTTCTGGTAGCGGGCGAAGAGGTTTCCCTGCCCTTCGGCGTTCACAAGGGTGATGTCGTACTCAGGGTGCCAGACGGCGAGGCTGATGAGTTTTCGCATGTAGTCGTGTTCCTCGTAGCCTTCGCAGAGGATGCAGATGCGGGTGTGGTGCCGTAGCTGGGGGCGTCTGCGTGTCATGATTCTGCGATTTCTAGGAGGCTGTTGATGAATTGGGGCTCAGGGAGCGCTCCGAGGATGCCTTTTTTATATTTTTCCACGAGGTTGCTGTCGTCGGGGATGCCGTCTTCTTCGCTGAACTCAGAGAGGGGGTAGACGTAGATGCCTTCTTCGTCTTTGTGGATGAACCAGACTTGGTCCTTGCGCAGGAGTCGCTGGCAGTCGATGAGGTTGATATCATGTGCGGTGAAGATGAGCTGAGAGTTTGTGTTGAGCTCATTGTTGAACATGGCGACGATGGCGCGGGTGAGTTTGAAGTGGATGCTGCTGTCGAGTTCGTCGACGATGAGGATGCGGCCTTCGGAGAGGGCTTCGATGATGTAGCTGGCGAGGGCGGCTATTTTCTTCGTGCCCGTGGAGTCGAAGAGGAGGCTGGGGACGGCGACGCCTTTGTACACGGAGACGAGGCTGAGCTGCTCAGGGATGTGTAGGACTTTCTCGGCGGGTTCGTAGCGGTCTTCCGCGTAGATGAGGTTCTGCTTCTCTATCTCGTCTTCGCTCAGGAAGCTGATGTCGTCGAGGTAGAGGTCGGCGTTGCGGACGAAGTTGACGACTTTGTCGCGGAGGGAGTTTTTGTTCTTCAGGATGTCGATGGTGCGCGACAGGGGGATGTTGTTCATGTCGACGATGTCCATCTGTGCGGCGAGCCCAGTGAGGAGTTGCTTCGCTTCGGCGAGGAGGCTGCCTTCTTCGGCATCGAGCAGGTAGATGAGGATGTTGTCTGCTGAGAGGCGGGGCATGAGCTCGACGAGGCTGCTGTCTTCGCAGTGGTAGATGTCTTGCTTGCGGTCGCGCTGGAAGAGGATGCGCTCACGCGGGGGGGCGGTTTTCTTCTCGTAGAGGAGTTCTTTCAGGCATTCGTAAGCGTAGCGGTGGCTGTGCGTGGAGATGCCGAAGCTGTAGTCGTAGATGCGGCCTTCATGGGTGAAACGTATGGCGAGCTCGCTGAGTTCGTTGTCGGTGAAAAAATTACTGATGTGTCCAGCTTCGCTTTTTTCTAAGACGGCTTTGATGACGCGCAGGCACTTGATGAGGCAGGTTTTCCCCGTGTTGTTCTGCCCGAAGAGTCCCGCGACTTTCAGCAGGGAGGGCTGGGGGGTGGGCAGGGCGAAGAGGTTGTCAGGGAACTTGCGTATGGCTGTGCTCGCCTGCATGGAGAAGTCGATTTCTGTGCCGAAGATGAAGCAGTTCTGTACGCGGATTTCTAGTATCATCATGGGGAGGGGGGAGGGGATAGAGGGGATTCTTCGTATCATAGGTAATATGTTCGTGTCTTGCAATAAAAAAAAGCCTGTGCGTGGGGGGATTTATCTGATAAAATCCCCCCGCCATGCTACGTGCCTTCCCCCTGACGATGTCGCTGTTCTTTGCTGGATTCTGTTTTTCTGGCTGTTCTCCTGCGCCTCTGGACTATATCTACCGTCCTGCGGTGGTGAAGGAGCGTAAGTCTCTGTACATGGATTTGCTCTTACTGCTGCCTGCTGAGGATAGGGTGAAGGAGGATGCGCAGAAGGAGGCTCGATGGCTCGCGGATACGGCATTCAAGGCGGGGGCTGGTATATCACGCGTGTATGATTCTAGTTACCCCGGATGGGCTGGGAATTATCTCGTGAACTTTAACTGGCAGCATCGCGGCCTGTGCTGGCACTACCAGCATGATCTCTTCGGTGAGCTGCGCCGCCGCTCGCTGACTTACTTCCGCATCGGTACTTGCAGGCGTGATAAGGGAACGAGGCGTGAGCATAGCTGCACTTACATCGCCCCTGAGGCTCGCGCGTGGCCTGCTGCGATGATTGTCGACCCATGGGTGTATAATGGACGTACGGAGGTACACCGCGCGTGGGAGCTGGATCAGGATGACTGGGTGGATACGCCCGAAATGACGAGGAATCTAAGCATCATCTACCCAGAAGAGCATCCTCTGCCTATTGAGTTCTGGTATTTTATTCGTAATTCTGAGGGTGATTACATGAACTTCGATGCTCCAGAGATGAAGCATACGGAGCAGTACAGGTATATGTATGAGTCCATGCGCAAGCAGCTCAAGCTGCGCAAGGGTAAGCTGACGAATTATTAAACGCAGCGCGATTTGGGCTGAGATTGAGGTGAGTTTACAGTCTTAGTTTTTGACAAAGGCTCTGTCATGGTGTATATATATCACTGATATGACGATTCCTCAGTCCCTTGCCTCTAAGCTCAGTCAGGCTCTCATCGACACGCTCGGTGATAGTCTTCCCGCTGGTTTCCAACCTTCCATCTCCGCATCCCAAGATCTGCGCTTCGGTGATTACCAAAGCAATGTCGCCATGATGCTCGCCAAGCGCTTAGGCAAGCAGCCGCGCGCGCTGGCTGCTGAGTTGATCGAGCGCATGGGGGATAATGAGATAGCCGAGCTGGAAATCGCAGGCCCTGGCTTTATTAATTTCCGTGTGAAGGCGAGCTACTACGCCCAGAAGATGACCGCCATGCTCAGCGACGACCGCCTCGGTGTCGCACTCACGTCTGATCCTCAGCACATCGTCATCGACTTCTCAGCGCCTAATGTCGCGAAGCCCATGCATGTCGGTCACATCCGCAGCACCATCATCGGTGATGCCCTCGCACGCCTCGCGCGCTTCATGGGGCATGATGTGGTGACGGATAATCACATCGGCGACTGGGGAACGCAGTTTGGTATGATTCTCTGGGGCTGGAAGAACATCCTCGACACCGCCGCTCTTGAGGAGAACAGCATCGACGAGCTCGTCCGCGTGTACAAGGAAGTCAACGCCCGCTGCAAGACAGAGGACGGACTCATCGACATCTGCAAGGCCGAGCTCGTGAAGCTCCAAGCAGGTGATGCAGAAAACCTCGGCATATGGACACGCTGCATCGAAGTCTCACGCCAGAGCCTTGATAAGATCTATGAGCAGCTCGATGTCAGCTTCGACTACTGGCTCGGTGAGAGTGCGTACAACGACGCGCTCGCCCCACTCGTGGACAAGCTCATCGCCGATGGCATCGCGCGTGAGAGTGATGGAGCGATCTGCGTATTCTCTGACGGCCAGCTAGAGCCGAAGAAAGACCCCTTCCTCATGCAGCGCGACGGTGAGTGGGTGGGCGTGCCAGCTATCATCCGCAAGGCGGACGGCGGCTTCCTCTACGCGACCACTGACCTCGCAACACTCGACTACCGCAAGGAAAAGTTCCACGCGGACTCCATCTGGTACGTCGTCGGCGTGCCACAGGAAAAGCACTTCCAGCAGATCTTTGACATCCAGCGCATGCGTGGCATCACAGGCGATTACCGCCACGTCGCCTTCGGCTCTATACTGGGGAAAGACAGAAAACCCTTCAAAACACGCTCTGGTGACACCGTAAGCCTCCAAGACGTCATCGACGAAGCCGTCGCCCGCGCCACAAAGGTAGTCGAAGAGAAAAGCCCCGACATGCCAGCGGATGAGAAGCAGCGCGTCGCCCGCATCGTCGGCATAGGCGCGGTAAAGTTCGCCGAGCTCTCCCAGCACCGCCTCAGCGACTACGTCTTCGACTGGGACCGCATGCTCTCCCTCTCGGGAGACACCGCTCCCTATCTGCAGAACTCCTACGTACGCGTGCGCTCCATCTTCCGCAAGGCAGGAGACGACGCGCTCGACACCTCCGAGCCACTGTCACTACAGCTCGAAGAGCCAGCCGAGATCCACCTCGCACGCCTCCTGACACGCTACAGCGAAACCGTGCCTGCGACACTGGACGACTGCCGTCCGAACCTGCTGACAAGCTACCTCTACGAGCTAGCCCGCGCCTTCCACAGCTTCTACGAAGCCTGCCCCGTGCTACGCAGCGAAGGAGCGACACGCGCCTCACGCCTCCAGCTCTGCGAGCTCACCTCCCGCGTCCTCCAGCAGGGCATGGGACTGCTCGGCATCGTGATGCCTGAACGCATGTAAGTGAAAGACCCTCAGCCATGACATACTCCCCTAGCAGCGCGGCACTCGCCCTGATGGCCTTTGCCCTGTCACAAACAGCGCTTAGCGCGCAGGAGGCAGACAAAGCACGCCCTGCACCCGAGCAGAGACTCAGCATCGCGCTGAATACAGAATCTGTCCTCGTGCAGCAGAACGTGGAGTATGCCATGCAGTCACTGCTGCTAGGCGATGTCGTCGCGGCAAAGCGCGACTTCGAACAGGCATTAAAAATAGAGCCCCAGCAGCCAATCGCACTCTGCGGCATGATACTCTGCGCCAGCAACGCCGCAGAAGTCACACGCTACGCGAACTACCTCTCGCAGATAGACGACGACTACGTACCCACCCCGCCAGAAGGCCGCTACCTCGATGGACTTGTCATGCTCATCACCCAGCAGGAAAGGCGAGCACAAGCACACTTTAGCCAGCTAAGCTCACGCTACCAGAGCGACCTGCTCAGCCGCATCTGGGCAGCCCTGCTCTCACAAGACGGCTACGACGAACTGGGCAAGCCCCGCCTCGGCCAGCTGAAGGCACAAGACATCCTGAGCACACCGCTCGCAGATAAAAATCTGAAAGCCCATGGCCTGCTCCACTACATGCTCGCCTTCATCGAAGCCGATGCCCCGAAGCATAGCGACGAAGCACTAGAACATGCGAGAAAAGCCGTCGAACTGCTCCCCTACGAAGCCATGCCCCAGCTCCTGCTCGCCCACCACCTAGCCCGCGCCATGAGCGCAGAAGGTGTAGAAAGTGCAGAAGTCGAAGAACTGCGCGCTGAGGCACTCAGCCTGCTCGAAAAGGCAGAGAAGCAATTCATGCTCAGCCACCTCGACGAAGAGAAGCGACAGCTCGACACCGACGCGGTGAAGGGATTCTTCTGGCTACGCCTCCGACTCTACCGCATCGCCCTACTGCTAGAATCAGACCCCAAGAGCGCACTAGATCTCTACCGCGAAGTAGAATCACTCATGCCGCTGAGCCTCCAGACCGCGCGAACCGAGCGTCATGAATACCAGTCAGCCTCACAGCCCTCAGGACACGACCTCCTACTCTGGGAATGGGGAATCATCCCCCTACGCCAGCTCTCACTGAGCAAGCGCGAACTCACACAGAAGGCCATAGACCTACTCGTGAACCGCGCGAAGTCCCACCCCCTCCAGCGAGGAAACCCCCTATACATGCGAGCACTTAACTGCATCCAGATGTGCCTCTACGCACGCCTGAGCCAGCAGAAAGGGCAGAGCAGCCTCGCGGCGGAACAACTAAAAGAAGCACAGGAACACTACAAACAGCTACGCCAAGACATAGCTCTCGACGAGCAGAACCGCAGACACCCCCTCGTCATACGCGCGCTGAGCAGCTGCGACATCTTCCTAGCGACAGCCCAGCTCGCTGTGTACCAAGACACCGCGGAGATATGGGATACTAGGCTGAAAGAACTCGACATACGCAGCAGCCTGCTACTGCCGCCACTACGGCACTAAATGCATTCAAGACATCCTGACATCGACATTACATCGCCTGAAAAAAAATTGGGCATGTCGGCTTAAACAGAGTGCCACATCGCCCTCACAAAAGCCCGACACCTAGAGCGGGAGTCCAGAGGGCATTTTGCGGAAGAGCAAAATGAGACGAAGAAAGTCCAAGACACTTCTTGGACGGCCTGAGCATAGCGAAGGTGATGAGGATAGCTCCTCTGGCAGGGTGTGGGACAGCGTCCCACTGGGGGCGTGGGGGCTAGCCCCCGCATGGCAGACCGTGATCATAGATCACGGAACGTCAGTGAGTCTACAAAAAACGCAAACGCCCGCGAGGAAGTCGCAGCATCGTGTCAGCACCCTCACTGACGTCCCCCTATCCCCTGCCCGCAGGGCAGCTCTTCTCTACCGTCGCCAACGCGAAGCGCACCGCAGTGTTCACCGTAGTTTTACGCTATCGCGTTTGCCACGGAAGATAAGTGTCGCGATCCTCATCACCTCGCTTCGCTCGGCCGTGCAGGAGGTGTCCTGCACTCTCTTCGTCTCATTTTGCAGTGCAAAATGTGCGCGCGGTGGAGGAGCGTCAGTTTCGGGGGTGGACATGATGCTGGGTTTGCCCCACAGGCGCGTGTGACTTCACCTATGATGAAACTGACGCTGCTGTGGGGCGGCCACAGCTTTGCGCGTGGGCTTTGCCCTCACACTCCCAGCAGGGACGCCGTCCCTGCACCCTGCTTAAGGTCAGTGAACCTTAAGAATCCTTTTAACGCTGTCGCGCAGCCCAGGCGGTTTAGCTTGTAGCTTCTTTGGCTTCTTTTACTGCCTCTGACGCTGCTTTCTCCGCGATGTGCTTGCGCAGCACGCATACTCGGTAGTAGGTGTAGGCAA
>CAYJNX010000096.1:0-8986 GCA_964371525.1 uncultured Akkermansia sp. | reverse complement strand
ACTCTCTGATACCCTCGCGCACGTTATGGCAAAAGTCCCAGTTATTCAACTCCGCAAGGGTCACGCAGTCAGTCACAATGGCGACGTATGCGTCGTTCGTGAAACTCAGCTCAAGACTCCTCCTCGCATGGCATCCTATGTTCAGATGACCATCCGCAGCATCGCTACGAAGAAGGATTATAATCTTCGCCTCACGTCCAACGACTTCCTCGAAGGTGTGATGCTTACCCGCAACGAAATGGAGTTCTCCTACGTCGACGGCATGGGCTACCACTTCCTTGACACAGAAACCTACGAAGACGTGTGCGTTTCCGAGGACATCGTTGAACCTGTGAAGGACTACCTCATCGAAGGTTCTAACTACATCGTTCTTTTCACAGACGATACCGTATGCTCCCTTGAACTTCCTGCCGCTATCACGATGGAAGTAGCAGAAGCACCAGAAGGTGTGAAGGGCAACAGCGCAAACAATGTTTACAAGAGTGCTACCATGTCCACGGGACTTGTCGTGCAGGTTCCTCTCTTCATCACCGCTGGTCAGCGCATCTCTGTGAAGACAGAAGACGGCAGCTACCTCGGTCGTGTGAACAACTAAGTCGCCAGACACATTATTTTATCGAGAAGACCATCCTTCGCGGGGTGGTCTTCTTCTTTTTCGCAAGAACTGACCTTGACCACGGCTATTTCTTCGGCTATCATCCTGTAACATGAAGCCAGCCCTCCTCGAAGTCTCCCAGCTCAGTATATCCTTCCAAGTCGAAGGGGGGCGCATCTATGCGGTGAACGACCTGAGCTATTCCCTGCAAGCAGGTGAGACGCTAGGCATCGTCGGAGAGTCTGGCTCGGGGAAATCCGTGAGCAGCGCCGCTCTCATGGGACTACTCCCCTCACCCCCTGCGCGTATAGCTCCTGAGTCGCGGCTAAGCTTTGATGGCATCGACCTACTCGCACTAGATGAGAAGGCGTGGCGTAAGATACGAGGCAAGCGTATCAGCATGATATTCCAAGACCCGATGACGAGTCTGAATCCCTACATGACGATAGGTGATCAGGTCGCAGAACCTCTCGTACTTCATGAGGGGCTCAGCTGGAAAGAGGCGCGTGCACGCGCAGTCGAGGAGCTGCATCTCATGGGCATTCCCGATGCAGAAGCACGCGCGGCGAGCTACCCGCACGAGTTCTCAGGAGGTATGCGCCAGCGTGTGATGATAGCGATGGCGCTGATCACGCGACCAGAAATTCTCATCGCCGACGAGCCGACGACGGCTCTAGATGTGACGGTGCAGAAACAGGTTCTTGATCTGCTGCATGCACGTCAGAAGGAGCTAGGCACGGCTATCATCCTCATCACGCATGATCTCGGGCTAGTCGAGCATTATGCCGACCGCACTCTGGTGATGTACGCGGGTAGCATCATCGAGCAGGCTGCTACAGCGGATCTGCTTCAGCAGCCCCGCCATGCCTACACACGCGCCCTACTCGCTTCTATCCCCCATGCTGGGAGCAAGGGAAAGCCGCTCCCGAGTATTCCGGGTATCGCTCCTAGTCTGCGCCATGCGCCAGATAGCTGTGCATTCCGTGAGCGCAATGAGCTGGGAGATCCTGCTCTCTGTGCTCAGGGATATGTGCCTGAGCTGAGATCTGTGGGTGAGCAGCATCTCGTCAGGGACTGCCCAGGCTGTCTCGCCACAGGGGAGGATAGCATGTAATTATCTTGCGAAGCGGAAGAATCGCTTCGCGTTCTCCGTCGTGATGTGGGCGACCTCTTCGAGAGATATGCCGCGCAGTGCTGCCATTTTTTCCGCGACGAAGCGCGTGCGACCAGGTATGTTCAGCTGCCCGCGGTGGGGTTCTGGTGAGAGATAGGGAGCGTCGGTCTCTAGCATGATTCTGTCGGCGGGGCTGTTCGTCACGACGGCTTGGAGTTCTTCTGTTTTCTTGAAGGTGACGATGCCGGTGATAGAGATCATGCCATCGAGTTCTTGAAATATAGCATCGGCCTGCGACTGAGTGCCGATGAAGCAGTGGAATACGGGGCGCACGCGGGGGAACTGGCGTGCGATGACCATGGTATCATCGAAGCAGGCACTGCCCTTGCGATCGCGCGTGTGGATGGAAATGTTCAACCCCAGCTTCTCCGCGAGGGCGAAGTGCTGTTCTAAGAGCTGATGCTGGCGCGCACGGTACGCGTCTTCTGTCCAGCCTTCGGGTGCAGGCCAGTAGTAATCCAGCCCAGCCTCGCCTATGGCGACTTGCGGATGAGTGAGGCAGAGTCGCTCGAGCTCCAGCATGTCTTCATCGCTAGTATTTGTAGCATCGGTAGGATGCACAGCTAAGCAGGAGCTGATTACATCAGGATGAGCCGCCGCGAGGTCTATGCTCCCCTGCCAGTCCTTGCGATGCGTGCCCTGTGTGATCATATGGGTGACTCCCAGTGCGAGGGAGTCTGCGATGACCTGGTCCATGTCTGAATACTTAGTGGTGACGAGGTGGCAGTGCGTGTCGATGAGCATGTGCATTTCTACGCGAAGTCTAACCTTCTGTCAAGTCTTGACTCCACCATGGATTGCGTTTATTATCACGGTTAATGACATTTGCATGCCGTCCACTTTTCTTCGTTTACCTCGTTTGTAGCTTCTTTTTCACCAGCCTTAGTCTACAAGCCCAGAATCAGGAGTCACTTCAGGGGATAGAGTTCGCCCTGCGAGAGGAATACAAGGAGCAGACGCAGCAAGCGGAGTTCATCAGCCAGCGCGAGCGTGAGGCGAGTGATGAACTCAGTAAGATAGAGCGTGAACTCAGTGAACTGAGCATAGCCATCTATCATCAAGATTATAATAATTTATTCTTCCTGAGCTACTATTGCCATGAGGTGTCTAAGCTTAGTCGCGCATTTTTTAGCAATCAATCGCCCTTCTACCTCATGGGACAGCGCGTGCAGAGTGAGATCACGCGCCTCAGCTCACTTAAAGAGACGCTGAATCGCTCTCTCCAAGAGAATGTCAACGACCAAGAGACGAAGGCACAGCTCGGCCGCTGCATCGAACTCACCGAGAAGATACTCGCCTGCTACGAGGGCTATCAAAAGCAGATGAACGGGCAGAAGAAACGCTTCATCCGCATCTCCGCCGACATCACCGCACTGGATCTCTACGCGAATGGGAACACGGTGGCTCATGACGACATGCAGCAGAGCAACAGCGTGACAGCGGATCAGATGATTCTCCAGCTCTTCGATACGACGCCTGATGAAGAAACTGCTCCAGAAACGGCAGCGAAGAAGAAGACAACAGCCATGGCATCAGGAGTCATGGCGCAGCGTCTCGTGAATCAGCTCTTCAACCCGATGAGCATCTCCAGCCGCATCGACACACCGCCAGTCTCTCACTCCTATTTCCAGCATGTTCTCATGCTTCCTAGTGAATTCATCGATCAATACAGCGATCTACGCAATAGGGCGATGATCCCCATGGCTATCGTGTTAGCCATATCGACAGTAGCATGCGCCCTACTCACTCACTTCGCCTGCGGTCAGCTACATCGCAGGCGCAGCTGTCGCCTGAGCCCGAGCCGCGTGACAGCCTTTATCCGTGCGGGTGGTTTGCTGCTGTTTGGTCTCATCATCGCAACGTATTCTTTCTTCGTCGATGAGGGTTATTTGCAGATTAATCTCTGGAACTATGCTATCTTCGCGCTCATGACAGCATCGCTATTCATCTCGCTGGCGACGCATCTCACCACCCCACGCATCGCGAATGGCTTTTCTCTCTTCATACCCTTAGTCGTGCTGAATGCGACGATCTTACTCTTCTCCGTCTTCATGAGTTGCAATAGCATCGTGCTCGGACTCAGCCCCCTACTCTACTTGATCGCTGCGCTAATGATGGCATGGTTCTTCATCTTCCGCATGAGAAAGCTGCGCATCTCGCTTCGCGTCTACGGATTTCTGAGCATTGTCTTCTTGTTATTCGCGAGCTATGCCTCCTACCGCGGCTATGCTTATCTGATGCTGATGTGCTCTCTCTCATGGTATATGCTGCTGGTTAATATAGAGTTCATCGGTCTGATACAGAAGCTATCTCGCCTGCTGTCCCGCTACTTATTCTCACTTTCCCAGCTATCAGAATACAAGTCTTTCATCAGTCTCTGGATACGTCTATTGACGAACAGTCTCGCCGTACCTCTCGTCTTCTTCGGCATCCTGTGGTATAGCATCGACTGGCCTGCGAGCACGCTGGATCTGTCGCACTTCCTCGACAGCTGGATTAAAATGGAATACGAGTTTAATACTATCATCAAGTCCATCTCGGTCTCACTTCTCTTCCAGCTCGTCACGGTCGGCATCATCACAAACTGCATCTTGCGCCTCGTCCAGCAGACACTCCTGCTCGTCTATCAGAATAAGCACGAAGGTGGACGTAAGCTCACCCTCCTCACCCTCGTTTCGCTCCTCATCTGGCTCACCTTCATCCTCTACGCTCTCATCATGATGAAGGCGAACTACCAGAGCATTCTCGTCATCCTCGGTGGTATGTCAGTGGGCATAGGTCTGGGACTGAAGGATAATATAGAAAACTTCATCAGTGGCATGTCGCTCATGACAGGCAGACTGCGCCTCGGCGATACCATCGAATGCAGGGGCTACCGCGGGCGCGTCTCCAGCATAGGATTCCGCACGACAACGATGGAGACACGCAGTGGCGCGATCATCTGCTTCCAGAACAAGGAGCTCTTTAACGAAAACTGCCTCAATCTCACGCGCAATCACGAGTACGAGCGTGCCATCCTCTCCGTGGGCGTACCCTATGGCACAGATGTATCACAGGCACGCCACATCATCATGACCGCACTAGCCCCTCTGCATCATGTTGTCTCGCAGAAGCACTCCTACTACGTCGTTCTTAATGACTTCGGATCAAGCTCGGTGGATCTCGCGGTTTACGTCTGGGTTCCCGTACTGAAACGCACCATGTGTAAGTCGCTTATTAAAGAAGCCATCTACAAGGCACTCGACAAGCATGGAATAGAAATCCCCTTCCCCCAGTGCGACCTTCATATCAAAAGCAACTTGGAGAGTCTGGAAAATCTTACAAATATCCAGAAAGCAAAGTTAGGAAGTTGAAGAAATTCTGTTCTTTAGCCTTGCCAAGTCAGAACTTTAACGGTAAACTGTTGCCCGCAAGGTCTATGACCTGAACAATTTATTCATAACACACAAACAATTATGGCAAAAATGACCGTACGCGACCTCGACGTCGCAGGCAAGGAAGTCCTCATGCGCGTGGACTTTAACGTACCTATGAAGGATGGCGTCATCACAAACGACGCTCGTATCGTAGCAGCACTCCCCACCATCAAGTACCTGATCGGTGAAGGCGCAAAGCTCGTTCTCTGCTCCCATCTGGGTCGTCCAGAAGGTACAGGTTATGAAGCAGCCTTCTCTCTGAAGGCCGCTAGCGAGCGTCTTGCAGAAGTACTCGGTCAGCCAGTTGCCTTCGTTCCTGAAACCATCGGTGATGCCGCTACAGCAGCACGCGCCGCTCTGAACAATGGTGACATCCTCCTGCTCGACAACGTCCGTTTCGACAAGAAGGAAAAGAAGAACGATCCAGAATTCGCGAAGGCACTCCTCGGTGAAGCGACCATCTATGTGAACGACGCTTTCGGCTCAGCTCACCGTGCACACGCTTCCACAGAAGGTGTCACCCACTTCGCAGCACAGTCCGCTATGGGCTTCCTCATCGAGCTCGAACTCGAATACCTTGAAGGAAAGCTCGACACACCTGAGCAGCCATTCGTCGTAATCATGGGTGGTGCTAAGGTATCTGACAAGATTCAGGTTCTTTCCAAGCTCATGGAAAAGAGCAAGTGCTTCCTCATCGGTGGTGCTATGGCAAACACATTCCTCGCAGCACAGGGCTACAATGTCGGTGCTTCCAAGATCGAAGGCGACAAGCTTGACCTCGCTCGCGAAATCCTTGCTACAGCGAAGGAAAAGGGTGTAGAGTTCGTCCTTCCTTGCGACACACGCTACGCATTCAAGTTTGAAGAAGGTGCTGAAACTCAGGATACAGCTATCTGGGGTGAAGGCGGCGAAGTGCCAGAAGGCGGCATGGGCATCGACATCGGAGGCAAGGCCATCGAGCAGTTCTGCAACATCATCAAGAATGCCAAGACAGTTCTCTGGAACGGACCTATGGGCGTATTCGAACTCGACTCCTTCGCAGAAGGTACAAAGGCAGTTGCTGAGTGCCTCGCAGCGAGCGATGTGACCTCCATCGTCGGTGGTGGTGACTCCGTCACAGCAGCGAAGAAGTTCAAGGTAGCTGAAAAGCTCTCCTTCTGCTCCACCGGTGGTGGTGCATCCCTTGAGCTCCTCGAAGGCAAGATCCTTCCAGGCATCGGCTCACTGAGCGACAAGTAAAGATTTCCTTTACTATCAATTTTGAAACGCGGCTGTGAGCTACTCACAGCCGCGTTTTTGCACGCATGTTACACTGTTGTTACACTTTTTGACTGTTCAATCTATCAAATTTATTATATGATAGTCTCATGAACACTCATCGTTTCATCACCTCACTATTTCTTCTCGTTCTCACCTTCTTTGCTGGCGTACTCCACGCCGAAGAAGAGGAAGCCACGCCTAAGGCGACACGAGACGAAATCAAAGAAGCTCAAGCATGGATCAAGCAGCAGCTCAATTTATCCAAGAAGAGCACAGCCATCCTCAAGCGCGTGAAAGACAACCGCTCCGCCGAAAAATCACTCGCTGCATTCAAAAAAGTACTCCCTGCTCTCCCTGGTACATCGACAGGCTTCGGAACGACAGGTAAGCCGAAGGCACCCGAAGGAGCAGGCATCGACCAGATACGCGAAAAGTCAGCGAAGGCCATCGAAAAGGCATCCACAGATCTGACAACGCAGATCGAACGCGTCGAAGCACTGGAAATTGATAACCCCGAGTTCGCTAAGCGTATCGACCAGCTTAAGGAACTGGAGTTCTAAGATCCCTCACATGAGCGAGCGCACACGCACAGCCCTGCATCTTTACCTCGTCACCGATCATCCCGATAAGTGCCATCACTCGCTTCTCGAGACCGTGAAGCGCGCGGTAGCTGGCGGCGTGACGATGGTGCAGTACAGGCGCTACGGCATAGAGGAAGCCGCGCTCATCGAAGAAGCCACCCCGCTGCGTGATTACTTACGCGAAGCGGGCGTGCCGTTTATTATTAATAACAATCTGCGCCTTGCCCAGCTTCTTGATGCTGATGGTCTCCACATAGGGCAGCGAGACATATCACCTGAAAAGGCGAGAGCTGGGCTTGGCGCGCATAAGATTATCGGGCTCACCGTGGCGAATGAAGAGCAGCTACGCGCTGCGCCCATCGAGCTACTCGACTACCTAGGCATGGGGCCAGTCTTCCCCACCATCACAAAGGAAAATGCAGCCCCTGCCCTCGGCATCGCTGAGTTTTCTCGCCTCGCCAGCCTCAGCACCCTTCCCGTCGTGGGCATAGGAGGACTCGATGTCGAACGTGTCCGCGCACTACGCGCCACAGGAGCAGCGGCAGGAGTCGCCATGGTCTCCGCCATCTGCGCGTCAGCTGACCCACGCGCAGCTGCTGAAAGTTTGTCTTAATAAAAATCAGTTAGCAAGATAGATTGAATAACATTCTGCTAGATGGCATAAAAGCAGAATGAGTGAAAACGTATCTCAACAACTGGTTAAAACCCTCGCATCAGCAGGACTTCGTCACGTCTACGGTATCGTCGGAGACAGCCTAAACTCTGTCGTCGCGGCGATGGAAAAGGAGAGTTCTCTCCGCTGGGTGCACGTACGTCATGAAGAGACGGCAGCATTCGCCGCTAACGCAGAAGCACAGCTCACAGGAAAACTCGCTGCATGCTGTGGTAGCTGCGGACCTGGGAACATGCATCTGATCAATGGGCTCTACGATGCCCACCGCAGCAAAGCTCCAGTCTTCGCACTGGCCTCGCATATCCCTGCCTCCCTCATCGGCAGTGACTACTTCCAAGAGACTCACCCGACAAGCCTCTTTAATGAATGCACCCAGTACTGCGAGCTCGTCAGTCAGGCTTCGCAAGCCCACAGCATCACCTGCTCCGCGATTCGCCATGCTCGCGCACAGCTAGGCGTAGGCATGGTCGTGCTTCCGGGAGATATAGCGCAGCATGATGCCGTGCATAGCCCTGCGGTGAATGTCGTGGATAGCCCCACGCCCCGGCTTCAAGCCACCCTTGAAGAAGTTGAGAAACTCTCCATCCTCATCAGCGAGCACGAGCGCGTCTGCTTTCTCTGCGGCATAGGCTGTACAGGAGCAGCGGATGAGATAGCCGCCCTATCCGAGGCGATAAAAGCACCTGTTGCCTACACACTGAGGGGCAAAGATGTGATAGAGAATCATGTACCGAATACCATTGGGATGACAGGACTACTGGGCTGGGGTGACGCGTTTGAAGCCATCCAGCAGTGCGACTTACTCATCATATGGGGCAGTGATTTCCCCTACAGTGTCTTTTTACCACAGGACAAGTGCATCGCACAGATTGATTCGGATGCCTGCGCTATCGCTAGGCGTTGTAAGGTAACTTTAGGCATCCATGCTGATGTTAAATCCACCGCGAAAATGCTGCTCCCCATGATAGCTGACATCAGAAATGAGACTTTCTTGGAAGAATGCATCACGCGCCATAATGAAAAGCTCACAAAGCTCTACAGCTATGCTCATGGAGAATCTGATGACGCGCCCATTCGCCCCGAATACATCACGAAGCTCGTCAGTGATCACGCAGACAGCGATGCTATTTTCATCGTAGACACTGGCACATCGAATGTATGGGCGGCGCGCTATCTCGAAGCAGGTGGAGCGAGGCGCATCATAGGCTCATTTAAGCATGGGACGATGGCATGCGGGCTCGCCATGTCTATAGGCGCGAAACTGGCCTACCCCGAACGTCAGGTTAT
>CAYJNX010000095.1:0-9073 GCA_964371525.1 uncultured Akkermansia sp. | reverse complement strand
ATAATCATGGGTAAAAACAATCCAGACAAAGAAAAAGAACGAAAGGCTATCTCTTTCATTATTAAGCGCTACGCTACGCGTCAAAAGAAGTATCTCATCATTGCTTTACTTGCAGGTGTTGTCGCGGCTGGAACAGCGGGCTTCGGTCTACCATTCATCATTTCTCAGGTTTTCCCCATTGTCTTTGACATAAACCAAGCTCCGCTGTGGCTACGAGAGTCTATGCAATCACTCGTGGGGGAAGCTCATCTCGAATCTGCATTCCTCTGGATGGCTGTACTCTTCATCCCTCTGATGATGGGGCTTCGCGGTACTGCGAACTATATCAATACTTACTTGCTCAGCAAGACTGGCATGGGGATACTCGCTGGACTGCGTCAGGATTTATTCGCGCGCTTGCAAGAGATGCCTATGGCGTTCCTAGATTCTAAGAAGCGAGGAGAATGGATGACTTACATCCTCCAATACACGCAGACTATTCAGCAGACGCTCATCTCTCTTCTGAATGATCTCATCATCCAGCCTCTTACCTTGGTGGCAGCGCTGGTATTCCTCACCTATTCTGCGATGACGAGCTCGCAAGTAGCCTCCCTGCTCGTGAATCTTCTCATCGTCGCGCTTTGTGTGCCGCTCGTGCGTTTCGTCGGGAAGAAAATCATCCGCATCATGTCTGAGGCCTTGAAAAACCTCGGCGTCATTAACGCCACGATTGAGGAATCGCTTTCTAATCAACGTGAAGTGCGCGCCTTCAACCTCCAAGCGCGTCAGACGCGCATCCTGCGCGAGAAGATCCGCAAGTATAATCACCTCATCATTCGCTTCTCGGCATGGAGGCAGGGACTGAGCCCTGTCATCGAGATCATCAGCGCCGTGGGGCTGAGCTTCGCGCTGTATCGAGGTGCCTACGATGGTCTGACGCTGGAGCAGTTCTCAGCCGTTGCGGCAGCGTTCTACTTCTGCTATGACCCCGTGAAGAGGCTAGGCGCGGTGATGAATCAGCTGCAAGTCATCAGTGGCATGACAACGACGCTTCACGAAGTCATCATTCAAGAGTCAGAAATGCCCGAACCACAGAATCCCACACCTATAGGGAAGCGAGCTCAGGGTAATATCGAGTTCAAGGATGTGTCCTTCGCTTACCAAGATGACGAGTATATTCTCAAGGATGTCTCTGTTCACATCCCAGCTGGGCAGACTGTCGCTCTCGTCGGTCCCAGTGGTGCTGGTAAAACGAGCTTTATCAATCTACTCTGCCGTTTCTATGATATTAACCAAGGCGAGATCCTGCTAGACGGCATTGATATACGTCAGCTCAGTCGCCATGACCGCATGCGCAGCATAGGCCTCGTCTCTCAGTTCCCCGCCCTATTCCGCGGCAGTATTCGTGAGAACATCCGCGTGGGCGCACCTGACGCGAATAATGAAGAGGTCGAAACCGCCGGTCGCCACGCTCTTGTTGATGAGTTTATCTCGGAGAAGGCAGAAGGCTATGACTTCTTGCTTGGCGAAGGCGGCAGCGGACTTTCTGGAGGGCAGCGTCAGCGCGTCTCCATCGCTCGCGCCGTCCTAAAGAATGCTCCTATTATCATCCTCGATGAGGCGACATCTGCGTTGGATACGAAGAGTGAGGCGACGATTCAAGAAGCGTTGGAATTACTCACGGAGCAGCAGACATGCTTCATCATCGCACACCGCTTTAGCACCATTCGGCAAGCGGATCGTATCCTGCTCTTTGAGCAGGGGCACATAGTAGGAGACGGCACGCATCAGCATCTCTACGAGACGAGCCGACTCTACAAGCGTCTCTACGATGAGCAAGCGCGTACAGAGAAACAGCACACAGAGGAGCTGCCATCTCATGCAGCAGAAATAACAATGACTCAGGAGAACATGCCCCAGACGACTCCCCACATACCACAGACTTGAGATGAAAGCACTTTTCCTATTTATACGCATTTACATGCTGCCACACTGGCGTTTATTCAGCCTCGCCTTGCTGACGGGGCTCGTGGCAGCGGGAGCGAGTGGACTCGGTCTCCCCTTCGCCATTTACGCGGTCTTCCCTATCATTTTCAATGGTCCTGAGGCAGCGCATGAGCTTTTGCGACCCTATATCAGTGGGATGGATCACTCGACTATTCTGCTGCTTTCCTGCATGATGCTACCAGCCATGTTTACAATCAGAGCATTAGGACTATGGTTAAATGCCGTAATTGTGAACATACTCTCTGTACGCGTGCTGGAAGGCATTCGTCTGTCTGTGTTCACACGCATTCAGGATCTCCCCATCGCCTTCCTTGATAAGCAAAACAAGGGGGATCTGCTCAGCCGCATCGTCTCAGACACGCAGAATGTGCAGACTGCGATCTCACACACATCGAATGAGATCATCAAGCAGCCTATCACGACGATTAGTGCGCTAACAGCCTTCTTCTTCCTTATCTTCCAGAACGGAAACGCTGGCGACTTCATCATCAACCTCCTCTTCGTTGCACTGGCAATCTATCCCATTATCGTCTTCGGCAAGCGCATCGCGAAGCGATCCCATCAGGCTCAGGCCGACCTCGGTGAGATGAATACCATCCTCCAGCAGAATCTGGAGACACAGCGTGAAATACGCGCCTACAGCCTAGAAGCACGCCAGATTGCAGACTTCAGCGACGTGACGAATACCTACGGACAAAAGACGGTGAAGATGGTGCGCTACCAGCGCGCCCTCGTCCCTATCATGGAACTGGTCACAGCCACAGCCCTCGCCGTCCTTCTCGCGCAGGGGAAGATGAGGGGGATGATGCTCAGTGACTTCCTCGCACTCGCCACAGCTCTCTACATGGCATTCAATTCGATGAGCCGCGCAGGGCGAGCCTTTAATAGCATTAACTCGGCGCAGGGTGCACTGAAGCGACTTCGCGAGATCTTAGACGCTCCTACTACCATACAAGATCCCGTCACACCTAAGCACTGGACAGCACCCGTGGAGGGGCATATCCGATTCGAGCAAGTGAGTTTCTCCTACACGGAAACAAAGCAGGCACTCAAGAAGATACAAGTAGATATCCCCGCAGGACAGATCGTAGGACTAGTGGGACCTAGTGGTGCAGGGAAATCAAGCTTCGTCAATCTCATCGAGAGATTCTACGAAGTAAACGAAGGCAGCATCAGCATCGACGGAGTCGACATACGTCAAGTCACGCAGAAGAATCTACGCGACAAGATAGCGTATGTCGGGCAGCAGGCTCTACTCTTCTCTGGCACGATACGCGAGAATATTCATCTAGGAAAACCGGATGCCAGCGATGAAGACATACGGCGAGCTGCCCAGCAGTCCTCTCTGAATGACTTCTTAGGTCAGTCGCCCCTAGGTCTCGACACAGAAGTGGGCGAAGGTGGTAAGGAAGTATCAGGCGGTCAGCGTCAGCGCGTAGCCATTGCGCGTGCTTTCATCAAGGACGCGCCTATTCTCATACTCGATGAAGCCACAGCCTCACTCGATGCAAAGAGCGAGAGAGAAATCCAAGAGGCACTCGATACGCTGGCACAAGGTCGTACGACTCTCATCGTCGCTCACCGATTCAGCACACTGCGTCATGCTCAGCGCATACTCGTATTCAATCAGGGCAGCATCATCGGTGATGGCAGTCATGAGGAACTCTACGCAACATGCGAACTCTATCAGGAGCTCTACGATAAGCAATCCATTTCTTAACATCCACCGATTCACATGAAATCTCATCTCATCTCAGGCATACTTTCACTCTGCACTCTTACTGCTCATGGGGCATCAAAAGAGCTCAATGAAGCAGCGCAGAAAGGGGATCTTAGAACAGTGATCTATCTCATCCAAGAAGGCGATGACCCCACCAGCCTCTCAGCGGAGGGTACACACCCACTGGAGGCAGCTAGCATAGGAGAATCTACCTGGGTGATCGCCTACCTACTCAAGCTGGGAGTAGACGTAAATATGCCTGATTCGCAAGGAAATACTCCTATCATGGAAGCAGCTTACCATGGAAAATTAAAGGCCGTCACTTATCTCATCAAACGAGGTGCTGATGCTTCAATCCCAGACAACAATGGCGGCACGGCTCTCATGGATGCCGCGGGCAGAGATCATCTTGAAATCGTGAAACTTCTTCTACAGCATGGAGCAAACCCGAAAGCCGCCCGAGCAACGAACGGGAACACGGCTCTGCACGAAGCAGCGATCGTTAGGAATAAGGAAATCATACAAGTCTTACTAGAGGCTGGTGCAGATCCCAGTGCGCGTAACAAATCGGGGCGAACCCCTTATTCTATGTCTCTACTGGATATTAGAGCGATGATGGAAGACTATATGTAAGCATAAAAAAGGCGAGTTTAACTCGCCTTTTTTATATTTTAGTTTTTTGTAAAAACTTATTTCTGAGTACCCTCTGGGCTGCTCTTGCGTCGTGGAGCTCGTTTCTTCGTGGCTTTCTCCGCGGACTTCTTTACTGCTGGCTTTGCGGCAGTTTTAGCAGCGCGCTTAGCCTTGAATGCGATAGATTTCTTGTCCTCTGAAATATCAGCGAGATAGCTCTTTCCACCGACGAGTTCGCCACGCAAGATGGCTTCAGCAATCGGATCTTCAAGCATGCGCTCGATAGCACGACGCATGGGGCGAGCTCCATACTCAGGATTATGCCCACGTTCGACGAGCTGGTTCACCAGTGCTTCTGAGAGTTCGAGGATGATATTCTTCTCCTTCAGGCGTGCGATGAGTTTCTGTGCTTCCAGTTCTACGATGAGCGCGAGATCCTTCTTCTCAAGCATGCGGAAGACGATGAGCTCGTCGAAGCGGTTGATAAACTCAGGGCGGAAATGCGACTTCGCGGCCTCGGTTATCTTTTCCTTCATGAACTCATAGTCCGCCTCCTGCTTCTCCACGGCACCGAATCCCATCGTGCCCTGTGTTTTCACGAGGCTCGCGCCTACATTGGACGTGAGGATAATGATGGTGTTTCGGAAGTTGATCTTGCGTCCCAGCGAATCAGTAACGATGCCTTCTTCGAGTATCTGGAGGAGGAGATTCATCACATCGGGATGCGCCTTCTCTACTTCGTCAAAGAGGATAACGGCATAGGGGCGACGACGTACCTTCTCGGTGAGCTGACCGCCTTCATCATGACCGACATAACCTGGAGGCGAGCCTATCATGCGGCTGGTGGTGTGCTTTTCCATGTACTCACTCATGTCTATCTGGATGAGCGCATCTGCTGTCCCGAACATGATCTCTGCGAGATTACGCGCGAGGTAGGTCTTCCCCACCCCTGTAGGTCCCATGAAGAGGAAAGAGCCGATAGGGCGACGTGGGTCTTTGATATCCGCACGGCTACGACGAAGCGCGCGCGCGATAGCGCCACAGCCTTCATCCTGACCGATGACCTTACTCTTCAGCTCCTGCTCCATGCGCAGGAGCTTCGCGGCTTCCTTCTCCTCCATGCGAGCGAGCGGTATACCTGTCCAGCGGGAGAGTACCTGCATGATGTCGTCTTCATCGATATCATGGTAGACAGAGTCTACGTTTTTCCTCCATGTGCTGAGGTCATCCTCTAGGTTCTTCGTCACTGCTTTTTCATCATCGCGGAGCTGGGCGGCACGCTCGAAGAGCTGCTCACCTATGGCTTCAGTCTTCTGCTTATTAAGCTCACGGCGTTTCAGTTGCAGTGCCTTAATATCATCGGGGCGTGTCATGCGTGCGACCTGCTTATGCGCACCTGCTTCGTCGATAACGTCGATCGCCTTGTCAGGCAAGAAGCGTCCCGTGAGATAGCGTTTGGAGAGACTCGCCGATGCCTCTAGTGCTGCCTGCGTGTAGCGCACCTTGTGATGCTCTTCATAGTGGTTAGCGAGTCCCTGTAGGATGAGAATGGTATCTTCGACGCTGGGTTCTGCTACCTGCACCTGCTGGAATCGACGCTCGAAGGCGGCATCCTTCTCGACATGCTTACGGTATTCATTCAGCGTGGTGGCTCCGATGACTTGCAGTTCTCCGCGCGACAGTGCGGGCTTAATGATGTTAGACGCGTCCATCGTGCCTTCTGCCGAGCCCGCACCTATCATGGTGTGGATTTCATCGACGAAGAGTAGGATGTTCTTGTCCTGCATGATTTCATCCATGACTGACTTCAAGCGTTCTTCGAACTGCCCACGGTACTTTGTACCCGCGACCATCATCGCAAGATCGAGCGAGATGATGCGCTTACCCATGAGGAACTCGGGCACATCTCCTTCGACGATGAGTTGGGCTAGTCCTTCTACGATGGCGGATTTTCCGACTCCTGCCTCACCGAGGAGGACTGGATTATTCTTCATGCGGCGGCAGAGGATCTCAATAACGCGCTGTATCTCATCCTTACGTCCGATGACTGGGTCTAGCTCGCCGCGCTCCGCGCGCTTTGTCAGATCTCGGCCGAAGGCCTTGATCGCGGATATGCGCCCCTGATCAGCCTGACTCGACATCTCAGAGGAGATGGATCGAAAATGCTCACTGATGGGATCATCATCATCGTTCGATGGGAAGCTGAAGCTATTTCTATCTTTATCATCATCATCATCGTCGTCGTCGTCACTTTTATCAAGATCAAACTTGAGATTCGTTTCGTCTAGGACGCGCTCGCGAGCCATGTCGTATGTCAGACCTGCGCGATTAAGCGTGGTCCATGCTAAACCATCTGAGTCTGCCAGCATCGCCAGCAGTAGATGCTCCGTGCCGACAAAGGTGTGATTCAATCTTTTCGCCTCGATGCCAGCATTCACAATGAGGCGTTTCGCGCGCTGTGTGTAGGGTAAATTCCCCCTATTCTCAGGGGCATCGCCCTCTTCCATGGTGCTTTCTAGAATTTCTGCGAGATGCTCTGCATTAATGAGAAGGTATTCGATCACCGAGATAGCGACCCCGTGGCCGAGCTTGAGTATACCGAGCAGGAGATGCTCGCCTCCGATGTAGCTGTGTTTGAAACGCTCAGCTTCGCGACGTGCTATATTGATAACCTGTTGTGCTCTAGGTGTGAAGTTGTTCATATAATTAGATTCTGAATTGTAATGATATTTTGTTTAATGTACGTTGCACTAACTGTGAGCGCAGATGTTCTACCTCGTCTGCGCTGCCTTCTACGTCGAGCGATGCAAGACGCCTCAGATGTGCTGGCGCGAGTGAGATATAGAGATCAATGAGCGTATCTATGATCTCTTCACAGCTCATTTCCTCATGCTCACTGTGAAGCATTCCTAGTGATAGGCCTAGTCTGATGAGGGATAATGAGTCCGTTAGTTCCTTAAAGCTAAGCTTCGCGGAATAGAGGAGAATACCTAGAGCGCGACCGACAAGATCACGCATCTCGATTTCTCGGGTTTCGAGCAGATGCTTCCTCAGTTTTAACTCCTGATCTGCAATCGTGAGCGTTATTTTTTCCAGCCTAGCTATGACCTTCGCAGTCTGCTGATAGCTCGTAGGATGGCAGTGGAGAATGAACATATTTCCTGTATCCTCAGACTCATCGGCATAATAAGGCTGCATTCCTAACTCCAGCTTCTCAAGAGCCGCGTGTAGCTGCGGAATGATATTCGCGCATGTCGTAGCGGGAAGGTGTAGTAGGACGTAGAGCTGCACGGCATCTCCGCATTCAAAAGGAAGGCTCGTGAGGTAGCCTCGCTTCTCATCCTTCGCGAAGTTCAGCTGCTTTTCAAGCTTCTCTACACTCTTTAGCAGCTTCGCATGGGTCTCAGCTAGCTTAAGACCAGATAGGAAGTGATGAATGACAAGATGCTCTTCCTCGTTCGTCATGACGACGCTATCTTGCT
The DNA here is from genome assembly GCA_964371525.1 of uncultured Akkermansia sp. Classification (GTDB taxonomy): domain Bacteria; phylum Verrucomicrobiota; class Verrucomicrobiia; order Verrucomicrobiales; family Akkermansiaceae; genus Akkermansia. The sequence continues at coordinate 1,252 of CAYJNX010000095.1, read as the reverse complement.
TACGAGGGATGAAAACCTCGCAGCCATCTTGGCGAGCAGCCATGCAGGGAGAAATCAGCTTCCTCTCCAGCAATAGGCGACGCTGCTGCCAATCAAGGGAGGACATCTCCGCGTGAAAAGCAGACTTATAGCCATAAAGCGACTGCACATGAGGGCGTAGGAAATCCATGACAGATCGCCTATCCTCATCCGTGCTCCACCCAGGGAAACGATGCCCGCGCAGCGAGCGCGATACGCGCCCCAGCGTCCCGAGTAAAACATCGTTTTTCTCGATACTGGCTCGTATCCACGTGTGGTTTTCTTTCAGTATGCTGTCAAGCTTCATGATTCGGATTCTAGTTTCTTGAGTTCATCGCGAAGGAGTGCGGCTCTTTCGTAGTCTTCACGGATGATGGCTTTCTTCATTTGGGTCTGAAGAATCTTGCGCTGTTGTGACACGCTCACTCCTATCGCTTGCGCGTGCGAAACTCTGGGAGAGTGACTGTCGGTGCTATCAGGCTTACTCATCTCCTCGATGTCATCGTCGCGGAAGTCTAGTGCCTTCGCCATCTTCGCGAGATCATGACGGAAGACCATGTAACATTCTGGGCAGCCGACGCGTCCTGTCGCAGCGATGGTTTCGAGCTTGAAGCCGCATTCGCTGCATTGCTTGAGTGATTTTGAGCGAGCTGAGCGAATGGGGCTTTGGAGCGAGCTCACGAGATCTTCGTTGTTTTTTAATTTTTCGGCTATCTCGCGCGCGAGCTCATCTACCTTCTTCTTAACGGCATCGGGGAAGTTCTCTTCAGCCATAGCGAGTGCTTTAGGGTCAAAAAGCCCCCTATCCTTTGCGCATTTTTCGCAAAGAGACAACTCTGTTATCTCACTATTGACTACCTGCGTCAGGAATAAATGCGCAGGTTTCCCGCATATTTGGCACTTTTTCACAGCAGATATCATAACACAAGTCCATCTTCTTGCCTAGCCTAAGTCGTGTCAGCAAGAAAAAAAAAGCCAGTAGCGAGATGCGTATCTCGTTACTGGCTTTATAAACTTGAAGATTGAGTTTTTCCTTCTCCTATTATTATTCAGACCAGACGAGTACGACCTTTCCTGAGTTCCCAGACATCATCGCTTCGAATCCCTGCTTGAACTCGGTATAAGGAAGTTCATGCGAAATAATAGGCGTGAGGTCGAGTCCTGACTGGATCATGGACTGCATGAGGTACCAGGTGTCGAACATTTCTCGTCCGTAGATACCCTTCATCTGAAG
>CAYJNX010000094.1:0-9111 GCA_964371525.1 uncultured Akkermansia sp. | reverse complement strand
TCCCACACCCTGCCAGAGGAGCGCGCCCCTCTGGACTCCCATCTAGGTGTCGCGGGTGGGTAGTGCGAGGCATTCACACAGGAAAAAGCCGCTTCCCCAATAATGAGGAAGCGGCTGCTTTAACTTTTCTCTGAGTTATCAGCTAAGGGTCGCTTTACATCAACTCCTAACTTCTAACTCCTCATTCCTAACTAATCAGTCTTCTGCTCCGACGCTGATCGCATCGTCCGCGCCGCCGTCTTCGTCCGCATAGCCGTACGTGGCTCGTGGGATGGGGACTGCGTCTGCTGATGGCTCGACCGCGATGTTACGGTACTTACCAAAGCCTGTTCCCGCTGGGATGAGGTGTCCGAGGATGACGTTTTCCTTGAAGCCTTCGAGTGTGTCGATCTTTCCAAGTGTCGCAGCTTCCGTCAGCACGCGTGTCGTGTCTTGGAAGGATGCAGCAGAGATGAAGGAGTCTGTCTTCAAGGAGGCTTTCGTGATTCCGAGAAGGATGGGCTCACAGTCCGCTGGGCGACCATTCATAGAAATGGTTTCGCGGTTGACGCGGCGTAGTGTGGTGTTCTCGATTTCATCTCCCCAGAGGAGTCCTGTGTCACCTGGGTCCTTGATGCGTACCTTGCGGAGCATCTGAGAGACGATGATTTCCACGTGCTTGTCGTTGATTTCCACGCCCTGTACGCGGTAGACCTGCTGTACCTTGTTCACAAGGTGCTCTTGGAGGGCTTCCTTGCCGCTGATGCGGAGGATTTCATCCGAGGCTTCAGATCCATCAGAGAGGGGCTCTCCCGCGCGGACGAAGTCGCCGTCATGCACGATGATGTGGCGGTCTGTCGGTACGAGGTGCTTCATGGAGAGGACTGCTCCTTCTTCGACTTCTTCTGCCTTGCGCTTGCGTCCACCGCGTGCAGCGGCTTCGCGTGCTTCAGCATCACGGTAGATGGTGACTACCTTCTTACCGCGTATCATGAGGTCTTCGATGGAGACGATACCGTCCATTTCTGCGAGTGTGCAGCAGTCCTTCGGACGGCGTGCTTCGAAGAGTTCTGCGACGCGTGGGAGACCACCTGTAATGTCGTTTGTCTTCTGTACCTTTCTCGGGGTCTTCGCGAGCTGTGCACCAGGGGATATCTGCTGTCCTTCGCTGACGGCGAGGTAGGCTCCCGTCGGGATGGAGTAGACGCGTGGCTTGTCAGCCTTGCCCTTGCCTGTGTGGATGATGACGCGTGGTGCGAGGTCCTGACGGTGGTCGATGACGACTGTCGTACCACGACCTGCTTCAGAGTTGTCCGTGCGGCAGGTAATGCCTTCGATCATGTCTTGGAACTCGACTGTACCGCCGATTTCGGAGATGACTGGGATGGCGAATGGATCCCATACAGCGACTGTTTCTTTCGCTTGTACGTGGTCTCCGTCCTTCGCGCTGAGGATAGCACCGAGGGCGAGCTGGTAGGACTCGAGTTCCTTACCTTCTTCGTCGTAGATCTTGATGCTGCCGTTCTTGCACAGGACGACCATGTTGCCATTTTCGTCTTCTACACAGCGGTCACGGAGGTTTTCATCATAGATGACGCGGCCTGCGGACTTTGTGATGTATTCGGGGCGGTTCGAGGCGGCGGTAGCAGCACCACCGACGTGGAATGTACGCATGGTGAGCTGTGTACCAGGTTCACCGATGGACTGAGCGGCGATGACACCGACGGCTTCACCGACTTTCACGCTGTTTCCAGTCGCGAGGTTCAGGCCGTAGCACTTCGCACAGCATCCACGTGGGAGTTCACAGGTGAGTACGGAGCGTACGCGTACTTTCTCGATGCCGACCTGTTCGATGCGCTTCGCTGCTTCATCGCTGATGATGCAGTTTTCGCCGACGATGACTTCCTTTGTGGTAGGATCTTTGATCTCTTCGCATGCGACGCGACCATAGATGCGGGTAGGAAGGGAGGCGACTTCATCATCACCATCATAGATGGCGGTCATGAGGATGCCGTTGTTCGTTCCGCAGTCTTCGTCACGGACGATCACGTCCTGCGCGACGTCGACGAGCTTACGGGTCATGTAACCAGAGTCAGCTGTCTTCAGCGCGGTATCGGCGAGGCCCTTACGTGCACCGTGGGTGGAGATGAAGTATTCCAGCACGGAGAGACCTTCGCGGAAGTTCGACGTAATGGGGCGTTCGATAATACCACCAGATGGGTTAGCCATCAGACCGCGCATACCTGAGAGCTGCTTAATCTGTGCCTTGTTACCACGTGCACCAGAGTCGACCATCATGTAGAGGGGGCTAGCGACAGCGGAGCCTTGGTTGTACTCAAGCTTCGTATAGAGTTCCTTCTGGATGAGGTCCGTGGTGGACGACCAGATGTTAATGACTTTTTCGTAGCGTTCGCCGTTCGTGATGAGACCTTCTTCGTACTGTTCTGTCACTTTCGCGACTTCGTCGTACGCAGCACTGATCATCTCGTCCTTGCGCTCAGGCACGACCATGTCTACGATACCGATGGAGCAACCAGAGCGTGTCGCTTCCTTATAGCCGAGCGACTTAAGGGAGTCGAGTGTCTCGACGGTCTTTTCCTGTCCGCAGATCTGGTAGCAGCGCCAGATGATCTCACCGAGCTGCTTCTTGCCGACGTTGCGGTTGATGTAGCCCATTTCATTCGGCCAGATTTCGTTGAATCGTACGCGACCAGCTGTGGTGACGATGATTTTCTTCTCGACGCTTTCACGGTTAAAGGAGAGCTTCTTGAGTGCTTCGCCTTCTTTACCGTAGTCAGGGTTCTTCAGACGAATCCACTGGTGGTATTCGATCTTGCGTGCTGCAATGGCGAATTCGACTTCAGAGATGGATTCGAAGAGGGGGAGTTCCTGTGCGTGGTCCTGCATCTCCTTGACTTCCATCGCACGTGTGTGTGTGAGGTAGTAAGCACCAAGAATAATATCCTGTGTAGGCGTGCTGATAGGCTTGCCGGATGCTGGGGAGAAGATGTTGTTCGGAGCGAGCATGAGAAGGCGTGCTTCGAGCTGTGCTTCGATGCTGAGAGGGACGTGTACTGCCATCTGGTCACCGTCGAAGTCAGCGTTGTAACCTGTACAGACGAGCGGGTGGAGTCGGATAGCAGAGCCTTCGATGAGGACAGGCTCGAATGCCTGAATGGAAAGACGGTGCAGCGTAGGAGCACGGTTCAGGAACACGGGGTGTCCCTTCGTGACTTCTTCGAGGATGTCCCAGACGACGCCTTCCTTGCGGTCGATCATCTTCTTCGCGGAACGTACGGTGTGTACGTAGCCGAGTTCCTTCAAGCGATGGATGATGAAAGGTTCGAAGAGGGCGAGTGCCATTTTCTTAGGAAGACCGCACTGGTTCATCTTCAGGTGAGGTCCGATGACGATCACAGAACGACCAGAGTAGTCGACGCGCTTACCGAGCAGGTTCTGACGGAAGCGACCACCCTTACCCTTGAGCATATCAGAGAGGGACTTGAGAGGACGGTTGCCAGCGCCTGTGACGTGACGGCCGTGACGGCCGTTGTCGAAGAGGGCGTCGACTGCTTCTTGGAGCATGCGCATTTCGTTTCGCTTAATGACTTCAGGTGTCTGAAGAGCTGCGAGTTCGCGGAGGCGGTTGTTACGGTTGATGACACGACGGTAGAGGTCGTTTAAGTCACTTGTCGCGAAGCGACCACCGGGAAGGGGGACGAGGGGGCGCAGGTCAGGAGGGATGACGGGGAGCTTATTGAGCACCATCCATTCGGGCTTTGTCTCGCTGTCGCGGAAGCCCTGAGCAAGCTGGAGTCGCTTCGCGATCTTGCGCTTGTTCTGCTTGGAGTTCGTCTTGTCGATGTCCTGACGGAGCTTGTCGATGAGAGCACCCATGTCGATGGTGGCGAGGAGACGCTGGAGAGCGTCTGCACCCATTCCTGCGTCTGGTGCTTCATCGCCGTAGTCGTCGATGAGGTTTTCGTATTCTTCCTCTGTGATGATCTGACCACGCTCGAGGCCAGCGATTCCCTTAGGATCGATGAGGATGTAATCTTCGTAGTAGATGACGCGTTCCAGATCACGAGCTGTGAGGTCGAGCATGAGGCCGATGCGGCTGGGCATGCACTTGTAGAACCAGATGTGTGTGACAGGGACGGCGAGTTCGATGTGACCCATGCGCTCGCGGCGTACGCGGGAGCTGGTGACTTCGACGCCACAGCGGTCACAGATCATTCCCTTGTTCTTCGCGCGCTTGTAACGGCCGCAGGAGCACTCCATGTCGCGCGTAGGTCCGAAGATACGCTCGCAGAAGAGACCACCCTTTTCGGGCTTGAAGGTACGGTAGTTGATCGTCTCAGGGTTCTTCACCTCTCCACTCGACCAGCTTAGGATGTCCTCGGGACTGGCGACGGTGATGCAAACCTGATCGAAGTTTTTTGGTGTATCGGTTGTGTTATCGATAAAAGACATATCAGTAATTTTTTTTAAGGTTGTCTTGCTCCCCCGATGCGCGAGCATGGGGGAGCGGTTACAGGTTTACATTTCAGATTCTTCGTCGCTGCTTTCTGGGGTGAAGTCGTCATCATCGTCGCTGAGGTCGTCTTCAAAGAGACCTTCTGCCATGAGTTCGTCTTCTGCGAGTTCTTCGCCTTCGGCAAGGAGGGTGAAGAAGTCATCAGCAGTCTGGGCATCCGAGCTGCGATCACGACGATCGGTAGGCTCGACGTTCAGGCAGAGTGCCTGCATTTCCTTGATGAGAACGTTGAAGGACTCAGGTGTGCCCGCTTCCAGCGAGCTGTCACCCTTCACGATCTTTTCATAGATGCGTGTACGGCCTTGCACGTCGTCGGACTTGACGGTGAGAAGTTCTTGGAGCGTATAAGCAGCACCATAGGCTTCCATCGCCCACACTTCCATCTCCCCGAAGCGCTGACCACCGTGCTGGGCTTTACCACCGAGTGGCTGCTGGGTGACGAGCGAGTAGGTACCGACGGCACGAGCGTGCACCTTGTCAGCGACCAAGTGGTTCAACTTCAGCATGTAGGTGTAGCCTACAACGACTGGGTAGTGGAAGTACTCACCTGTGAGACCGTCGAGGAGGCGGCTCTTACCAGCGGTAGATCCATCCTTACCATCACCGACCCATGTGAATCCGTCTACTTTCTTCGCCTGACTCATGTAGTCCCAGATCTTCTCTTCTTCGATACCATCGAATACGGGGGTAGCGACCTTGAATCCGAGTGCCTTCGCTGCAACGCCAAGGTGGGCTTCAAGAACCTGACCTACGTTCATTCGAGAAGGCACGCCGAGTGGGTTAAGAATGATGTCAACGGGAGTACCGTCTTCGAGGTAGGGCATGTCTTCGATAGGAAGAACGCGGGAGCATACACCCTTGTTACCGTGACGACCTGCCATCTTGTCACCGACACCGAGCTTACGCTTCGTGGCGATGTAGACCTTCACTTCTGTGACGACACCGGGGTCCATTTCTGCACCAGCTTCGATGAGATCGAGCTTGCGATCGCGCTCATCGTCGAGGGCGGCGAAGGAGCTTTCGTAGCTGTTGATGATTTCAAAGATCTGGTTGCGCACTGGGCTGGGATCCATCTCGATCTGGTCGTGGTGGACGGCGAGCTTACGCAGGAGGGTCTTTGTGATCTTACGGTTGGAAGGGATGATGACTTCGTTTGTGCCGGAGCGCAGGACTTCCAGAGGGATCTTCTCGCCGAGGAGGCGGTCAGAGAGGCGGCTGGTGAGCTGCTCAATGAGGGCGTCTTTCTGCTTGTTATACTCAACGTCAACCTTCTTGTGCTGCTTCTGGCTTTCCTTCTCGATGTCTACTGGTGCTTCACCAGGGGCGGCGGAGCGCACGATGCGAACATCCATGACGACACCTGTCGTGCCGGGAGGAACGCGCATGGAGGTGTCCTTCACGTCAGCGGCTTTCTCACCGAAGATGGCGCGCAGGAGGCGTTCTTCTGGGGCGAGTTCTGTTTCGCTCTTAGGAGTGATCTTACCGACGAGGATGTCACCGGGCTTCACTTCTGCACCGATGCGGATCACGCCATCGCTGCCGAGGTTCTTCAGGGCTTCGTCACCGACATTCGGTATGTCTCGTGTGATTTCTTCTGGTCCGAGCTTCGTGTCACGTGCCTTTTCTTCGAATTCTTCGATGTGAATGGAGGTGTAGGCATCTTCCTGCACGAGGCGTTCGGAGATGATGATGGCATCTTCGTAGTTGTAGCCGTACCATGACATGTATGCCACGAGCACGTTGCGTCCGAGTGCGAGTTCACCACCGTCTGTACAAGGTCCGTCAGCGAGCACCATACCGGGCTTCACGGCATCGCCGCGGTTCACGATAGGCTTCTGGTTGATGCAGGTGGAGGCGTTCGAGCGCATGAACTTGCGCAGCTGGTAGACGTGGATTCCCTTTTCTATATCTGTCTTGATGCTCTCAGGCTCGCTGAGCCAACGTTGAGGAGATACGGGGAGCTCGCCATCGGGGGAGGTGATGATGTACTCGGCTGTCGCGGAGGCGACGATACCAGGTGCTTCTGCGATGACGACAGCGCAGCTGTCTGCCGCACACTTCGCTTCGATACCTGTACCGACGAGAGGTGCTTGGTTCACCATGAGAGGCACGCCTTGGCGTTGCATGTTCGCGCCCATGAGTGCACGGTTCGCATCATCATGCTCAAGGAAGGGGATGAGCCCCGCAGCGATCGAGATGATCTGCTTCGGTGACACGTCCATGTAGTCGACGCGGCGTGGGTCTACTTCGATGAACTCACCGTGCTCACGTGCTGTGATGCGGTTCGCGACGAAGTGGCCAGAGCCGTTGTCATCGTCGATGGCGTTGTTCGCCTGTGCGATGAGGAGATACTCTTCCTTATCAGCGGAAAGGTACTCGATCTCATTTGTGATGATGGTTTCGCTGCTGGTGACTTCGCCCTTCTTGTTCTTCTGCTCGAGGTGACGTACACGACGGAAAGGAGTTTCAATGAAGCCGTAGTCGTCGATGCGAGCATAGGTACAAAGGGAGTTAATCAGACCGATGTTGGGACCTTCTGGGGTCTCAATCGGGCAGATACGGCCGTAGTGGGAGTCATGAACGTCTCGCACTTCGAAGCCTGCGCGGTCGCGGTTCAGACCACCTGGTCCCAGTGCAGAGAGACGACGCTTATGCGTGAGCTCGGCAAGGGGGTTAATCTGATCCATGAACTGGGAAAGCTGGCTACGTCCGAAGAAGTCACGTACGACGGCGCTGAGGGCCTTCGGGTTGATGAGCTTGCTAGGTGTGATGTCGCCACGGGTGATGTCGCAGAGTGTCATGCGCTCCTTGACGAGTCGCTCGGTACGAGCGAGACCGACGCGGCACTGGTTCGCGATGAGTTCACCGACGGCACGCACACGGCGGTTACCAAGGTGGTCAATATCGTCGACCTGACCTTCACCATTCTTCAAGCGAAGAAGGTACTTAATCGCGGCGAGGAAGTCGATAGGCTGGATGAGGCGGCAGTCTTCCGATACGTCGAGACCGAGCTTCTGGTTGATCTTATAACGGCCGACGCGTGTGAGGTCATACTTCTTCTCTTCGTTGAAGAGGCGGTCGAGTGCGGCTGCTGCCTGCTGGACGGAGGATGGATCACCGGGGCGGAACTTGCGGAAGATTTCCTTCAGCGCGGTTTCGCGGTCAGAGGCGAGGTCCTTCTTGAGTGTCTTGACGAGTGTTTCTTCTTCGCGCTGGTCGATGACTTCGATTTCGGTGATGCCGAGTTCGAGCATCTTCTTGATCGTTGCAAGGCTGAATGGCTCGTACGCCTTCGCGATGACGGTACCCTTGCCCTTTTCTTCACCATGCTTGATGTCTTCGAATGGCACGAGGTACTCGAGCTCTTCGCTCGACACGTCATTCAAGTTCAGCTTCTGGATGCTGAAGAACTGCTCGACGATCTGGCGGTCGGTCGCGTAGCCGAGGTAGCGCAGGAATGTCGTCGCAAGGAACTTACGACGGCGACGACGGCGGTCGAGGAAGACGTACATGAGGTCGTTCGTGTCGAACTGTACTTCCAGCCATGAGCCACGGTCAGGGATGATGCGGAATGAGAAAAGATCCTTACCATTCGTGTGGCGGGACTTTTCAAAGCAAATACCAGGGGAGCGGTGGAGCTGTGCCACGATGACGCGCTCGGCGCCGTTAATGACAAAGGTACCGCGATCTGTGATCATGGGTACTTCGCCCATGTAGACATTCTCATCGGCCGTGTAGTCGCCGCAGGTCAAGCGGAACTTCACATAGAGAGACGCGCTGTAGGTTTCACCTGCGCGAATGGCATCAAAGTCCGATGTCTTGGGTGGTGAGATATCGTAGTGATCGTATTCAAGCTTGATTTGTCCGTCATAACTATCGATTGGAAAGTGATCGTTGAGGACGGCCTGAAGACCTATTTTAAGTCTTTTATCAGGCTCAGAGAATCTCTGTAGGAATTCCTCGTAGGACTTGGTTTGAATCTCAATCAGATTAGGAGGGTCAATACTCTCCTTGATTTTCCCGAAATTGATACGCTCGTTGCTGGGCTTAGACATGAGTGCTGAGATGATGTTAGTGACATCCTATGCTGGATGCGAAGCTCGGTTTCCGTCGTAAAACCGATGAGGACTGGTGCTGATGTCACCCACCCTCATCGGGCTTATCGAATTGATTGGTGTTAGATATTGAGCAGAAATGCTTAGGAAAGGCGTATTATCGGAATGCTCATTTTTCCAGAGACGCGCAAGCAGGAGTGGGGCTTTTACCCCACTCCTGCGTTGACAGAGGTGAAAAACTTACTTGATTGTCACCGTAGCGCCAGCTCCTTCGAGAGTGGCCTTAGCCTTCTCAGCGTCTTCCTTAGAAGCAGCTTCGATAACGATTGTAGGTGCGCTTTCAACAAGCTTCTTAGCGTCAGCAAGACCGAGACCAGCCTTAACTTCGCGAACAGCCTTAATGACAGCAATCTTGTTGCTACCAGCGTCGGTGAGTTCGACGTCGAAGTCAGTCTTTTCTTCTGCAGCTTCAGCAGGAGCAGCAGCAGCAGCAGCTACAGGAGCAGCAGCGGATACGCCCCATGTTTCTTCGAGCATTTT
>CAYJNX010000093.1:0-9278 GCA_964371525.1 uncultured Akkermansia sp. | reverse complement strand
AGTTCTTCACAGAGGGCGAGGCATTGCTCTCTGTTTTCTATGTTCCTTGAGAAGAGGATGTAGCCTGCTGCTTGCAGGCGTGAAAAAAGCTCCCTCTCCTTGTCGCTGAGCCTTGTGGACTCGATGCCTACGATGAGAGGGAGCATGAGATGATTTATTGAGTTGATTTATTGGTCGCCGAAGATGCTCTGACGTGTGTAGAGCGAGAAGACGGGGACTCCGAGGGCTTCGATGGCTTCGCGCCCACCTTCTTCGCGGTCGACGAGCACGAGGGCTGCGAGTACCTTGCCGCCTTCGGCTTGGATGGCTTCGATGGCCTTGATGGTAGATCCACCTGTGGTGATGACATCATCGACGACGATGACATCCTGCCCAGCGGAGAAGTTCCCTTCGATGCGCTTGCCGCGACCGTGGTCTTTTGCCTCCTTGCGGACGGTGAATACATTCAGCGCCTTGTCTCCCTGCTGTGCGGACTGCATGCCGATGGCGAGCGAGATGGGGTCTGCCCCCATGGTCATCCCACCGATGGCGGTGATGCTAGGGAACTGAGGAAGGATCTGTTCGGTGACGAGGTCCCAGCCACACTGGCCGATGAGGCACGCGCCACGTCCATCGAGCGTCGTGACACGGCAGTCACAGTAAAGGTCGCTTTCCTTCCCCGAGGCGAGGATGAAGTGACCTGTCTTGATGGATTTATCGAGGAGGATGCTGAGCAATTCTTGTTGTGCCGTATTCATACGCGCGTATTTTAATTTTTTAGTCCCGAGAAATCAATGAAATTTGTGAACAAAAATTATTATACCTCTATTTCAAGCGACGCATCATTGCAAAATTAGACCGCAATCAGAAATTAAGGCTTGATTTACACGCCTTTCTATGTTAGTAAAAGACATCTATGAAAAATCTCGCACATACTACTCTCTTATCTCTTTCGCTGCTCTTTTCGGGCATCGCCACGGCTCAATCGAGCATAGAGAATAATTTTTTCGAGCTTAATATTCAAGGCTACGGTACAACGGACTCAGCTAGGATGTCTGATATCGAACGAACCGCTAAAGCGACCCTCGACTACTGGCAGGAGCTCCTCTCTCCTTACCGCGATACATTCAACCAGTCGGATAAGATCAGCGTCTCCCTCTCATTCGAGGCACTCGGAAGTGGCACTCTCGGAAGTGCGGAAACAACTTTTAGATACACAGGAACGAAGTTTGCGGGAGATGAAAACTATACGATCGCAACCTACGAAGCCGCTAATGGTCTCACTTATAATCAAGTCAATGGCGCACAAGCCGCACTCATGGGAATCACGAGAGACTCCTCGCTGACGGACATCAAGATTAAGATGAATAGCACGACAGACTTTTACTACGGTGCTGACGCAAGCGCGATTGGTAGCTCTCAGGTAGATTTCCATTCTGTTTTTCTGCATGAGCTCACTCATGGCATGGGCTTCCAGTCCACTTTATTCGAGGCGCCCGCTGCAGGGAGTGACCAGTACACCTTAGAAACATTTCAATTTTCAGGAGATACTATTTCGCACAATTCAATCAGTGCCTTTGATACCCTCATTTTACAGAATCTGCTCGATAACGATCCCACAGCACTCACACTCGGTGGAGAATATTCATTAGGCGACACTGGGTTCAACATGTACAACCCTTCTGTTTATAAAGAGGGATCTAGTGTCTCACATATTGTAGCGACAGAAGACAGCGAGGATTTCCTCATGCAGTATAGCATAGGCAATGGCGTCATTCGCCGTGAAGTCTCCGCCACCGAGCTAGCTCTTTTCAGCACGATGGGCATGAACGTCATCCCTGAGCCTAGCAGTGCCTTGCTCATCCTGACCATAGTCCCTGCCTGCCTCCTGCGCCGCCGCCGCAAGCAGGCAGCCTAAGAAAAATAACAGATGTAATATCTACCCCCCACCTCTCTCTGAGAGCGTGGGGGATTTTTTTAGCGATGATCCATGTAACTATTGGGCACCTCTTGCCAGAGTGATAAAAAAACGATAATTCCGCCACAATTTTGCCCTCCCAGATAATAAGCTTGCTAAAGTATGTTAAATATATTATCATACGCGCGCAAGCATGACGGATTCACTACAATTAGGTCTAGTCGGTTTAGGGACAGTAGGCGCAGGTGTTTATGAAACCCTAACACGCCACCATCAGCTCCTCGAAGCACGCGCTCAGATCTCTTACCAGATCAAGCGCATTGCTGTTCGTGATCTTTCACGCCCTCGTAGCGTTGCTATTGATGAGGGTATGCTTACCGACGACTGGCGAGAAATCGTAGCCGATCCTGATATTGATATCATCATCGAGCTCATCGGTGGCACGACAGAGGCATTTGAACTCGCGAAGGCGGCTCTGCACGCGGGCAAGCCTCTCGTCACAGGGAATAAGGCTCTGCTCGCTGAAAAGGGTGCTATTCTATTCGCACTGTCCGCTGAGCTGAATGTCCCTCTCTACTTTGAAGCGTCCTGTGGCGGTGGCATCCCCATCATCCAGTGCCTTCAGAACTCCCTCATCTGTAATCATATCAACAGCATTGCCGGCATCATCAACGGCACGTCGAACTACATCCTCAGCTCCATGCAGGAGAAGGGGATGAGCTTCGCGTCCGCGCTCCAGAAGGCGCAGGAGCTCGGCTTTGCAGAGTCAGATCCTACACTGGATATCAATGGTGGTGACGCGGCGCATAAGGCTCTCATCCTCGCGATGCTTGCCTACGGTCAGCCTATTGATCCCGAGCATATCGCTGTCACGGGCATTGAGGGCGTGGAGGCGACGGACTTTGAGTTCGCGCAGAAGCTCGGCTACACGATCAAGCTGCTCGTCATGGTGAAGCATCATGAGAATAGTAATAAGCTGGAACTGCGTGTGCAGCCTAGCTTCATCCCCCTCACCCACCTCCTCGCGCATGTGAATGGCGTGTTTAACGCGATCTCGGTCTGCGGTGACATCGTGGGTGAAAGTATTTTCTACGGTCGCGGCGCGGGGAAGAATCCCACGTCCAGTGCGGTCATCGGTGACACGGTGCTCGCGATGCGCGAATGCCGACACCCTGAGTTCCACACGGGCTTCAGTCCCTACGCGGAGAATCTCCAGCTCATGCCCGCTGACGAGACGACGACTCCCTACTACGTCCGATTTAGGATCAAGGACGAAGCTGGTGGCATCGCGGCTCTCGCGACGATTTTCACGAAGTTTGGCATCAGCATTTCCGCGACGAACTCCTCTCAGAGCCCCGAGCAAGAGGGCACAGAAGAGCAGTGGAATGATCTCGTCTTCATCCTGCACTCCTGCCCATGGGGGCAGATGCGTCAGGCTCTCGAAGAAGTCGCGGCTCTCTCTGGAATCGCGCCGAATCCTAGCATCTTCCGCATCGAGAACTTCGGTAATTAATCTCCCTACCCTACTTTCTATAGACCCACGCAAACATCATGGCACTCATCGTACAAAAATATGGAGGCACGTCTGTCGGCACCATCGACCGCATTCGTAATGTCGCACGTCGTCTCATCGAAACCCAGCAGCAAGGTAATAAAGTAGTCGCCGTCATCTCCGCCATGAGCGGGATCACCGACAAACTCATCGCCCTCGCTCAGGAAGTCATGGAAGAGCCCACCGCCCGCGAGATGGATGTCCTCCTCTCCACAGGCGAGCAGCAATCCATCGCCCTGCTCAGCATGGCAATCAATGAAATGGGATACAAGGCGATGAGCTTCACAGGTCATCAAGCAGGTGTCTGCACTTATGGATCTCACACACGCGGACGCATCGACACCATCGACGCGAGCCGTGTTTCACAGGCACTGGAAGATGGCTACATCGCCATCTGCGCAGGTTTCCAAGGCGTGAGCGCCGATGGGAACATCCACACACTCGGTCGTGGTGGTTCTGACTTATCCGCTATCGCCATGGCTGGCGCGCTGAAGGCGGATCTCTGCCAGATCCTCACCGACGTGGATGGGGTGTACACCTGTGATCCTCGCGTTGTCCCCAACGCGCAAAAAATCTCCGTGCTCTGCTACGAGGAAATGCTGGAAATGGCTTCCAGTGGCTCTAAGGTCATGCAGTCTCGCTCCGTCGAATTTGCGAAGAAGTTCGGCGTCGTTTTTGAAGTTCGCAACTCAATGAATAATAACCCAGGTACTATCGTGCAAGAAGAAAACTCAGCTATGGAATCACTCGCCGTTCGCGGTGTGTCCATCGAACGCAATCAGGCCCGAGTCACAGTCTCGGAAATCACCGCCCCTACCGCCTACACCGCTCTCATCCTCGGCGCACTCGCTAAGGCAGAGATTAATGTAGACATGATCGTGGCAAACACAGCTCATGACGGACGCGCTCGTCAGTCATTCACCATGAATATGAATGACCTCGGTGCCGCTCAGGCAGCTCTCACTAAGATCCTTCCAAGCCTCGGCGAAGGCGCGAAGCTCGAAACCGAAGCTGGTCTCGCGAAGCTCTCTGTCGTCGGCGTAGGCATGCGCTCGAACCCAGGTGTCGCCGCTACCATGTTCCAGTCACTGGCTGACGCGGGCATCCAGACAGGCATGATCGCCACATCCGAAATCCGCATCACGACAACAGTTGATGCCGCCGACATCGAAGAAGCCGCTCGCCGCGTGCATGCTTCCTTCGATCTTGACAAGACTTGCGAAGAAGCCTGCGAATGCAGCTGCTAAGCAAGCAATCCGATATTTTAACTCATTGGCAGAAGCAGCACACAGAGCTGCGCTGCTCCTGCCAAGAGTGATTTCAAACTCAGCCCTCGCCAGATGATTAACAGCTAGGCAAGGCAGCACACCCACCACCCCATCCCCTTTCTGACATGTCTAGCCTCTATCGTCGCAAGCCACGCCGCCGCAACAGTGGTGGATATTTCCTTCCTATCTCGGCTATTTTACTGATTCTCATTGCGGCAGCATGCGTTTGCTACTACCTGTATCGCAATCAGATCAAAACCCTCATCGAAGGAAAACCTCCCGTCGTCCAGTACACGAATGAGCAGGCGAATGCCCATCTAGAAAGCCTCCTGAGAAAACTCTCAGGTAATAAAGCGGATCTTCTCGAACTCCATGACAACTGGCGCGCCGAGCTCGGCTGGATCAAGGATGAGACCACGCATAAGCGTTTCCTCTGGATTCTCCTCACCCGCCTCATTGAAAAGGATGAATGGGAGCGCGCGCTGAAGATTCTCCCCGAGGTTGAGAATCTCGCCACGCCCGACCAGCTCGCCCACTTAGCCGAGGTCGCCTTGCAGCATAATGATCTCGAACTCCAGCTGCGCCTCGATGAGCGTCTGCAAGAGCTCGCGATGCAGAGCTCGACCAAGATCAAGCTCCTGCTCCAGTCCATCAAGCGCAGTGCAGAGTCAGCCATACGCTTACAGCGTCATGATGAGGCGATCAAGTCACTCGCACGCCTCGAAACGCCAGCGATTCGTGCACGCATCACACGCCCCGAAGATGCCTCCCTCGCCGCCTACCTCCTCATGCGCCAAGCCGAGGTGAGTGAAGTGAAGGAGCCCATCCTCCAGAAGGTGCGCAACATCCTCGAAGCGGCTAAATGGCCAGAATCTCCCGTCACCTCAGAACTCATCGTTCGCGAGGTGAGTAACGCCCTGCGTGACAATCCCACCATGGACGAGCAGACCATGCGCGAAGTCATGGCGAAGCTCACGAAGAGCCGCGATTCGATGCTCAGTGAGAAGAGCGAGCTACGCTTCCTGCCTGAGTGCTACTCCATGCTCGGTGAGCTTTCCTTCCGTCTCCAAGATTACGACAAGGCCGCAGAGGAGCTCGCGCTCGCGCTCGCCTTTGCAAAGGGCTACAACCAGCTCACCCCAGAACGCCTCATTGAGATCACCCGCCTCCAGTTCCGCGTGAACGAAGAGCGTGGCGACATCCACGAAGCACTCAACAGCTGCCGCTACCTGCTCGAACATGATCTCAACCCCGGTCAGCAAATGCGCTATCTCCTCTTCCTTGCGAAGCAGAGCGAGGATGAAGAAAAGGTAGACATCCAGATCAAGATATGGAAGCTACTCGAAGGGAATGCACAGCTCGCAGAAATCCACAGCAACTACCGTCTCGAAATATGCCGTGAGCTCGCTGAGTATTACGAAAAGCAGGAGCAGTACGCCGCCGCCACAGAATGGCATGAGGCTCTCCTGACCCTCTCTAAGGCGAATCCCAGCACCCTCACGGTCGCGACACTGTACAACATGCGCATCGACCTTGCGCTGCTCAACCGCAAGCAGAAGAAGGACACGACCGCTCGCAATATGCTCCAGAAGGTCGTCGATGAGATCAAGGAACTCAGCGATGAGGATAGAAAAGTGCTCGATCGTGTCGACTCAAACGTCTATAAGAAGGCTGTGCGCGAGCTCTCTCGTACCTACCTGCTCATGGGTGACAGCTACACATCTCGTCGCCTCAGTCGCACCATTCGCGAAGGCTTGCCTTCGAAGACACGCTAATTTTTATAGCACATAGCATCTATGGCCTCCATTCACGGCAAAAGTCTCATCGCCACCGTCGCGATCTTCTGCTGCCGCTTCACAGGATTACTGCGCGAGATCTGCTACACAGCACTCTTCGGCGCATCGGGGGCCATGGATGCCTTCCTCAGTGCGTTCCGCCTGCCTAACATGCTGCGCGACATGTTCGCGGAGGGAGCTCTGTCGCAGAGCTTCACCAGCACGATGAGCAAGGTGGAGCAGCAGGAAGGAAAGGCCGCTGCGTGGTGTGTGGCGAATCGAGTCATGACACAGCTGAGCTCGCTCATGGTCATCATCGTGGCACTCGGCGTGCTACTGACAGGTGTCCTGATGCAGACGCTCTACCCGAAGAAGGCACTCGCGCACTTCAGCCCAGCCGCGAGCCTGACCGTATACCCCGACGCAGCAGAGGACACGCGAATAGAATACATGGGGCAGGGGCAGGATAAGGATGGGCAGGATGTCCTGCACTTCCGCTACCAGAGTGAGAATCATACTGCCACCACATTCTCCGAGTCCGCACAGCCCTACTGGATTAATGTCGAGTCATTCGACAATAAGCAGGTGCACATAGGCGAAGAGCTCGTCCTGCTCGACGATAGCCTGTATAAGCCAGACTCATCAGGACTAGTAAAAATCGTCTCGATGGAGGAGTCCAACTACATGGAGCTCGCCATCCAGCTCAGTCGCATCATGTGGCCCTTCATCCTACTCGCCTCCGTCTCCGCCCTCTGCATGGGGACGCTGAATGTCTTTGGCATCTTCGGGCTTCCGAACCTCTCCAGCGCGGCCTTTAACATCGTCATCATCGTCGTCGGAGCCCTACTCGGCTGGATGATAGACCCGAACTACGGACCGCGCGCTCTCTATGGCTTCGCTATCGCCGTCGTCGCGGGAGGGCTCGCACAGATCCTCATGCAAGTGCCGAAGATGTACAAGCTGGGCTTCCGCCCGCGCATCGACCTAGGTATACGCAGAATAGAGGGGAAGCTGAGCTTCGCCGATCCCTATGTGAAGAAGGTGTGGCTGCTCATGATACCCGGCGCGCTCGCGGCGGGCATCACGCAGTTTAATGTCTTTATTAATACCTCCTTCGCGCTCTACCTTCCCAGCGGAGCTGTCACGGCTCTCACGATGGCCTTCCATCTCTGGCAGCTTCCTGTCGCGCTCTTCGGCGTGGCGGTAGGCATGGTCGTGCTACCGCTCATATCTCGCCTCGTGCAGCAGGGTGATAGTGACGAGATCTCGCATCAGCTCGCGATTGCGCTGCGCTTTGTCGCCTTCTTTGCCATCCCGTCAGCGATTTTCCTCTTCATCTGGGGGGAAGAAATCGTCAGCGTCTTCTTCCAGCGCGGTCGCTTCGACGCGGATTCTTCCATGCTGACAGGTCAGGTGCTGGCCGCGTACTCGCTGGGTCTCTTCAGCTACGCGGGCATGAAGGTGCTCCAGCCTGTCTTCCTCGCGCTGGAAAAACCATGGGCACCCGCCTTCCTTTCACTCGGCACATGTGCGGTGAGCATCGCGATGAACTTCATTTTCGTGCGCGTCCTAGGCTTTGGCGCGGCGAGTCTCGCGTTCACGACCGCCTTCGTCACGACGCTGAACTTCGTCTTCTACTTCCTCTTCCTCAGAAAGATCATCGGCAGCATCTCCATGGGCGTGCTTCTTCCAGGTCTACTGCGCATCAGTGCCGCGGCCTTCTGCCTCGGCGTTCAGTGCTGGGTGCTGGAGTACTACTTCATGCAGGGCTTCACCTCGTGGGGATTCTTAGCACGTCTGGGCACGCTCGCCCTCTTCGGCAGCGTCGTCGGTGCGATGTACCTCGGCATCTGCTACCTCTTCGAAGTCCCGGAGCTGCATATGCTGCTGGATAGATTTAGGAAGAAAGCCGTCGCCAGCGTAGAAATTGACGAAGACAATAATAGCCCAGCGGCAGAGTGATCAGCAAGATCAAGCCCCCCACATACAGAGGCAGCAAGCCCTTGGGATCGGAAGAGGGAGCAGCCAGCGACGCGGCGATGAGCATGACCCCGAATAGGCTCACGAGCGAGAGGCAGAAGAATCCACCGAAACACTTCCATTTCAGCCTCGCCCCCAGCGCGGCGAGCAGGAGGGGTTCATTCGGGTAACGCTCCTCGGGCGATTGCAAGATAAAGCCTGCTTCATTCACCTCCTGCATGTGGGGGTAGGCTGCCTTTAATTGCTCTAGAAAGTGCAGCGCGTTTTCCTTCGTGCGGGTCGAATAGACGCGTTGTCTGTCTGTGCTGCTGCGCAGGTAGACGGTATAACTCAGTGACGCAGCATGAAACAAGGAGTCACGCTTCGTCGTATAGAAAAGCGCACCCCCTCGGGGATACTCACAGCCTAGGTAGAAATAATAGCCGTCCGTAGGAAGCTCCCATTCTGCGCGCTTGTAGTGAAAAATCTGCTGCCAGCCCCGTATCGCCCCATCGCGAAACTCAAAACATATTCGCGTCAGGCAGTGATGCAGCAGCAGGAGCAGACATCCCATGCTCAGCACAAAAGCGGGGAGCAAGAAGCCGACAAGCACGACATTCCCACTCTCTTCCCACTGAGCATAGAGACTATCCATCATGAAAAACATCCCCATGAAAAAGATAAGAATGACGATAGTCGTGAGCTTCCCTGCGCTCACGATGGTACGGTAACTGATTTCTCCCTGCATCGTACTGTCAGAATAATACAGGCAGTATACACTGTCAAGCTCGCAAGCTGTCAGAAATTTAACAAGGCAAGCAGACCTA
>CAYJNX010000092.1:0-9292 GCA_964371525.1 uncultured Akkermansia sp. | reverse complement strand
CGCCTTTAATTACGGGCGATTATGATAGCCCTCTGAGTATTATTGATGCTATGTGTGAGCAGATTTCGCTGCTGCGTAGCAGCTACCCCGATGTTGTGGGGATAGGGCTGGGGATGCCCGGCTGGGTGGATTTTAATAGGGGGGTACTCTATCATTTGACTAATGTGCCTGTCTGGGATCATGAGGTGCCTGTGTGTTCTATCATGCGAGAGGCTTTAGATCTGCCTGTTGTCATGGATAATGATGCTAATTGCATGGCATACGCTGAGTGGAAGCTTGGTGCTGGGAGGGGGATGGAGAGTCTTGTGAATATCACGCTCGGTACAGGTATAGGTGGCGGTATTGTCGTGGCGAATCAGTTGCTGCGTGGTCGTCATCTCTCGACAGGGGAGATAGGTATGGTCAGCATTGATTACAGGGGAAAGATGGGACCTTTTGGTAATCGCGGTGGTATAGAAGAGTATATAGGTAGTAATGAAATGACTGCGGACGCTCATGCTCGCTATCGTGCTGCGGGTATAGATAAGTGTCTTGAGGACTGCAAGCCTTACCCACTGGAGCTCGCCGCACGTGCTGGCGATGAGATCGCGCTGCAGGTTTATAAAGATTTTACAGAAAAGTTAGCGAGCCTCCTCATGGGGCTGATGTTCACCTTGACACCTGATGCCTTTATCCTCGGTGGAGGGATGTCAAAGGCTGGTGATCTGCTTTTCCCTCCTCTGATGGAGAAGGTGAAGGCGCAGCTGCCTTCCGTGTATCATCCTCATCTCCACATTATCCCTGCCGAGTTCTCTAATGATGCTGGGATGATAGGTGCTGCGATGATGGCGTGTGAAGCGGCTCAGTGCTAACTTTAGCTCTCTATGACTTTGCTTCAAATAAGTGCCCTTGTCGGGTTACTTCTTTACTTTGCTGTTCTTCTCTTTGCCGTTTCGCGGGAGAGGAAGAATCAGAATGTGCTCGATTACTTTTTCGCGGGGCGTTCTCTACCATTCTGGGCTCTTTCTATTACATTTATTGCTTCATGGTGGGGCGCGGGCTCTGCGATTGAAACAGCGAATCTCGGTTATCAGGATGGTATAGGGGCTTTCTGGTACTATGGTGTGCCTGTGCTGCTCGCGACTTTCTTCATGATGCTGGGCTCGAAGCGTATTCGCCGCATTGGCTATCTGACGCAGGGGCATATGTTAACGGCTCGTTATTCTAGCGGGGTGGCGAAGATTCTTTCCTTCATGATTCTTATCTTCATGAGCATCACTGCGTCGACGCAGATGGTGGGAGTAGGGCATTTCTTCGGTGAATACTTAGGGATGAGTTATGAGGTGGCAGTATTCGTCGGGACTGGCATTGTGCTGATTTATTCTCTTCTCGGAGGTTTTCGTGGGGTGGTGCTCACGGATGTGATTCAGTTTTTTCTTCTGCTCATCTCGGCGGTGTTGATCTTTGTGATTGCCTATTCGAAGTCGGGAGGCTGGGAGGCTATCGCCGCTATGGCTGAGCTGAGGGGGAAGGCTGGTTACATGGATTTCGGGGCTGGAATGGAGAAGTATCTCATGTATGTCATTACCTTTGGTTTAGCATGGTGTGTCGCGGCGAATATATGGCAGCGTATCTCTGCGACGAAGGATGATGGTGAGGCTCTGAAGATGACGGGTATGAGTTTCATTTTCTTTGTGCCTCTGTATCTCATCGTGGTGCTCACGGGGATGGCGGGCTTGGTTCTTTATACTGATTTACCAGAGGGCGGTATCGTCACGGCCATCGTCATGGATCATATGCATCCTATACTCGGGGCGGTGGTTTTCATTGGTATTTCTGCTGCTATCATGTCTACCATGGATTCGCTTATTAATACGGCAGCTATGACGCTAACGCTGGATGTGGTGAACACGAAGAAGATGGAGGAGGGGAGCAAGCTTCGTCTCTCTCGCTATGCCACGCTTGGCGTGACTGTCTTCGGGCTCATCGTGGCTCTACAGATACGCTCTATCTTAGAGCTGAGCTGGCTGGCTGCTGATATTATCACCACGGGGGCTTTCGTTCCTCTCGTGCTGGGCTTCCTCTGGAAGCGAGGTAATACAAAGGGGGCTATGGCGTCGATGATTGTGGGTATGCTGTACT
Source organism: uncultured Akkermansia sp. (assembly GCA_964371525.1). Lineage (GTDB taxonomy): Bacteria > Verrucomicrobiota > Verrucomicrobiia > Verrucomicrobiales > Akkermansiaceae > Akkermansia. The sequence continues at coordinate 7,171 of CAYJNX010000092.1, read as the reverse complement.
GCTTTTATAATCTCGGCCGCATGAGTGCGCAGAAGCAAGGGGGAGATCTTCCTGCTTGTTGGGAGCTCTTTTCTGCTCAGCAGGTGATCTACGGCATAGGGGGATCTCTTGTCGTTTATGTCGCCGTGAGCTTGCTCTCCAAGCCTGAGTACGAGAAGGCCGAAGACTTCATCGAAAAGTCAAAAAAGGGGCAGATTGCGTAATAATTGCAAAATGCCCAAGCATTTTTAGAGATGTTGTAACTAGCTTGTTTACTTTCTCTTGCTTAAAATATAGAAGACGTAGCTGTAGTCGTCACTTGCCTCGTGGTAGAGATCGATTTCTTGCTGTATCATCGCGATGACTTCCTGTGCTGTGCTGTTGTCAGCGTACTTCTGAACCATTTTATCAAGGTTCGCTTGCAGTGGCTCATAATAATTCACCGTCCATGCTTCTTTCGGCAGTGGAAAGGAGGCGACAACATCGTATCCCAGTGCTACAGCCTGTGATTCTTTCTGTCTCACGAAGTCCATCTCGGGATAGGCCACGGACCAGAACTCGCGTGCTTTCTCCGATGGTTCAGGGCATATCCAGCTGATCTCACTGCATATAAGCAAGCCTTGTGGCTTGAGAAGCTTCTTCCAGTCGGCGAGCCCTTTGCTGAAGCCAGCTATGTAAATAGAGCCTTCCGCGAAGATATAATCAAAGCTCTCTTTTTCAAAGTTCATCTCAAACATGGACATGCAGACACCCTGCACCTTATCCGAGAGTCCGCGAGCCTGAGCGTCAGTATTCAGCTGATCTATGTATTCTTGGTTATTATCAATGGCGATGATATGAGCATTCTCCATCGATTCAGCCATGAGCAGGCTATGCGTGCCGACCCCACAGCCTATATCGAGTATCTTCACGGCTCTATCCTTATCCATATAAGAAAGAGCCTGTAGGGTAGATTGATCGCTTCCAGGTCCTAAGCGAGTCATGCCACTAAAGGCTTCATAAAAAAACTCTTCCATCGTGCCGCACAGTCTAGCATAGCGAGCGGCTATGAGGAAGCAAAAAGTGGTCATGTCATGGTGTTTCTGCTTGCTGCAAGAAGGAAGTTCGCCTATAGTAGGCGCAACTGAATGAAGGGTAAATGTCCAGAAGAGTGGAGGCAGCTGATGAATGACTGGGGCGCGAGATCCGAGCCTTTCTTCTTTCTCATTTCTTACTGTGGGCAGCGTGCTTATCTATACCCGCTCTGCGATATGCCCTCTAGTATTAGTTTTTCACTACCTAGTCATAGAAGAGTAGGTGAACTGCGAGCATTACCCCAGCAGGTGCGATTCCAAGCCATCCCTCCGAATAAGGATCGCTACGCAGAGGCCTTTCATCAGGTTCAGGAGGAAATCCGTGCTGGCAACAGCTATTTGCTTAATCTCTGTGCTCGCTCAGAGTTAGAAACGAACTTAGAGTTAGCTCATTTCTTCCATAACGCGCGTTCTCCCTACAAGCTACTTGTGGAAGATGAGTTCTGCTGCTTCTCGCCTGAGGCCTTTGTTTCTATCAAGGAACGCAGGATAGCGACTTACCCCATGAAGGGGACTATCCCAGCCTCTGTTCCTGATGCTAAGAACTGCTTGCTTGAGAATGAAAAAGAACAGTGCGAGCACGCGACCATCGTTGACCTCTTGCGCAATGATCTCTCACGCATCAGCCGAAATGTCCATGTCACTCGTTATCGTTACGTTGATCTCGTCGAGACGACACGCGGGGCGATCTACCAGACTAGCTCCGAGATAGCTGGTGAGCTAGCAAAGGATTGGCCATGCCGTCTCGGGGATATTTTCATGCAGCTCTTGCCTGCTGGCAGTATATCGGGCGCGCCGAAGAAGAAGACCTGCGAGATCATCGCCGCCGCCGAGAGGATGGATAGGGGCTTCTATACAGGTGTGTTTGGGGTATTCGACGGGCAGAGTGTTGAGAGTGCTGTGTGCATACGATTCGTAGAAAAAAATAAGGAGAAGCTCTACTACAAGAGCGGTGGTGGCATCACATCAATGAGTGTGATGGAGGAAGAATATCAAGAAGTTGTAGAAAAAGTCTATGTCCCCTTTACTACTTGAAAGCATCTGCGTCTTAGACGGACGCCTCCAGCTGCTAGAATACCACCAGAAGCGCGTCAATCGCAGCCTCGCCAGTGGGTATACTCTTCAGCTGCATGCACTACTAACGAAGGCGAAGCTGCCCACGCGGGGCAAGCATAAGTTAAGGCTACTCTATAATGAGCAGGGTGAAGTGCTGCTCATCGAGTTCATCCCTTACGAGATGCGACACATTGAGAGTCTCGTGCTCCGTGATGCTTCGCATATAGATTACTCCTCGAAGTGGGCGGACAGGCGCGAGCTTGATGCCTTGATTGATGGGCTAAGCTCTCATGAGGATGTGTTGCTTCTCCGTGGTTCGCAAGTATGTGAAGCGCGCTACGCGAATATAGCCTTTGGTGAGCCGGGAGACTGGGTGACACCGGAGAATGTGTTTCTTGAAGGTGTGATGAGGCAGTATCTCCTCGATACGGGCGAACTGAAGCTCGGAGAGGTAGACCTCGGTCGTATGATGGACTATCCCTTTATTTGCCTTTTTAACGCCTTAATGCCCCTGAACATGCAATTAATTCCCTCAGAGAAAGTAATCTCTATGCGGAGTTCTCAGTAGCATAGGCAAGCCCTTTGTACTACAAATTACTACAAATGCATTTTTTTCTCTCATTCTGCTGCTTTGCCTTGTTTCCTTAAGCTATACATGCTAGCATGCGTCTATGCAAATCTGCACGACTAAGCAAGAGCTGCTGGACCGCCTCGCATCATGCCGTCGCGAGCGCGTTGTACTCGTTCCCACCATGGGCGCGCTTCATGAAGGGCATGCCTCCCTTCTCGCTCAGGGGCGTAGCCTCGCGGGAGAAGACGGAGCCCTCGTCGCCACGGTTTTCCTTAATCCTGTCCAATTCAACCAAGCAAGCGATCTTGATAGCTATCCATGCACCCCAGAGGATGATATCGCGTGCTGCGAAGCTGCGGGAGTCGATATACTCTTCATGCCTCAGATTTCTGAGATGTACAGCCCAGATCGCTCCATCATCATCGAAGAGCAGTCTCTGTCCAACAGTCTATGCGGTGAGACACGTCCTGGTCACTTTGCAGGAGTCTGTCTCATCGTGCACAAACTCTTTAACCTCGTATCCCCCACGGACGCAGTCTTCGGTAAAAAGGATTATCAGCAGCTTGCCATTATTCGCCGTATGGTGCGAGACATGGATATTCAGGTGCGCATCCACGGTGTGGAGACGGTACGTGCCAGCGATGGCCTCGCGCTTTCTAGCCGTAATCTCCTGCTCACGCCTGAGCACCGAGCAGTCGCTCCTCGTATACGCGAGAATCTCCTTCTCGCGCGTCAGAGCTTCGCTGATGGGGTAGGGGTGCAAGATATTTTAAACGCCCTACGTTCTGATCTCGAATCCCTAGATGGCGTGAAAGTAGACTATGCTGAAATCCTCGATGCTGAGAATCTTCAGACTCTGAGCGCAGAGAGTAAAACCGCGCTACTCGCCATCGCTGCCTTCTTTGGCAAGGTGCGCCTTATCGACAATATAGAGATACCCTGCACATGATTATCGCAAACAACCTCCACCGCAGCTATTCGCTCGGCCACAAGACGATCGAAGTACTTCACGGACTTAATCTCCACATCAAGAAAGGGGAGAAGGTCTTCCTCTGCGGACCTAGTGGAGCTGGTAAGACCACGCTCATGTACACACTGGCAGGATTAGAAGTTCCTCAGCAGGGTGAAGTCCTGATAGGTGGGCAATCTGTCTACGCGCTCAGTCCCCGTAAGCGCGCCCTACTGCGTAACAAGACCATGGGGTTCATCTTCCAGAACTACATGCTCATGCCTGAGCTCACAGCCTTGGAAAATGCCTCGCTCGCGACGGCCATCTCGGGTGAAGAGGCAACGGATCGTGTCGCCGCTCTCCTCGACCGCGTCGGGCTGGGCTCACGTCTAGACCACTTGCCTAATGAACTTTCTGGAGGCGAGCAGCAGCGCGTTGCCATTGCGCGTGCTCTCGCTCATCGCCCTAGTATCCTTTTCGCAGACGAGCCGACGGGGAATCTTGACTCAAAGAACGGGAAGCAGATTCTCGACATTTTGTTTGAACTCGGAGAAGAGCAGGGGACAACGCTTGTGCTGGTAACGCATGATCCGAATGTCGCCGCGCGCGGTGATCGTGTCCTCACTATCTATGATGGTGTGGTTTCCAATGAGAAGATCAACTGAGTTTTTATCAATTCATCATCCATAGAAAATGCCGAAGGTTCACGCCTTCGGCATTTTCTGTATACGATGTCAAAAAAAGACCGAAGCATTCAGCTTCGGTCTTTTAAAATATGATGGACTTTTACTCTTTATGCAAGAGGAGTCATGATGGTCTGTTCGCGGTCAGGACCTACGCCTACTGAGCTCACGGGGCAGCCGATGACTTCGCCAAAGCGCTTCACGTATGCCTTGCACTTCTCTGGGAGCTCGTCCCATGTCGTGCACTTCGTCGTGTCCTGATTCCAGCCTTCTACTTCTTCGTAGATAGGGACGCACTTTTCCCATTCTTCGATGAGGGCAGGTGGGTACTGGAGGATTTCATCGCCGAGGCTGTAGGCTGTGCAGATCTTGATCGTCTTCATTTCGTCGAGACCGTCGAGATTTGTCATTGCCATTTCGTCAAAGCCATTGAACATAGCAGAGTAGCGGAGTACTACACCGTCAGCCCAGCCACAGCGGCGTGCGCGACCAGTCGTAGCACCGAACTCACGACCGAGTCCGTGGAGGTAATCGGAGATTTCTGCGTCTTCGGTGGCGAATGGACCTGCACCTACGCGAGTCGTGTATGCCTTACACACGCCGATGATCTTGTCGATGCGGGTAGGAGCTACGCCAGAGCCTGTGCAGCAGCCACCGGCACTCGTGTTTGACGAGGTGACGAATGGGTATGTGCCGAAGTCGATGTCGAGCATCGCGCCCTGTGCGCCTTCAAAGAGGAGGACTTTGTTCTGCTTAATCGCCTCATTCACGAGAGGAATCGTGTCCGTGATGTGTGGGCGGAGTACATCGGCAGCAGCCATGATGTTGTCGATGGTCGTAGCTGGATCGGCTGCTGGCCAGCCGAGGCGGACGAGCTCTTCATTAGCAGTCTTCACGCGTGCTTCGAGCACGGTGAGGAGACGGTCGCGGTCGACGAGGTCGATCATGCGGATGCCGAGACGGCGTGCCTTGTCTGCGTATGTAGGGCCGATGCCTTGCTTCGTGGTGCCGATCTTTTGGTCACCAAGAGCTTCTTCCTGAGCTGCATCAATTTCGCGGTGGATAGGAAGTACCACGTGTGCGCGGTTAGAGATACGAAGCTTTTCTGGAGTGACGCTGATGCCACGTCCACGGAGCATTTCGATTTCTTCTACGAGTGAGGCGGGGTTGATCACAACACCGTTACCGATGATGTTGAGCTTACCATCCCAGAGGATACCAGATGGGATGAGATGGAGAACGTATTTCTCACCATTGGCAATGACGGTGTGACCTGCATTGCTGCCACCCTGACTGCGTACGACGCAGTCTGCTGTTTCGGTGAGATAGTCGATGACTTTCCCCTTACCTTCATCGCCCCATTGGGAACCAATTACGAGTGTATTCATATGGATTTTTATTAAAATTGAATGTTAAAATTAAGCGTAGTTGCCAGCCTTGAACTCTTCGATCAAGCCACTGAACTCGTCGAAGAAGTAGCTCGCGTCCTTAGGACCAGGAGCAGCTTCTGGGTGGTACTGTACACAGAAGACTGGAATCTTCGTGTGGCGTACGCCCTCGATGGTGCCGTCATTGAGATTGATATGCGTGACTTCTACGTCAGCAGGGAGGCTGTCTGGATCGACGGCGAAGCCGTGATTCTGCGAGGTGATCGCAACCTTGCCCGTGCGCAGATCCTTCACGGGGTGATTCCCACCGCGGTGACCGAACTTCAGCTTGAATGTCTTACCACCGAAGGCGTGTGCGAGGAGCTGATGCCCGAGGCAGATGCCGAAGATGGGAAGCTTGCCAAGAAGCTGCTCGATCTGAGCATGGATGCGTGGCAGTGCTGCTGGATCGCCAGGACCATTTGAGAGGAAGAGACCATCGGGATTCATCGCGAGAATATCTTCAGCAGGCGTGTAGGCGTTCACCAGTGTGACATCAAAGCCAGCGCGGCGGAGGCTGCGCAGGATGTTACGCTTGATACCGAAATCATAAGCGACGATGTTGTACTTGATCGGAGGTAGAGCCGCGTAGGTGCTCATGTCTTCTGCCGTCTTATTAGGAAGCTTCCAGTCGCGGGATTCTTCATCCCAGCGGTAAGTTTCCGTCGTCGAGACTTCTGTGACGAAATCACTGCCGCTCATAGGTGCTGACTGACGTGCTGCTTCCACAGCCTCTTCTGCATTCAGCTCTGTCGTGAGACAGGAACGCTGTGCGCCATGAGTACGCAGATGCTTCGTGAGTTTTCGTGTGTCTATGCCTTCGATGCCAAGAATGCCGTAGCGTGCCATCCAGTCACCCAGAGGCTCATTGCTGCGCCAGTTTGAGTGAAGACGAGCGAGCTCACCGATAGCGAATCCTCGTACCTGAGGTCCCGTGCTTTCGTTGTCTTCTTCGCAGACTCCGTAGTTTCCAATGAGTGGGTATGTCATGGTCACGATCTGTCCACGGTAGGATGGATCTGTGATAATTTCCTGATAACCAGTCATAGAGGTATTGAAACAGGCTTCGCCTGTCGTTGTCCCCGCTGCCCCAAAGGATGTACCTTCGAATGTCGTTCCGTCTTCTAGTGCAAGAATAGCTTTCATTCTCGTTGCGTTTAGCCGTGCGATTATAAACCAGTGAATTTTAATTTGCAAGTGAATTCAGTCATTATCGTGAAAGAAGACACAAATACTGCTGTTGTTAAGGCATGAAAACATCTGCACGCCCATGAGTATGAGGTGCAGATGAGAACCCTGTTAAATTAGTCTGGGCAGAATGGGAATCTCGAAAATGAGCGAAACTGCATGCCTTTTGCCGCATTTTGGCGAGAATTTTCAGCTTTTTGGGCTTACATAGCTCGCTATGCGCGCCCAAACGCCGTAAATTATCA
>CAYJNX010000091.1:0-9366 GCA_964371525.1 uncultured Akkermansia sp. | reverse complement strand
TCGCTCATTTTAGAGACTAGCTTTCTGCTCGGACTAATTTTGCAAGGTCCCCTTATGGGGAGTGTGTCGCTTAGCCTCGGTGTTTTGCTGTGCTGTGGAAGCGTAGTGCTAGCACGAGTCCTATGATATTGGGTACCCAGAGGGCGATGTAGGGGGTGATGCCCGATGATTTGCGCGTGAGTTCACATAGGGTAAGTGCTAAGAAGTAGAGTGCTGCGATGCCTATGCCTATGCCAAAGCTGGTGGTCGTGTCTTTGCGACGTGAGGTGATGGCGAGTGGTACTCCGATGAGCGAAAAGATGATGCAGGCGACGGAGAAGGAGAGTCGTTTCGTCTTCTCCGTGCGGAAGGCTCGCTCGGTTTTCTTCGTCATGCTGGATTTATAGTGGCGCGTTTCGCGTTCTGCATTGTTCCAGAGTTGCGTCGCAGCAGGGAAGGTCGGGTTCTGCTTGCTCGCGCCTGTGAGCTTGCTCATGAGCTTGGTATCTATATCTTTAAGCTCTTCAAATCTCGTGAGTGCTTCTGTGATTTCTGAGTTCGTGTAGCGGTTGTCTTTCAGTCGTCTGAATTGGCTCGTTGGGATGGTGATGTAGAGGGGCATCTTCTCAATGATGGGCATGTCTGCGCTCAGTTCATCCCGTCTTTCCATGATCACGTCTAGTAGTGTGAGCTGGATGCGTCGCGTGTCTGCTTCGTAGTCTCCGATGATGGCTTTCTGGGCGTGGAGTGAGGTGTAGCTTTTGTTCTTGGATGTGCCTCCCGCTTCTGGGTAGACGTGCAGACCTGATATGATGTCGCCATCGCGTCTTTCTATATAGAGGCGGAAGTCGTCGAGTTTGATCGCCGTGGAGTTCGCACTGAGGAGGTTTTTCGGGTTTTCCTTTGCCGCATTGATGACGATAGAGGTCATTGCTTGCTTGCTGCGTGGCGCGATTTCTATGTTAATATAGTAGCAGACGAGCGAGAGGACGAGTCCTAGGGATATCGCGGGTACGCTGAGTCGCCAGAGGCTGAGTCCCGCCATGCGCATGGAGGTGAGTTCATTATCCGATGCGAGTCGTCCGTAAACGAGTAGTACTGCCGTCAGGAATCCCCATGGTAAGGAGAATGAGAGTGAGAAGGGGATCACCTGCAGCATGAAGTCGATCACGATGGTCGGCGGGGCACCACTTTCTACGAGTAGTTCTTGGAGTTCCTTAAATATCTGACCGAGTAGGAGGAGTGCGGTCAGCGATGCCACGCCGATAAAGGTGACGAAGATGAGCTGACGCAGGATATAGCGGTCTAGGATGGACATGGAGAGAGTGCGCGCAGTTGGGGGTAGAGGGTCACGGGATTATGCTGCTCTCCTAGATATCGAGGAAGTTCTGAAGGAGTTGTATGCCGAGTTTCTGGCTTTTTTCTGGGTGGAATTGTGTCGCGACGAGTCGTCCACGGCGTATGGCTGCGGCGAATTCTTCTCCGTATTCGCAGCGTGCTGCCACGAGGCTCTGGTCCGCTGGCGTGGGGTAGTAGGAGTGGACGAAGTAGAAGTGTGGGCTTTCGTCCATGCCTTGCCAGATGGTGTCGCTATGGTCGCTGATGTTCAGATTGTTCCATCCCATGTGGGGGACTTTCAGTTCTTGTGTGCGGAACTTTGTCACTTGTCCTTGGAAGATGCCGAGCCCTGTGGCTTCGGGGCTTTCTTCGCTGCTTTCAAAGAGGATCTGGTAGCCTATACATATGCCTAAGAAGGGGCGATCTGCGGCTATCCATGTGCGTATTGCGTCTGCCAGCCCCTGTGCATGTAGGGCGCGGGAGCAGTCACCAAAGGCACCTACGCCCGGAAGGACGAGGTGTGTGAGCCCTTCTAGTTCGGAGGGCTGTGTGACGAGGATGGCATCCTGCCCTGCGGCGAGGAATGTATTGCGCACGCTCTGAAGGTTACCCGCGCCGTAGTCGATGATGCCGAGTTTTTTCATTCCTTGGTTCTAGCTGCGTTAGATGATACCTTTTGTGGAAGGGATGAGTCCTTCTTGGCGGCTGTCTTTTTCCATAGCGATGCGCAGTGCGCGTGCTATGCCTTTGAAGATGGCTTCGATGATGTGGTGTCCGTCGCGTCCGTAGAGTACTTCAATATGCAGGTTGCATCGGAGGTTGTTCGCGAAGGCGCGGCAGAATTCTTCGCAGAGTGTCATCGGCATGTTAGGTGCATCAGGGGCATTCGCTGGGACGCGGAATTCGAGATAGGGGCGGTTGGAGAGATCGATGACGACGCGGCATAGGGTCTCGTCCATGGGGATGTAGACGTGGCCATAGCGGTTGATCCCGCGCTTGTCGCCGAGCGCGCGGGCGATGCTTTCGCCGAGTGCGATGCCTGTGTCTTCGATGGTGTGATGCGCGTCCACTTCGAGGTCGCCGTCTACTCGCATGTAGACGTCCATGAGGCTGTGGCGTGTGAAGAGGTGTAGCATGTGATCAAAGAAGGCGTGCCCTGTGGTGGCGGCACAGCAGCCTGTGCCGTCCAGCTTGATTTCTAGTGCGATGTCAGTCTCGCCAGTTTTGCGTTTAAGTGTTGCGGTTCTCATGATAATGAACTTATATGGTTAACGTGCGTATTGTAGCATGGAAAAGGGTGGATAGGAAAGAGAAATCATGACAGCGGTGTGAGCTTCGCCCATTCTGTCATCACCTGCGCGGGGCTGATTTCTCTGATGCAGGGGGAGGGTGAGTCACAATTCTTTCTGTAGCAGGGGTGACAGGCACTGTGGCTAAATAGGATACGTGCTCGTGGTGTCAGGGGGCGGTATCGCTTGCTGAGGCGGCTCGCCATCATGACGATGTACTGCGCTTCCGTGAGTGCTGCTATCTGAGGGATGAGTCCATCGACGCATAGGAGGCGTGAATTCGCGCCTAGCATGCTCTGGAGGCGGTCGGCAGGCACGAGTTTGAGGTCTATTTCTAGTTCTTCCGCCATGCTGGTCGCTTCTTGCTCGTCCTGCGGGAGGGCAAGCAGGGCGCAGTGGTGTCCTTCTTTTTTTAGGGTGTCCACGAGCTGTTTCCAGTGTTCGCGCGGCCATTCTGTCTCGCAGCTGCCGAGGGTGGAGAAGGGGGCTAACCAGCATGTTTTCTCCGCGTCGTCGTATGGCTGTGAGGCTTGCTCCCACTGAGTGCAGTCGAGTCTATGTCCTTTTTCGAGCAGGGCGAAGTAGTCTCGGAAGGCGTGGCGTACGGGGGCGCAGTGGGTGGAGGTGAACTTGTGGTTGAACTCTGCTGCTAGCTTGTTCTCTGTGAATCCTGAGATGGGTAGGGGGCGGAGTTCTTGTAGTTCTCTCAGGCAGGTCTTGTTCTCATTCCACATGAAGGCGTAGTCGAAGGGACCATTCGCGTAGACTTCCTCTGCGTTTAGTTGTTCGCGTAGGCTCTGTTCGCTGGAGTCCATGCTGAGCACATGGCTGATGATGCTCTGCGTGCGCCAGAAGGGTTTCTGCTCTTCTGGGCAGATGACGCTGAGTTCGGCATCGTAGCGTGATGCGGCTAGGATGCGAAGGGCGGGAAGGCAGATAATAGCTTCTTCAAATTGCTCGGGCAGCGCGACGATGATGCGGAAGGGGAGGCGCACAAAGGGGAGTGCCGCCTCCGCGAGCTTTTCTTCTCCTTGTAGACCGAAATGATTCGTTGTCTTCCATCGGTGGTGCATCCAGAAGCCGTCGAGGATGCTGACTTTCTGCGCATTCTCTAGGGCGAGGTTAATGCTGATGGTGTCTGCTGCGGATTGATCCGTCGCTTGATAGTTCAGATGTATCTCGTCACCGAGTACGGCATCCCATCGGCCTAGTCCTGTGTTGCGCGTGTGGACTGCAAAGAGTCGGCTCTTGCACATGCTGTGCAGCATCGCTGGGAAGGGTGTCGTGCCTGCTACTTTTCCAAAGTAGGGGACGTGTACTCCTTCTATCACTGCTTGGTCTGAGAGTATGCCGATGAGTCCTCCGGTGCGCGTCATGCGTATGACTTGCCTCAGTCCTGCTTCCTTGCTGAACATCTCGCATCCATGCTTCGTGCGTAGTGCGTAGACGAGTTCTTCGAGTGCAGGGTTGCGCAGCCTGCGGTACATGGAGCCGAAGCGTTCGACCTTTGTGAAGTAGGGGCGTATGCGCGCGAGTATCTCCCAGTTACCTGCATGCGGGATGCAAGCGATGCCAGTATTTTTTTCTCCTCCCGACTGTTCAAACTCTTCCTTGCCTATCAGGCGTACCGAGCGCAGGAGCTCCTTATCCGACATGATGCCTACCTTCAGCGCGCAGGCGAAGTTCATGCAGGTGAGGACTATGTTACGCCTGACGAGGCGGCGAAGCTGAGCAGGGCGCAGATTCGGGTCTATCGTGATGCGCAGATTGCGCGCGACGATGCGACGACGCTTCGTGACAAATGGGTAGGCTATGTAGCCAAATACCATTCCCAGAATGGCTATTAATTTTACGGGCATCATCCGTAAAATGAAGACGAATACTCTGAGAAGGAAGCGCATGTAGAGAAAAAAGTGGTGTATCTCTAACTACAGAACCCCAGAGCCTGCTTCTCTGAGTGAGAAACAGATTCGGTGGGTTCTGTGTGGTCGATTAGTTGATCGTGTGAATGCGTGGGATGTGGAAAGCCTTACGGGTATAAGGATCCCAGACTTTCTCCCCGCCGTTGAAGTTTTTATAATTCAGTGGGTTGTGTGGAGCGTATGGTGAGATGACGATGTTGCTATACTCTGAGGTGAAGCCGTATGGTAGACCATCGGTGGCGAGTTCTATATCTCCAAGGATTCTGGAAGGCGCGGGGAGCGTGTCTGTGTCGATGCTGAGCCACTTCGGATTTAATGGGCGACCATTGGAGTCAGCGATGACTGACGGTGGCAGAGGTCCAGGGTAGGCTGGGCGTACGAAGACCTCTACAGCTTGCGAGATGATGCAAGAGCTCATGGTGCTCATGACGCACAAGGAACCGAGAATAAGTGCTATTGTTTTGTTGTTTTTCATGTTTGTATTGTGATTGAGATGGGTATGTGATGCTGAAAAAGGGGGCTGTTCAGCTGTGTTCAGCTTTGTTCTGTGGGGGGATGAGGAGGAGTCGTCCTTCACTGGCCTCACTTTCACGCTGGAAGACAGGGAGGAAATCATGCGTCTGTATGAGTTTTGTCAGCTCGGGATACACGTCTAATAGAGACTCCAAGGAGGGTAAGACCATCTGCATATATCGCTGGGGGATAGGCAGCTGTCCTATGCGTCCGCCGCGAGGGAATAGCCCATCGTCTTCATTCCCCGGTCGCAGCTGAAGCGATACGCGACGCTGCGCGTGCTCTCCTGTGTAGACGAAGCTAACGTAGACGCTAATCGTGTGGTGCAGGTGTGAGCCGATAACGCGCGTGATGATGAGTTCGCCATAGCCGTCATGGATCTTCAGCGCGAGATGGGCGGGGTGCGCGACGATGGAGAGTGCTCCATCCTGTCGCATGCGGCAGGTCTTTTTTATGTAGCGGTTTAGCTCAGACTCGCTGAAAGAGTATGTATATGGTGCACCCGCGGTCTGTCGCAATGTGGCGAAAATATCATGTACAGGTGCATCATCATGTAGCCCCTTGATGTCATCGAGCTGGCGCGGTACCCACATAAGCAGGCAAACTGTGATGAGTGAGCCAGAGAGAAACAGGAAGAGCAGGACCGCGACGATGTTCCAGATGTCGATGAAGCTACCTGAGCCGTAGCTACTATCATCGCTGTCGAGGGAGCTACTCCGCGTCAGGGGGTGGGATTGAGCTGTCTTTCTAGGCCTACGCGAGACCAGCTCGCTAAGGATTTTCCATGGCGAGGTGGTCTTTTTCTCATTGCTAGGCTGCTGAGACGAACTCATAACGGTTTAATGATTGTATTATAGCTTAAACATCTTTGAAGAGAAAGCTATTTTTTCTCCTGTTATGTGCTGAGTTTTTCAAGGATTTTGCGTAATGTTTTTAATCCTTCAGCTAGAGTCTCTTCTGAGATGGTGAGCGCGGGGATGAGGCGTAGTGTGTCTGGTCCTGCTGGGCAGCAGAGCAGTCCTTCCTGTAGGCAGAGCCCATTGAGGTGAATAGAGGGCATCGCTCCTTCGGGAAGTCCCTTCATCGCACCAGGGCGTAGTCCCACTCCTCGGAGGAGGCCTTTGCCGCGCACGCACTCGACGATGTTGAGATTCCAGCTGAGTACTTCTTTTTCGATGATGTCACCCATGAGCTGAGCGCGCTCTGTGAGATTCTCGCTCAGTAGTGTCTTGAGGACGGAAAGGGAGGCGGCGCAGGCGAGTGGGGTGCCACCGTAGGTAGAGCCATGTGAGCCTGGTCCCATGATAGAGGATAGGGGAGTGCCCTCAGTGTCTATGGCGCGGTCGCTGATCCAGAAACCTCCGATGGGGAAGCCTCCGCCCATGCCTTTCGCGCAGGAGATGAGGTCAGGCGTGATCTCGGGGCAGACGGACTGCCAGCCCATGCGTGCGCCAGTGCGCGAGAATCCACACTGCACCTCGTCCATCATAAGGAGGAGGTCGTGCTGCTGGCATAGCTCTGCGATGGCGCGGAAAAACTCAGGCGTGACGGGGTTCACGCCGCCTTCGCCCTGCACGGCTTCGAGCATGATGCCGCAGGTGTGGGGGGTGATGGCGGCCTTGAGCGCGTCGAGATTGTTAAACTCCACGTGGACGAAGCCTGGGAGGAGGGGATTGAACTCTTCCTTGATCTTATCCTGACCTGTCGCGGCGAGTGATCCGAGTGTGCGGCCGTGGAAGCTCTGCTTGAAGGTGATGACTTCGTAGCGAATGCTACCGTCGGCGGCTGGGCGGCGGTGTCCGAAGCGGCGCGCGGTCTTGATGATGCCGTCATTGGACTCAGCACCTGAGTTAGCAAAGAAGAATTTCCCCTCGGCTTGGATGAACTGCGTGCTGATGAGCTCCGCGAGTTCTTCTTGCTGAGGGATGTTGTAGAGATTCGAGCAGTGCATCAGGGTGGCTGCCTGCTCTTGGATGGCTTGAACTAGAGTCGGATGGCAATGTCCCAGACTCGCCGTTGCTATACCTGCACACAGGTCGATGTAGCGGCGGCCGTCGCTGTCGTAGAGGAAAGAGGCTTCACCTTTTACAATGCTGATAGGGGCTCGCGCGTAGCTAGGAAGTACATAACTCATGTGGGGAAATGTACTCCTATGTCGCTTCCCTGTCAATGCTTTTTCCTCGTCTTCGTATGTATTCTGTGCTAGTGTTTAGGAAATGTTTCTCCTACTGAGCCTCCTATTACACATCGTACTTTACTCGACTGCCTTCTACTCGCCTCCGATTAGCTCGCCGTCTGTGGAGGTGAGCACCGCGACGGAGGAGGACGAAGTCGGCATGCGAGAGGAGAGAGAGGAGGAGCTAGGCGATGGGATCGAGGATGAGCGAGATGATGAGCGAGATGATGAGGTCGAGCTAAGCTTGCCGCCCTTTACCTTGCTAGAGTTTGCTTACTTTGACGCGCTGAGAGAAGAGATGCTAGAGACACAGCAGTTCCCCTTTAACCCCATCGAGGGGCAGGGGCGCGAGCTCGCCTTTGATGCGCAGAACGGTGATGCCATGGCGCAGTACAGTGTGGGGCTGTCCATGGTCGCCTTCACCTTTCATGATTTGGACCGAGTGACACAGGTACGCCGCAGCTGGTTGCTCCAGTCTGCGATGCAGGGGTACAAGCCTGCGCAGAAGCTGCTAGCACTCCTGTACTTGAACAGCGCAGGAGCACCGCGCCTGTCTAAGGCGCGTCGCTGGCTCAATGCGCTCGCGATGAATGGGGATGCCGAGGCAAAGGCAGAATTACTCTACCTCGCAAGCCAAGGCCTTATCGACTCGATAGCTCCCGACGACGCCCTCGCGGAACTCCGTCTCATAGCCGATGGGCTGGGTGTGCAGGAGCAGGGCGATCTTCATGCACGCGCTCGCTATTCCGTTCAGCTGGGCTTGGGCATGCATGCAGCGCTAGGCATAGGGGGGCAGACGAGAGACACAGCACTGGCACTGCGGTACTTTTCCAAGGCTCGCGCGTACGCGATGTCGAATGGTAAGGAAGCCGTCCTCGCGATGGGGGATTTCTCCCCCGATGATGCCTCATTGGAGCTCTGGGAGCGCGACCTAGCCAGCCTCGCCCAGCAGGGAGATGCCGAGGCCTGTTACTTTTATGCACTCTGGCTTCTTGAGGGCTTGACCTTGGATGATCAGGTAGAAGATGCCGAAGAGCTCGGACTGCATTATATGAACCATGCCGCGTCAGCGGGGCTCGCCGATGCGCATTATGAGCTTGCCTACCGCGTCATAGACCCATGGAGCGAGAGTCTGGAAGGAGAACTCAGCAAAGAACAGCAAGAAGCCATCACGCACTACCAACTCGCCGATGAACGCGGCTGCGCCGCCGCTGCCGTCTCACTCTCTCGCTGCTATGAAAGCATGGGAAAGAGCGAGGACGCTGAGCAAGTCCTACGAAACGCCATCGCGCGCCATGACGATGCCGCGAGGGTGAATAGAGAGAACAAGCGCGAGCTCTCCGCACTGCTCCTCGAGTGGGATAGGCTGGAAGAGGCTCGTGATCTCTACGAGAGCATGGCCACGCAGGGAGACAAAGATGCGATGGTTCAGCTCATCTCTCTCTACCGTAATCATTTCCTTGGCGAAGGCAGCACGCAGCGGGTGGAAGAGCTCCTGAAGCAGCTGGAAAAGATAGCCCCGAGTCGAGCACATTACTTGCGAAATGAGAAATAAATAATTCGGATGACACGATTTTTTGTTTTATTATATTTTGTTTATCAATGATATGTGAGTAAAAAATCAGAGAAGGGTAGTCCAGCATTGTGTTATTATTTCTGTGTGCTATAATAGCTCGGTAAGTTATCCAGCATGATGTCACTGTTCAAAAAAACTCTTTACTACAGCATGGGCGTATTCATCCTCGCCTGTGTGGTGGGGGTGTGTTTTCTGTGGTGGTACTCTGCGCGTCAGGCCGATCCGCTGCTGAGACCGAGCAATCCCGCATTCTCAGGCTCTGATGACTATATGAAAAACTACCCGAACCTGAAGGTAGATACTTTCCAATTCAAAGGCTGGGACGGAACGGACATCCCCGCCGTCATCGTCCAGCGATCTGCTCAGCCCAGCTCTCAGATGGAACGCTGGAGAAGCTTGATCGGTAATCAGGACTACCGTTCCTTAAAACATGCTGACTATGTGTTAGTCAGCGTCGAGTGGGATCATGGTATAGAATCCGCCCTGCCCATCGCAGAAGTCCTCGCCGCCGCAGGGATGAAATGCGTCCTCTGGGAATCACGTGGTGTCGATGATGCGCGTGAATACTGCACC